>NZ_JBBNLM010000001.1:0-320256 GCF_040092475.1 Collinsella sp. CLA-ER-H10
CTAAGCCCCATCGCGCCGAGAGTACTGCGGGGTCAGCCCGTGGGAGGCCAGGGCGCCGCTGACCGGTGGACGGCACCGAGCCGTCATCGAACTTGGAAGGGGGAGGCCTCGCGGCCTCCCCCTTTTTGCGTTGTATACACGTTGTACTTTGGGACCTAGCTCCCCCGTATGTGCTCTTACTGTTTGGCTGTATTTTGAGTCCATCTAGTGTATTTGAGCGATAATTACTCGCATTGGCGTTAGGGAGGGCTTGATGTTTACCGTATTTGTCTTGGGCAATATTGCTTCGGGTAAGTCGACTGCCTGCCGCTATTTCGAATCTCGTGGCGCTATGCTTATCGATCTGGATGAGCTTGCAAAATCGCTGTATGTGCCGGGCTCTGATATCGTCAATACACTCGCGGATGAATTCGGTTGGGACATTTTGGATGAGGAAGGCGGCATTCGCCGCGGCATCCTCGCTTCTCGAGCTTTCGCTTCTCCTGATTCGGTCGCACGGCTCAATGACATCGTGCATCCCATTCTGATTGAACAGCTTTCGCTTAGGATTCTCGATCCGGTTTGTTGTACTGTTTCATCTCCCCGTTATCCTTTTGCGGTGGTCGAGGTTTCTGCTCCGACTGGTTTTGAGGATGCATTTGGCTTGGCTGATGAAATTTTGGTCATCAGCGCCCCTTTGTCAGTTCGTCGCGAGCGCGCTATTCAACGTGGCATGGAGCCATCTGATTTCGATGCCCGTTCTGCTTGCCAGCCCGAAGAGTCTGTGCTGTGCAATCTCGCTACAACTGTGATTGACAATGCGGCAGACGATAACTCGCTCTTTGAACAACTGGACGCATGGCTTTCGCGCCATGGGTTCGGGGATGTAGTGGATAAGGAGGAGGCCGATGCCTAAGACACGTTTCCTTACGTGGTATCGCCTTATACCGCTGGCTGCCGTTTTTGCCTTCGGCCTTATCTCATTCGTTTACTCGTATGCTCCTGCCGCTTTCTTTAAGCCGCTGTATCCGATTGACTACGAGGCGTATGTAAAGCAATCCAGTATTTCGCATAATCTGGATCCGTATCTGGTGTGCGCTGTCATTAAGTCTGAATCGAATTGGGATCCCGAGGCCGAGTCGAATCAGGGTGCTCAGGGATTGATGCAGCTGATGCCCGAGACTGCCCAGGATATGATCGCCAAGGGCCTTGTCGACGGTGGCGAGTATTCGGCCGACAACCTTAACGATCCGGCTACGAATATCGAGTTTGGCTGTGCGTATCTCTCGTATCTTCTAGCGTATTTTAACGGGTCGACTGACAGTGCCATTGCCGCCTATAACGCCGGCATGGGCAATGTCGACGGATGGGCGCAGCAGAGTACGTCGCTTCATAATGCAATCACCTTTCCCGAGACGCAGGCGTATCTGATTCGTGTCAATAATGCCTGGGTTCGCTACAAGACCCTCTATCCCGATCGGTTCGTATAGGACTATGCCTGCCGCCTGCGTATACTGCAGATATATGAGTTAGGAGTATCCATGGCGGAATTTGAAGTAGAACGCGTTGGTGGTGAACTTAAGCGCTTTGGCGTTGAAGGCTCTGACGTGCCGTTTAAGGTCGTGTCTCCCTATGAGCCTGCCGGTTCCCAGCCTAAGGCCATTGAGTCGCTTGTGCAGGGCGTGAGGGACGGAGACCGCCATCAGGTTTTGCTGGGCGTGACTGGTTCGGGCAAGACCTTCACGATGGCAAAGACTATTGAGGCCCTGGGAAAGCCGACGCTGGTCATGGCTCCGAATAAAACGCTCGCCGCTCAGCTTGCGAGCGAGCTCAAAGAGTTCTTTCCCAACAACGCTGTGGTCTACTTCGTCTCGTACTACGACTACTATCAGCCCGAGGCGTATGTGCCGCAAAGCGATACATATATCGAGAAAGACTCCTCGATTAACGAAGAGGTTGAGATGCTGCGACATCAGGCGACCGCATCGCTACTCTCTCGACGTGATGTGATCGTTGTCGCATCGGTCTCGTGTATCTATGGCATTGGCTCTCCTGAGGACTATGCGGGTCTGGCTCCAAACGTCGACAAGAAGGTGCCGCTCGAGCGCGATGACTTTATCCATGCACTTATCGACATTCAATATGATCGCAATGACTATGACCTGGCACGCGGCACGTTCCGCGTGCGCGGCGATGTTGTCGACGTGTATCCGCCTTATGCCGAGCATCCGTTGCGGTTTGAGTTCTTTGGCGACGAGGTCGAGCTGATTGCCGAGATCGATGAGGTCACCGGTGAGATGCTTCGTGAGTACGAGGCCATCCCCGTATGGCCGGCATCGCACTACGTGACCGAGAAGCCGAAGGTCAAGGCGGCTCTGAAATCGATCAGCGAAGAGTGCGAGAAGCGCGTGGCGGAGCTCAAGGCGACCGACAAGTTGCTCGAGGCGCAGCGTCTGCAGCAGCGCACCGATTATGATCTTGAGATGCTCGAGACGATGGGCTTTTGCAACGGCATCGAGAACTACTCGCGTCATCTGGACGGTCGCAAGCCGGGTGAGCCGCCGTTTACCCTAATCGATTACTTTCCCAAGGATATGCTCTGCATCATCGATGAGAGCCATGTGACGGTGCCGCAGATTCGCGGCATGCACGAAGGTGACCGCTCGCGTAAGGTGACGCTGGTGGAACACGGTTTTCGCCTGCCCTCGGCGCTCGATAACCGCCCGCTTCGTTTCGATGAGTTTGAGGCAAGGATACCCCAGTTTATCTATGTTTCGGCCACGCCGGGCGATTACGAGCTGCGGGTGAGCCAAAACGACGTGGAGCAGATTATTCGTCCGACCGGTCTGCTCGATCCCAAGATCGATGTGCGTCCGGTTCGCGGTCAGATTGACGATCTTGAGGACGAGATTCGCGAGCGCGTTGCCCGCAAGGAGCGCGTGCTGGTGACCACGTTGACCAAGCGCATGGCCGAGGACCTGACCGACCATCTGCTTGATGCGGGCATTAAGGTCAATTACATGCATTCTGATACGGCGACAATGGACCGTGTCGAGATCCTGCGAACGCTGCGCGAGGGCAAGATCGATGTTCTCGTTGGCATCAACCTGCTTCGCGAGGGCTTGGATCTTCCCGAGGTCTCACTGGTGGCAATTCTCGATGCCGATAAGGAAGGCTTCTTGCGCAACCGCCGTTCGCTGATTCAGACGATTGGCCGCGCGGCCCGTAACGCCGATGGCGAAGTCATCATGTATGCGGACGTTGTGACCGATTCGATGAAAGAGGCCATCGAGGAGACGCAGCGCCGTCGCGAGATTCAGATGGCATATAACGAAGGGCATGGCATTGTGCCCAAGACAGTGCGCAAGGCCATCAACGACATCTCAAGTTTTATTGCCGAGGCCGAAAAAACCGTGGGTTCCAAGGGGCGCTCGAAGGGCGATTCTCTTGGTCATGGCGCATTCTATACGCCCGATGAGTCGGGCGAGGGCGGCGTGCCGGAAACGGTGGCGCCCGAGCAGACACTTGCGGAGCAGTTGGAAGAACTGCCGCATGACGAGCTTGTGCGGATCGTCGAAACCATGGAAGAGGATATGCGCAACGCTTCTGCCGCCATGGACTTTGAGGAGGCGGCGCGCCTGCGCGATGCCGTCGTTCAGATTCGGGCGATGCTCGAGGGCGCGTCTGAGGACGAGACGATCGAGCGCTTACGTTCGCAGGCCCGCAAGGGTTCCACGTTCGCATCGGGCAGAAAACGCCAGGGTGCACGGTTTAAGAAATAGCGAACAGGCCCCGAGTTCCCTGTGGAGCTCGGGGCCTGTGTCTTTTGCGCGCTGGAATTCGTGCGTTAGAGGTCCGCGATCAGGGCTTCGGCACAACGGATGCCGTCGGTGGCCGCGCTCATGATGCCGCCAGCATATCCAGCTCCCTCACCACAAGGGTAGAGGCCCGGGGTCGACACGGCATGGCACGTTCGGTCTCGGGTGACAGTGACAGGTGAGCTCGAACGAGTCTCCACGCCGGTAAGAACGGCATCGGGACGGTCGTAGCCTCGTAGCTTTTTTCCGAGTAGGGGAAGTCCCAGGCGGAGCGACTCGACGATATGCTGCGGCAGGGCTTCGTCAATTGCCGTCCAGGTCACACCGAGCGGATAGGTGGGCTTTACCTTTCCGGGCGCCTTGCTGGCGCGTCCTGCGAGGAAATCTCCGACGAGTTGTGCCGGTGCGTTCCAGTTGGAACCGCCCAGGCGATAGGCGGCCGCCTCGCAGGCACGCTGGAGCTCGATGCCGGCGAGCGGGTCATCGTTGGGAAGGTCCTCAGGCGTGACGTTAACGAGCAAGGCGGCATTTGCGTTGCGTCCGTCGCGGGCATTGAGGCTAGCGCCGTTGACGCACAGGTGGCCCTGCTCGGAAGAGGCGGCGACAACCTGTCCGCCGGGGCACATGCAAAACGAGAACACGCTGCGGCCGTTGGGAAGATGGGCGACGAGCTTGTAGGGGGCTGCTCCGAGGGCAGGATGTCCCGCCAAGGCTCCATATTGGGCTCGGTCGATGTCGCGCTGCGGATGCTCGATGCGAACGCCCATGGCAAAGGTCTTTTGTGCGAGGGCCACGTTGTGGTCCTTAAGGAGCTCAAAAATATCGCGAGCAGAATGCCCGCAGGCGAGGATGAGGTGCTTTGTCTCAATTGGCTCGTAAGCGGCGTCTTGGGACGATTGGACATCGATACCGGTGATGGCACCAGACGCGTCGATGCGAATGTCGACGAGCTTTGTTCGATAACGGACGACACCTCCGAGCTGCTCGATGCGCTGGGATATAGCGGTGACAACCGTGGGAAGGATGTCGGAGCCAATGTGCGGCTTGGCATCCCACAGAATATCGCGGGGCGCGCCCGCCTCGACGAAGGTTTCGAGGATAAGGCGATGGGCGGGATTTTTGGTTCCCGTATTGAGCTTGCCGTCCGAGAAGGTCCCCGCGCCGCCTAGGCCAAACTGGATATTGCTCTCGGGGTCGAGGATGCGCTCCTTTAGAAAGAGATCGATCGCATGCGAGCGGCGAAATGCTGGGTCGCCGCGCTCGATGAGCAAGGGCTTAAGACCCGCTTCGGCAAGGGTGAGTGCAGCGAAAAGGCCAGCGCATCCGGCGCCGACAACGACAGGGCGTTCTTGAGGTGCGTCGGAGACGGGGGAGGGGAATGAGGGCCCATCGTCCTCTATCGCGCGTACGCGCGAGCGGTCACGCTCGGCGACGCTGTCGACCGCTTCTCGCTCGAGGTGGGGACTAGTCAGCTCAACACGAAAGCTCAGGATAAAATGGACGTCTCGTTTTTTGCGAGCGTCGATTGACTTGCGGTGGAGCTCGATGGACTTGATCTCGGAGTCCTTGCAACGTAGGACGCGCTTGGCGACTCGCTTGCCAACAATGAGGCAGGCATTTTCATCGCCGGCTTCATCGAGCGACGCGTTGACTTGGGTGATTTCGATCATCGAGGTCTCCTTAGAGGCAAGAAAGAGGCCGTCCGGTATCCCAGACGGCCCGAATGCGTTTTTGATTATAGACTGCGCGGCTACAGGCTGCTTGCAGCGCGAATGCCCGAGAGCCAGGCCCACGCAAGGTTAAAGCCTCCGCAATCGGCGTCGATGTCGAGCGCTTCGCCGCAGACGTAAAGCGGGGCGTCGACAGCGCTGCGCGCGCGTAGACTGGGTATTGAGATGCTCTCGACAGATACGCCACCACGCGTGACCTGCGCCGAGCGCTCCTCGGCTGTTCCCTCGACGAGCAACTTAAAGTGTTTGAGGATTGAGACCAGGTGGATGACATCGTTGGAGCCTGGATGGCACTGCTCGAACGTCGTGCAGACGACGCGGGAGAGTTGCGGGGCAAGCATGCCGTCGAGCCAACGGGGATCGCGGGGCGAAAAGCCGCCGAGTAGCTCAACGCGCCGGTTGAGCATATCGAGCAGCTCGTCTTTGGAGAGGTCGGGGAAAACGTCGAGCAGGATCGTATCGCCGCGCTGGATACGACGGGAGAGGTTGAAGACAGCGACGCCCGAGATACCGAAGGTTCGAAACAGGACTTCACCGTCTTCGTGCCAGAGCTCATTATGATTGCGGGCGAGCGTCAAGCGGGCGCGGACGCGCAGGCCATCCAACGTCTTGAGTGCCGCCCGATCGCCGACGACCGTTGCCGATACGGGGCAGAGGATGGGGCGCAGCGAAGTGAGGGGGAGGCGAAACGTATCGGCGATACCGGTGGGGTTGCCGCCCGTGGCGATAATTACGGCATGTGCCTGCAGGGCCTCGTTCTTGCGAGGGACATCGGCGAGCGCTTTCCGAAGCGAGCGGAGCTCCGATTTTCGGTCGTCGTGCTTTTTTGCCTTGAGTGCCCGCGCTGGACGGTCTATTTGGAGTGCCCAACCTTCGGAAGCTTTGTGCGCCGAGGCAACGTTGGCTCCGCAGATTAAGGTGATACCCAGGCGATCGCAGACGTTGAGAAGCGCGTCACGCACCGATTCGGCACGAAGGGAGCGTGGGTACAGCCGGCCGTCCTCAGAGGTTGTCGTGATGCCCAGCGAGGAGAAGAAACCCATAAGCTCTTGTTCGGGCTGGGGGCCCATAACGGATTCAACGAATGCGGGGTGGTTATACCGCTGTGGATCAATCGATTCGTTGGAGAGGTTGCAGCGGCCGTTGCCGGTCGCAAGGAGTTTAAGGCCGCAGGCGACATCGCGCTCAACGATGCAGACGCTTTTGCCAGCGCGTGCGGCCGTAATGGCGGCGGCGAGGCCTGAAGCCCCGCCGCCGATTACCAGGACGTCATAGAAGGCGCTCGTGTTCACTTAGGCCTCGTCGGTCTCGTGCGGGGTAATAATCTCGACGGCAGAGACGGCCTTGGGCAGCATGCCATCGGGCAGCGCGGTCTCGACCTCGCCCTTATCGCAGGCCTCGGCGAGTGACGGATTGATGGGAAGCTGGCCCAAGATTTCGAGGTTGTAGCGCTCGGCGACTTCGGGGAGCTTGCTCTTACCAAAGACCTCGATCTTCTTGCCGCAGTCGGGGCACTCGATATAGCTCATGTTCTCGACGATGCCCAGAATGGGGACGTTCATCTTCTCGGCCATGTTGACCGCCTTGGCGACGATCATCGAGACCAGATCCTGCGGGCTCGTGACGATGACGATGCCGTCGACGGGCAGCGACTGGAAGACGGTGAGCGCGACGTCGCCTGTTCCCGGAGGCATGTCGACCAGCAGGTAGTCGATGGGGCCCCACGAGGTCTCGCTCCAGAACTGCCTAATGGCGCCTGCGATGACCGGACCGCGCCAAAGGACGGGGTCGGTCTCGTTTTGGAGCAGAAGGTTGGAGCTCATGACCTTGACGCCGTGCTCGGAGATTTCGGGCAGCATAAGGTTGCCAAGGGCATGGACGTGGCGTCCGCTCATACCGAACATCTTGGGGATAGAGGGACCGGTGATGTCGGCATCGAGGACGCCGACCTTGTGGCCGTGACGGGCAAGCTCGGTGGCGATGGCACCGGTGACAAACGACTTGCCGACACCGCCCTTGCCGGAAAGCACGGCGATGACGCGTTTGACCTCGGACAGCGTGTTCTCCTCAAATTGCGACGGCGACGTTTGTCCGCCGGCGGCCTGTGCGTGCTCGCAACCCATGTATGACTCCTTTGTATATGTTGGGGCCGGGGCCCCGTGATGTGACACGAGCGTCATTGTACCCTCGTTTGCGAGCGGGAGTCATTTGCGATGCATTTGGGCCGAGCGTGCTTGCAATACGATGGGTCCAAGCGAATGGGCGGGCTTACTGAACTTTGCTGGCGAACTCGAGATATTGTATGCGCTGCAGCTTGTCGATCGTCGAGGCGTATGGGCTGTCTTCAGATTCCAAGTCGTAGCGCAGCCCGTCGGCACCAAGGTAGCCGGAGACATTGATAGTGGGCACATCTGACCTTGTTGCAAGCAGAGCCTTTTGATAGTCGGTGAGCGGGGCGCCGATCTTATTAAGGGTAATGGCTGCAATCTCGTTTGCCCCGACGGTGTCGTAGACGTTGAGCTCGGTATTGCCGGCGATTTCATAGTTAGCCCAGACAAAATATGTCGACTGATAGATACGGAAAGCGTGGCTTGCCGTATCTTCCTGAGGGTACAGCTCGTCGTTGAGAGCCGTTGCGGCGCTCGGCTGATGGTCGCCAAAAAAGACAAGGACAACCGGTCTGCCGATATTGCGGAGCTCGTTGATAAAGTACTCGAGGTCCCGGTCGGATGCGTTGATGCAGGTAAGATAGGTGTTGAGTGCGCTATTGGCGCCCTCGCTGGCTCCCTCGACCCAATAGTTTGTCAGCTCCTCGGCGGGAACGGTGCCATAGTCGTAGCCGCCGTGATTTTGCATCGTGACGTCAAAGATGAACTGCGGGGCTTCGTCGGTTCTAAGCAGGTCGAGTATCTTGTCGTAGGTGGCGTAGTCGCATACGCCGGAATGGTAACAGGGCGCACCTTCGAAATCGCCGATTGAAAGAAAGTCTCCAAAGCCCAGCTGCTGATAGATTTTATCTCGATGGTAGTTGACGGGGTTTTGCGGGTGCATAGCGGTAGCGGTATACCCAAGCTCCTTAAGGTCCTTTGCCAGGCTGTTGACGCCATTCATCTGATACAGCTGATAGGGGATTTTGCCTAATCCGACAAAGGCCGTTGTCGCTCCGGTCAAAAATTCGAATTCGGAGTTCGCCGTTCCGCCACCGGCGACCGAAGCGAGCATGGTGCCGCGAACAAGTGTGTCGGGAAGCGAGTTGTAGAATGCGGGGCCGGTGTACCCGGCCGCCTGGAGCTGCTCAAAGCACGAAAGATCGCTAAAACTCTCGTTCATGACGGCAACAATCGTCGGCTTGATTTCATTGAACTGGGCAACGGCCGCCGCGCGCTGCTCGCTCGAGCCATACGTGTTGTCGTAGGCGGCGGCGAGCTCCTGCTCGATGCTCTGCGCCTCATCGGGCGTATAGTCTTCGGGCCTCTCAATAGGCAACTCGTTGACCATTTCGGTGAACGAAGTGATAAAACCCTGAGACGCATACGTGGTGATGGGCTGCCAACGGTCAAATCCAAAATCCAGCGCCTGCTCCAAGTCGATGCTGGAAAAGCCCGAGAGCCCCACAACGGTCACTAGCAGAAAAGCGCAGAGGTTAGCGGCGATTGCGGGGAAGACATGGGTGGGCGTACGGAGCTTTCGCGGTCGGATAAGCGAAAGAAGCCCCAGGGAAATCTCCAGCAGGGCGAGAGAGGTTACGATTCCGGCGGTAAAGGTAAACTCGTATCCCTCGCTCACTTCCATTGCAGTGCCAAGGGCCAAGATATCGCTTGGCAGGATGGCTTCGCCTTTAAACGTTATGACGAAGTGCTCGGCAATGCCAAGGATGCAACAGACGACGGGCACGAGGGCCATGACGCCCCCATGACGCTGTCCCAGCAGATAAAGGGAGAGCAGAACCGTCGCGAGCAGCCCGACGGAAAACCCGAATGAGTTGGCGGGAATGTGATAGAACGTTTCGTTGCAGGCAATTTCGAGTGAAACGAACGAGAGCGCTGAAACAGCGGCGATGACAAGGATGTCACGGCAAATACAGGCAACCGTTCCCGTCTCAAGATCGGTTTGGTCAATAAGTCCCGAAACCAAGGGCTCGACAAGAAGTATGACGGCGGCAGCACCGAGCGCCGAATAAGAAAGGACCCATAGGGAACTGTCCTCATTTACGAGCAATTGATTCGTAATCCATGCAGCTACCACGCCGAGCGGGATGAGGAGCGTCGCGCACCAAAAGACGCGGGCAATGGGCGGCTTTTCATTGTGTTTGATTGAAAAATACACGCGCACGACGACGGTGGCCACGATAAGGACGGCGATGAATATGGGCAGATTGGCCATGTCGCTCGAAGTGATTTCAAGGGGGATATCTTCGGTCATGGACGTTCCTCTGTTACAGCAAATTAAGTTTAGTAGTAGATTACTGTAACCTTTCCACGGCATTTCGAGAAACAAAGCACCCGATACGCAAAGCTAAAGGTCTGCGAATCTTGTATTACGAACATCTGTGCGCGTCGAGTGCGCTAAACTCATCGACAGTATGATTCGATGCAATAGGAGGCAAGGAGCTTCCATGTCTGATTCTTCTATCGTTATTCGCGGCGCTCGTGAGCACAACCTCCGTGATATCGATGTTTCCATTCCGCGTGACCAACTCGTGGTCATTACCGGTCTTTCTGGCTCGGGCAAGAGTTCGCTGGCATTTGACACTATCTATGCCGAGGGCCAGCGTCGATACGTCGAGAGTCTTTCGAGCTATGCGCGCCAGTTCTTGGGCCAGATGGACAAACCCGACTTGGATTCAATCGACGGCCTTTCGCCGGCGGTGTCGATCGACCAAAAGACGACGTCTAAAAACCCTCGCTCGACGGTTGGCACCGTAACCGAGATTTATGACTATCTGCGCCTGCTGTTCGCCCGTGTAGGCACCCCGCACTGTCCCGAATGCGGCCGCGTCATTGAGCGCCAGACGACCGACCAGGTTGCCGACAAGGTCTTGGCGGCGGGGGAGGGCCGCCGCGCGTTTGTGCTGGCACCGGTGGTGCGCGGGCGAAAAGGCGAGTACACCAAACTGTTTGAGGACCTTCGCGCCGAGGGCTTTAGCCGCGTGCGTGTCGACGGTGAAGTGCGCTCGCTCGACGATCCGATCGATTTGGATAAGAAATTCAAGCACGATATCGAGGTCGTGGTCGATCGCATCGTGATCCGTGAGAATTCTCTGGGCCGTATCGCCGAGTCTGTTGAGCAGGCGACCGCGCTGGCTCACGGCAATGTAAACGTGTACATGCTGCCCGATCGTGATGCTCCCGAGGGGACCGAGGGCGAGCTGCTGGAGTATTCGTTGGCCTTGGCGTGCCCGGAGCATGGACACTCCATTGACGATCTTCAGCCGCGTGATTTTTCGTTTAACGCTCCCTATGGCGCATGTCCTGAGTGCGACGGCCTGGGCTTTAAGAAAACCGTTGATGCCGAGGCGCTGATCGAGGACCCCTCGAAGTCCATTGCCGACGGAGTCTTTGGTAGCCTGTTTGGCAATTCGAACTACTATCCGCAGATTTTTGCTGCGGTCTGCAAACACTTTAAGGTGAGCGCCGATACGCCGTGGGAGGACTTGCCCCCTCGCGTGCGTCGTGCATTCTTGGATGGCCTGGGCGATACGAAGATCTCGGTCGACTACCAAAAGCTCGACGGACGTCGCAGCCAGTGGGATACCAAGTTTTCGGGCGTTCGCAACATCCTGTACGAACGCTATACCGAGACGACGAACGAGAACACCAAGGCGCGCCTGGAGAAGTACATTCGCGAGGAGCCGTGCTCGACCTGCCACGGCGCTCGTTTGCGCTCCGAGATGCTCGCCGTCACCGTGGGCGGCAAGTCCATTTACGAGGTTTGTTGCCTGTCGTGCCGTGAATCGCTCGAGTTTTTTGAGGGCCTGGAACTCACCGAGCGCCAACAGTTTATCGGCGGTCGTATCGTCAAGGAAATTCTGGAGCGCTTGCGTTTTCTGGTCGATGTTGGACTCGACTATCTGACGCTCGATCGTGCCTCGGCGACGCTTTCCGGTGGCGAGGCACAGCGTATTCGCTTGGCAACGCAGATCGGCGCGGGTCTCATGGGCGTGCTCTATATTCTGGATGAGCCCTCGATCGGTCTTCATCAGCGTGACAACGAGCGCCTGATCAAGACGCTCGAGCGCCTGCGCGATATCGGCAATACCGTTATCGTCGTCGAACACGACGAGGATACAATCCGTGCCGCCGATTACGTGATCGACATGGGGCCCGGCGCCGGCGTCAACGGCGGACACGTAGTCGCGGCGGGAACGCCTGCCGATATCATGGCGTGTCCTGAGTCGATGACGGGCGCTTATCTGACCGGCAAACGAATGATCCGGGTGCCTGATGAACGGCGCAAGCCCGGTCGCGGCTGCCTTAAAATTACGGGCGCTCGAGCCAACAACCTCAAAAACGTTACTGCCAAGATCGAGTTTGGTACGCTTACGGTTGTTACCGGCGTGTCGGGATCGGGCAAGAGCTCCCTGGTTACCGATACCATTGCGCCTGCCCTTACGAATGCCATTCACCGTTCGACGCGCCCTGTGGGTCCATATAAGAAAATCGAGGGCATCGAGTGCATCGATAAGGTTATCGATATCGACCAGTCGCCGATTGGCCGCACGCCGCGTTCCAACCCTGCTACCTATATCGGCCTGTGGGATGATCTTCGCGCGCTGTTTGCGAGTACGCCGGAGTCGAAGGCGCGCGGCTACTCGCCGGGTCGTTTCTCCTTTAATGTGAGTGGCGGGCGCTGTGAGGCGTGCAAGGGCGACGGACAGATCAAGATCGAGATGCACTTCCTTCCCGATATCTACGTTCCCTGCGATGTTTGCGGCGGTAAACGCTACAACCGCGAGACACTCGAGGTCACTTACCGTGGCAAGACCATCTCGGACGTACTTGACATGAGCGTGGCCGAGGCACTGGCCTTCTTTGGGAATATCCCGCAGATTAAGCGCAAACTTCAGACGCTGTACGATGTAGGCTTGGGCTACGTGAGCCTGGGCCAGCCCGCCACGACGCTTTCGGGCGGCGAGGCGCAGCGTGTGAAACTCGCCAAGGAGCTTCATCGACGCCAGACGGGCAAGACGTTCTATATTTTGGACGAGCCGACGACCGGCCTTCATTTTGAGGACGTCCGCCAGCTGCTCGATGTGCTGCAGCGCTTGGTCGATGCGGGCAACACGGTGCTGGTGATTGAACACAACCTTGATGTCATCAAGGTTGCCGACCGCCTGATCGATATGGGTCCCGAGGGCGGTAACGGCGGCGGAACCGTTGTGGTTTCGGGCACACCGGAGCAGGTTGCGGACTGTCCGCAGAGTTATACGGGCAAGTTTTTGGCGCCGTTGCTCAGGCGCGACCGGGAGCGTCAGGCTCAACTTGATGCTCAATAAATAGGCGATTCAGTTTATGGGCGCCATCGACTCCTTGTGATTCGATGGCGCTTGCTGTGTCGAAGTGACGTATGCAGCCGAATTGGACATATACTTAATCCTCGCGTCCGAATGCGAGGGAAAGGATATGTCATGGCAAAGGCTGTAAAGACGCCAAAAACCAATGCGATGCGCGAGCTGGAAAGTGCCGGCATTTCCTATGTTCTACATACGTACGAAGACGATGGTGATGAGTCGGTGGGCCTGGGGGCCGCGATTTCGGAGCAGCTTGGCGAGGAGCCCGGTCAAGGATTTAAGACTTTGGTCTGTGTGACACCGTCCAACGACCATGTCGTGTGCTGCATCCCTGTTGCCGACGAGCTCGATTTAAAGTCCGCCGCGCGTGCCGCGGGGGAAAAGTCCTTGGCCATGATGCATGTGAAGGATTTGCTTGCGGCGACTGGCTACGTTCGCGGCGGCTGCAGCCCGGTCGGTATGAAAAAACGCTACCGGACGCTCATTGATGAGACGTGTGTCCTTTGGGATACCATTTTTATTTCGGGAGGCAAGCGTGGTTATCAGCTCGAGCTTGCACCCGATGATTTAATTGCATTTTGCGGGGCGACGGTTGCCGCGATTACGAGAGAGGACTGAGCGATGCCGCAGGAAGAATTGAAGCGCGGAGCTCATTTTGCAAAAGAATCTGCGCCTCAGACACCCTCATCCGAAGCTCCTTCGTCGCGAGATGACACTGACGACATGGGCTCGTCGGACTACTCCACGGTTGGTCGTTCCGCTGGGCTTATGACCATCCTGACCATCGTGTCTCGCGTTACCGGTTTTATCCGCACGTGGGCAATGGCGGCCGCTATCGGCATGTCGCTACTCTCGTCCTCCTATCAGGTCGCCAACAACCTGCCCAATATGCTCTACGAACTCGTGATGGGTGGCATGCTCGTGACGGCGTTTTTGCCCGTGTACATGGGCGTGAGGCGTGAGCAGGGTCGCGAGGCCTCGAACGAGTACGTGGGCAACCTGCTCGGCATTCTGCTTTTGGTGCTGGGTGGCATTTCGTTGCTGGGGACCGTGTTCGCCCCGGGCTTTATCTGGACGCAATCGTTCCTTTCGGGTGACGGCGGCAGCATGGATACCGCTGCGTTCATGTTCCGTTTCTTTGCCATCCAGATTCTGTTCTATGGTTTGGGCTCGGTGTTTTCGGGCGTTCTCAACGCACACCGCGACTACTTCTGGTCGACGTTTGCCCCGGTCCTCAACAATGTGATCGTCATTGCGAGCTTTATGGGTTTTGCGCCCGTGTCCGCACAGTTTGGCGAACGTGCCGGCATCATCTTAATTGCGGCCGGTACGACCCTCGGTGTCTTTGTTCAGATGGCATGTCAGATCCCCGCGCTTGGCAAGCACGGCGTGCATCCCCATATCCATATCGACTTTAAGGACCCCGCGCTGCGCCAGACGATTGCGCTCGGTATCCCGACGCTGCTCGCCACGGTGTGCATGTTTGTCTCGACTTCTATCACCAACGCTGCCGCGCTGGTGGTCCAGCCCGAGACTGGTCCTTCCGTCATCGCCTATGCGCGCCTGTGGTACACGCTGCCCTACGCGCTGATTGCCGCCTCGCTTTCGACGGCGCTCTATACCGAGCTCTCTCACGACGCACAGGAGAAGGATTACGACAGCGTTCGCACGGGCATTTCGCGTGGCGTCGCCCAGATGCTGTTCTTCCTGATTCCGTTCGCGCTGTACCTGATTGTCTTCGCGCGTCCGCTCAACATGATTTACTGTGCCGGCAAGTTTGATGAGTCCGGCGTGGCGCTGGTGTCCGAGTTCCTTGTCTACCTGGCGTTCTCGCTGCCGCTCTACGGCGTGGTCGTGTTGATGCAGAAGAGCTTCTCTGCCTTGCTCGACATGAAGCCCTATAGCCGCTATTGCCTGTATTCCGCCATCGGCCAGGCCGGCTCGGTTCTGCTGTTTGGCGTTGTGCTGGGCTTCGGTATGCCGGCAATCGCGCTTTCGTATGTCGTCGACTACGTGATCTTGGTCGGTTGTTCGCTGTGGTGGCTGCGTCGTCGTCTGCGTGGTCTTCAGGTCAAATCTATCCTGCATGGCGGTTTCTTTGGCCTTTTGCTCGGTGGCCTGGGTGCTGCCGCAGGCGCCGGCGTCATGTGGGCGCTTGAGCACTTTGTCGGCGCACTTGGCGGCTCGATTCTGATTACTCTTGGCTACGTTTGCGTTGCCGGTGTCGTCTCGCTTGCTGTTACCTTTGGCCTTGCCGTCGTCCTTAAGATGCCCGAGGTCTCGGCGCTGCTTCGTCGCAAGTAGGTGCGTGTGGCCGGTCACGACAACATTCCAACACTCGCCGAGCAGGTTTCGCGCGTTCCCACGCAGCCCGGATGCTACCTTTGGAAGGATGCCAAGGGCGATGTCATCTACGTTGGCAAGGCGAAAAACCTGCGTTCCCGTATGCGCCAGTACGTGACGCTGCAGGATGAGCGTCAAAAGATCCCGCTGATGATGCAGCTGGTGGCGAGCTTTGACTACATCGTTGTCGAAACCGAGCATGAGGCGCTTGTACTCGAGCGCAACCTGATCGGCCAGTACCATCCGTACTTTAACGTCGACCTCAAGGATGACAAGAGCTACCCCTTTATCGCCATTACAAAGGGCGACCTGTATCCCGCTATCAAATACACGCGTGAGCGTCATAAGCCGGGAACGCGCTATTTTGGACCCTATACCGATAGCCGTGCGGCACGTGAGACGATAGATACGCTGCGCAAGGTTATCCCCATCTGCTCTGCATCCTGTGCGGAGTGGCGTCGTTGTCGCCGTATCATCGAGTCCCACAAGGGCGAGGAAGACATCGTCAATATGATTTGCGCACAAAACGGGCGTCCCTGCTTCGACTACCATGTCGGGCGCGGGCCGGGTACGTGTGTCGGCGCGATTTCCCCGGCAGACTATGCCAAGAACGTCAAGCGTGTCGAGCGCTTTTTGTCGGGCCATCGCAAGGATGTCGTCGACGAGCTGACTTCCGAGATGGCGGATGCCGCCGAGGCACTCGATTTTGAGCGCGCGGCACGCGTCAAGCGTCGTTTGGAGGTCATCAGGGGTCTGGACGACCGTCAGCAAGTCGTTTTTCCCTCCAGTGTCGATATCGATGTCATCGGTTTCTATCGCGAGGAGACCATCTCTGCCGCTTGCGTCTTTGTCGTGCGTGAGGGCCGAACAGTTCGCACCTGCGAGTTCATTCTTGACAAGGGTCTTGATGTTGACGAGGAAGAGCTCCAGTCGGGCTTTCTTAAGCGCTATTACGACGAGACGGCTGATATTCCAGCTGAGATAAACCTCTCTGTCGAGCTTGAGGATGCGGAGGCGCTGGGGGAGTGGCTTGCAGGCAAGCGCGAGCGTTCCTGCCATCTCCATAGGCCGCAGCGTGGCGAAAAGCACCGTTTGCTCGATATGGCATCCAAAAATGCGCGCCATGCCCTCATGCGCTACATGATGCGAACGGGGTACGCTGACGACCGCACCAATCAAGCGCTCCTGGAGCTCGAAAGCGCGCTGGCGCTGCCGGCGCCGCCGATGCGTATCGAGTGCTTCGATATCTCGACGCTGCATGGAACCTTTACCGTCGCCTCGATGGTGGTGTTTACCAACGGACGCGCCGACAAGAGCCAGTACCGTCGTTTTAAAATTCAGGCCGAATTGGACGAGGCAAACGACTTCGTGTCGATGTCCGAGGTTTTGGGACGACGCTATGCTCCCGAGCGCATGGCCGACGAGCGCTTTGGCTCGCGCCCCGATTTGCTCGTTGTCGATGGCGGTAAGCCGCAATTGACCGCTGCGATCAAGCAACTTGAGGCTCTTGGGCTCGATATACCAGTTTGTGGCTTGGCAAAGGCCGATGAGGAGGTTTTCGTGCCTTGGGACGAGACTCCCGTCGTGCTGCCGACCGGGTCTGCTTCGCTCTATCTAATTAAACAGGTGCGCGATGAATCGCACCGTTTTGCAATCACATTCCATCGTGAGTTGCGTGATAAAGCCATGACAGTTTCGGTACTCGATGACGTTCCAGGCGTGGGACCCACCAGAAAACGTGCCCTTATGCGCCATTTTGGCTCGATGAAGCGTTTGCGCGCGGCGAGCGAGCAAGAGATCGCGGAAGTTCGCGGCATACCTGCCGATGTTGCCAAGGCGGTCCACGAGGCGCTCGTTGCGTGGAATGCCGAGCGCGCCGAGGCGGCGGCTGGCCATTCCGATAGCTAAACACGAGCCTAAACAACTGATATACATGATTGCGCGATTTTCAACCATTTATTTCGCCATGATTGCCTGCTGGTTTCGGGTTTTATTAACGCTAAAACGTTTGACTAACCCATGCGAAAACCCTGCTATCCTGCGGGTTGACGAAGACTGATATCTCACCTCGCCGATACATACTGTCTGGCGAATCGTTTGTCAACGAATTCGGTGAACGGTAGTAAATACCGTTCAAGCGTATGTATGTATCGGTCGCCGAGCGCGGCACCTCAGTTGGGTTCGTCGGTAGGTAAGGTATATATCGTCCGCAAGTTGCGCGGGGGCAAGTCTAGATGCTCCCGAGTAAGATTCTCTATTGATAGGAGAAGACATGGCCATCATCAACAAGGGTATGTCCAGGCGTTCGTTCCTCGGCCTCACCGGCAGCGTCGCTGCTGTCGCAGGGCTTGGTCTCACCGGCTGCGGTGGCAGCTCTAACGACGAGGGTTCCGCTTCCGGTTCCACCGATTCCGCTAACCGTGGCGGCGGCGTGATCACCGCTGGTTCCGCTTACGCTCCGTCCAGCTTCGATCCCGCCAGCACCGGCTCCGCTGTGGGCCTGGGTGCTAACTGGCACGTCGTCGAGGGCCTCTACGGCATCGATTACCACGACTACAGCACCTTCAACGAACTCGCCACCGACGATCCTAAGTCCGTGGACGACACCACTTTCGAGGTCACCATCCGCAAGGGCGCCAAGTTCTCCGATGGCACCGAGGTCACCGCTGACGATGTCGTTGCCTCCTACACCGCTTGCGCCGCTTCCGCTACCTATGCTCCGTTCTTCCAGCCCTTCGAGTCCATCGAGGCCAAGGACGCCAGCACCGTGACGGTCAAGACCAAGGTCCCCAACTTCTCCCTGCTCAAGGATCGTCTGGCCATCGTCCGCGTTACCCCGGCCACTCAGACCGAGGAGGATCGCGCCAAGCAGCCGATCGGCTCCGGCCCCTGGATGTACGACTCTATCTCCGATACCGAGATTACCCTGGTTCCCAATCCTGAGTACAACGGTGAGTATGCTGCCGAGGATAAGAAGATCCAGTACAGCATCCTGACCGACCCCACCGCTCGCGTTACCGCTCAGCAGGAGGGCTCCACGCTCGTTATGGAGCTCGTTACCGCTGACGCCGTCGACCAGCTTGAGAGCGCCGGCTGCAAGATCGATAACGTTCAGGGTTTCGGCACCCGCTTCATCATGTTCAACGTCGCCAAGGAGCCTTGGAACAACGTCAAGGTCCGTCAGGCTGTCATGTATGCGCTCGACACCGAGAAGATGGTCAGCAACACCTTCGCCGGCCTTGCCACCGCTGCCAGCTGCTACCTGCCCAAGAGCTTCACCAACTATCATGAGGCTTCCACGGTGTACAAGACCGACGCCAAGAAGGCTAAGAAGCTCATCGAGGAGTCTGGCATCACCCCGGGTGCCATCACCCTGCGCACCACCGACAACGAGCAGATTAAGGGCATGGCCGCCCAGGTCAAGAACGACCTCGACGCTCTCGGCTTCGATGTGACCATCCAGACCGATACCTCGCCGGCCACCTACGCTGCCATCGACGGCGGCGAGGCCTACGATATCCTCCTTGCCCCTGGCGATCCTTCCTGCTTCGGCGCCGACCCCGACCTGCTGCTCAACTGGTGGTACGGCGACAACGTCTGGATGCAGACCCGTTGCCCGTGGAAGGAGTCCGCTGAGTGGCAGAAGCTCCACAGTCTCATGGACGAGGCTCTTGCCGCCGAGGGCGACGAGCAGCAGAAGAAGTGGAACGAGTGCTTCGACATCATTGCCGACAACGCCGTTCTGTACCCCGTTGTCCACGTCAAGACCGTCTCCGCTTCCTGGGACGATCCGTCCACTGCGCCCAACGGCGAGGCCCTCGATGGCTTCAAGGGCATCGGCACGACGAGCATGTCCTTCAGGGGCGTTGCGACCGTCAAGGCGTAAGACTCGCTTGAGTCTGTATGCAGGATGTCGGTCATTGGGGCCGTATCCTCATAGTTGAAACAAAGACCCGGGCGGCAACGATGTCGCTCGGGTCTTGTAATGAGTACCCGTACTCATATACCAGTTGGTCCTACCGACAAAAGAAAGGGGAGAGAACGTGAACAACTTGCTACGTTTGATTGGAAGGCGTCTTGTGGCGCTGCCGATCATGGCATTGGGCGTCACCGTCCTGGTGTTCTTCCTTATGTCGTTCTCCAAGACCGACCCCGCCTACACGGCGTTGGGTGACGGTGCCTCGCCCGAGGCGGTTGCCGAGTACCATGAGAAGTATGGTCTGGACGACCCCTGGCCCGTGCGCTACGTGCGCTATATGGGCGATTTGATCCATGGCGACATGGGCACCTATGGTGCTGCTCGCAACTCCGTTGCCAAGCGCATCTCCACGGCCCTGCCCGTCACGATGCAGCTGACCTTTATCGGTCTTGCCATCGGTGCGGTCGTTTCGTTTTTGCTCGGCGTCATCGCGGCACTGTATCGCGACAAATGGCCGGACCAAGTGATCCGCGTCTTTTCCATCGCCGGCTTGGCAACCCCGTCGTTCTGGCTTGCCGTTCTGTTGATCCTGCTGTTCTCTTCCTACCTTAAGGTGCTCCCGGCATCGGGTGCTCTGCCTCACTTCACCACGAATCCGGTTGGCTATCTGGGACGTATGATCATGCCCGCTATCGCCTTGGCATTTCCGCTGACGGGCCAGATGACTCGTATCGTGCGTACCGCCATGGTCGAGGAGCTCGACAAGGATTATGTCCGTATGGCTCGCGGCGCCGGCGTTCCCGAGAAGGTCGTCGTCGGCATCAACGTTCTTCGCAATGCGCTGATCACCCCGGTCACCACCCTCGGTCTTAAGATCGGTTACCTCATGGGCGGCGCCGTCGTCATCGAGGTTATCTTCAACCTCCCCGGCATGGGCACTGCGATTCTGCAGGGCGTTCAGGGCAACGAGGCGAACCTGGTTCAGGGCGTCGTTATCGTCGTTGCTCTCGCCTTCATCATCATCAACATCGTGGTTGACATGCTCTACCTGCTCATCAACCCGCGCATCAGGACGGTGTAGATTATGGTAAAGATTCGAGAGAAGCAAACCGAGCAGCTCGAGAAGGCTGCCTCCAAGGGGCTCAAGCTCGGTGGCTGGAAGAAGATGACGTTGTCTTCTAAGATTGCCGCCGTCGTGCTGGTGCTGGTCGCCCTGACTGCGATTCTGGCGCCCCTTCTTGCCCCCTATAGCCCGGTCGAGATCTTTACGGCTCGCCAGGCTCCCGGCAACGGATTTATCTTCGGTACCGACGATAAGGGTCGCGACATTCTGTCGCGTATGCTCTACGGTGGTCGTTACTCGCTGATTATCGGCTTTGGCGCCACCGCCATGGCTCTGGTCTGCGGCTCGGTCGTGGGCGCCCTTGCAGCGGTTTCGCGCAAGGCCGTCTCCGAGACGATCATGCGTATCCTGGACATCATCATGTCCATCCCGGGCATCGCCCTCGCGGCCGTCTTTGTCTCCATCCTGGGCAACTCCGTGCCGTCGATTATCTTCGCCATCGGCTTTATGTACACTCCGCAGATTGCCCGTATCGTGCGCGCCAACATCGTGTCCGAGTACGGCGAGGACTATGTCCGCGCGGTCATCGTTTCCGGCGCCAAGGCTCCGTGGATTTTGATCAAGCATGTTCTGCGTAACTGCATCGCCCCGATCATGGTCTTCACCGTTACCCTGGTCGCCGACGCCATCATCTTCGAGGCCTCGCTGACCTTCATCGGCGCTGGTATCCAGGAGCCCACCGCTACCTGGGGCAACATCCTCGCCGACGCCCGCGGCGGCGTGCTCGCCGGCCGTTGGTGGCAGGCACTGTTCCCGGGCCTGGCCATCATGATCACCTGCCTGGCGCTCAACATCCTCTCCGAGGGCATTACCGACGCCATGGCCGCTGCTCCCTCCGCCGCCCTGGATCCCACCGATTCCTCCAAGCGTCGCGAGGCCGACCTGCTGGTCTCCGACCCCGTTCGAGCCTACAAGGAGCAGGCCCAGTCCCTCTCCGCTCGCCTTGGCGCCCTGCGCGATGTCGAGCTCAAGCGTGACGATCGCCATGTGCCCGACGAGTCTGTTGAACCGATTCTCTCGGTCCGTGACTTCTGCATCCAGTTTGAGCATCACGGTGATATCAACGTCGTCGACCATGTCAACTTTGACGTCCGTCCTGGTCAGACCATGGGCCTGGTGGGCGAGTCCGGTTGCGGTAAGTCCATCACCACGCTGGCCATCATGGGCCTGACCGACGATGACGAGCACCTTTCCGGCGAGGTCCTCTGGGAGGGCCGTGACCTGCTCAAGATGAGCAAGAAGGAGTGGTTCGGCCTGCGCGGTACCGATATCGCTATGGTCTATCAGGACGCCCTGTCCTCGCTCAACCCCTCCATGCTCATCTCTGCCCAGATGAAGCAGCTCACCAAGCGCGGCGGAACCCGCAGCGCCGAGGAGCTCCTGGAGCTCGTCGGCCTCGATCCCAAGCGCACGCTCGAGAGCTATCCGCACGAGCTTTCCGGCGGCCAGCGTCAGCGTGTCCTGATCGCTATGGCCCTTACCCGCGACCCCAAGCTGGTCATCTGCGACGAACCCACGACCGCTCTGGACGTTACCGTCCAGAAGCAGGTCATCAAGCTGCTCAACGATCTTCAGGCCAAGCTCGGCTTTGCCATGATCTTCGTTTCGCACGACCTGGCGCTGGTCGCCGAGGTCGCCCACAACATCACGGTTATGTACGCTGGCCAGGTTATCGAGCAGGCACCCACCAAGGAGCTGCTCACTAACCCGATCCACGAGTACACCCGCGGTCTTCTGGGTTCCGTTCTGTCCATCGAGAGCGGTTCGGGCCGCCTGCACCAGGTGCCCGGCGCCGTTCCGAGTCCGCGCGATTTCCCCAAGGGCGATCGCTTCGCGCCCCGCTCGAGCCATCCGCGTATTGGCCTGGACACCCGTCCGGTCTTCAAGCGCGTGCCCGGCACCGAGCACTTCTATTCCGAGCTCCCCGACGAGGTGCTCAAGGCAAATGGTTTGACCCCTCACGCGGAGGTGATGTAGATGAGCGAGACCGCAGTCAACGGCGTCGAGCCGATCATCTTCCTTGATGACGTCCACGTCACCTTTAGGACCCGTACCGGCTCGATTCTGCACCCCAACCTGGTTCACGCCGTCCAGGGTGTAACGATTAAGCTCATGCCCGGACAGACCATCGGCATCGTCGGCGAGTCCGGTTGCGGTAAGTCCACCACCGCCAACGTCATGTGCGGCCTGCAGGCCCCCACGAGCGGCAAGGTCTACTTTAAGGGCAAGGACGTTACCAAACGTACCGCCGAGGACCGTCGCCACATGGGTCGCGTCATCTCGGTCGTGTTTCAAAACCCGGCCACGGCGCTCAACCCCCGCATGGTCGTTCGCGAGCAACTGCTCGACCCCATGCGCGTCCACAACCTGGGTACCGAGGCCGAGCAGGAGAAGCGCGTCAAAGAGCTCCTGGAGCTCACCGGTCTGCCCAGCTCCGCCGCCGAGGTTCTTCCCGGTCAGCTTTCGGGCGGCCAGCGCCAGCGCGTCGCAATTGCCCGTGCCCTGTCGCTGAACCCCGATGCCATCATCGCCGACGAGCCCACCTCGGCTCTGGACGTTTCGGTCCGCGCGCAGATTCTGAACCTGCTGACCGACCTTAAGAAGGAGCTCGGCCTGGCCATGGTGTTCATCAGCCATGACATCCAGACGGTCCGCTATATCTCTGACGACATCATCGTTATGAATGGCGGCAAGATCGTCGAGCAGGGCGAGGCCAAGCAGGTCTTCCAGCATCCCCAGGACCCCTACACCAAGATGCTGCTCGGCGCTGCGCCGTCGCTGCTGCACCCCAAGCTCGGCGAATAGCCTCGCTTTCCCTCCCGTGCGCCCGGTTCCCTTGCCGGGCGCACCTCCGTTGCGATTTCGAAAGGTTGGGTTCACGAGCCATGCCAAGTGCTCAGGAGCTACAACATCAATTTGGTGAATATCGAGGCGCCATGCCCCGTCCATCAGATTTCGATCTCTTTTGGAAGGATCGCATGGCCGAGGCCGACGCCGTCGGGCTTGACTATGCGATCGACACGGCATCGGTCACCGATGCCGCGACCTGCCAACTTTTCGACCTCTGGTATACCGGCATGTGTGGCGCTCGCCTGCATGCCAAGTACCTTAAACCCGTCTCGGACGAGCCCGTGCCATTGGTGCTTCAGTTCCATGGGTATCCGGGTGCAAGCCGCAGCTGGTTTGAGCAGGCGTCGTTTGCGGGCATGGGCATGGCACTCATCGCCCTCGACTGCCCCGGCCAAGGAGGTCCCTCCGAGGACATTGGTGGATTTGAGGGCACAACGGTTGCCGGGCATATCGTCGCCGGCATCGACGGCGACCCGGCCAACCTCTACTATGTCCGCTTGCACCAAGATATTCGCATCCTGTGCCGTATTGTTCGCGAGCTCGAGGGCATCGATCTTTCCCGTGTGTTTGTGAACGGCGCGTCGCAGGGTGGTGGTTTGGGCATTGCGACCTGTGCGCTTAACAGCGAGCTTATCAATCGTGCCGCCATCCTCTATCCCTTCCTGTCAGATTTCCGCCTAGTCTGGGATTTGGATGCAGACGACATTGCCTACGAGGGCCTGCGCTATTGGTCTCGCTGGTTTGACGAGGACTCGACTCGTATTGACGAAGCCTATGCCAAGCTGGCGTACTTCGATTCCAAGAACTTTGCCCCTATGGTCAAATGCCCCGTGCTGTTTGGCACCGGCACAGCCGATATCGTCTGCCCGCCAGCGACGCAGTTTGCGGTCTATAACAACCTGACCTGCGAAAAGCGTCATGAGTTCTTTGAAGGCTTTGGCCACGAGGAGATTCAGGATTTTGACGATCTGATCATTCCGTTTTTCTGCAAGGGAGGGGAGGCTCATGTCTAAGTGCGAGAGCAATGTTAATGAGCTGATTGTCCCCGGGCTCGTGGGAATTCCTGGAACGGTTTCGTCAAGGCTCGCAGAATATCGGGACTGGCGCGGTGATGTCCAAGCAGATGTTTCTGATTTAGAGACATGCGCTTCGAATCTTGAGATTCAAGGCCTGGCCATTACGGCGATTGACTTTGTTAACCCCTGCGCCCGTTACTCGGAGGTCTCCTTTGAGCTCGGTGACGATGCGATTCACGCTCGTTTGATCGAGCCTGTCGGTCGTGCCCGAGTGTCTGAGCGCGTGCCGCTGTGCCTGATGTTCCACGATATCGATCGGCCTGTGCGCGGCTGGCATCACATGACGAGATTTGCCGCCATGGGGTATGCCGTCCTCGCGCTGGATGACGATGTTGCTGGTGCGGACGACCTGCAGCGGGGGATTTCTTCGCCCGCTTTTGTCGAGCGCGTCCGTTGGGGTTGCGCGCTGGCGAAGGTGGCGCGCAATCTTGATGGCATGGACCCCGACCGCATCTTTGCATGGGGCGAGGGTCTAGGCGGCGGAGTCGCGCTGGCGGTTTCTGCTCTGGACGAGCGGGGTCTCGCCTGCACGGCGGTTGCCAATCCGCTTCCTGGCGGCCTCGAGGCGCTGTCGTCTCGGGTGCGCGGATCGGTGCTCATGGGCACATCGCTCATGGATACCGTGAGCGATCCCAAGGATCAGTTTGCCGTATTCAACGGTCTTGAGTGTGACCGGAGACATATCATCTATGCCAAATACGCTCACGAGCGCATCAATGCGTTCGAAAACGAAGTCGTCGACTTTTTTAACCAAACGTTCTACTCGTGTTCTTTGGCCTAGACGGCCTGGACACTGCCAACAAGAGTGGGCGGCATAGGGCTGCCCACCAGACAACTAAGGAGATTCTTGTGGCAACTCAGAAATTCACCGGCGTTATCCCTCCCGTCGTTGTTCCCGATACCGAAGACCACCAGCTCGATGTTGCCTCCTTTGAGCGCAGCATCAACCGCATGATCGATGCCGGCGTCGATGGCTTGTTCTTCCTGGGCTCCTCGGGCGAGGTCGTCTTCTCCACCGACGAGCGTCGCCGTCAGATCATCTCCGAGGCCGTCCGTATCGTCGACCACCGCGTTCCCGTTCTGGTCGGCATCATCGACACCGAGACCGAGCGCATGATCGAGCACGGTAAGGTCGCTCAGGAGCTGGGCGCCGATGCGCTTGTCGCCACCTGCCCGTTCTATGCCCTGCAGGGCATGACCGAGGTCGAGGAGCACTTCCGCATCCTGCATGAGGAACTCGACCTGCCCATCTTCGCCTATGACATCCCCGTGTGTGTCCACACCAAGCTCCCGTGGAAGCTCCTTGCCAAGCTCGGTGCCGAGGGCGTTCTGGCCGGCGTCAAGGATTCCTCGGGTGATGACATCTCGTTCCGCTACCTCGTTCAGGAGAACGAGAAGAACGGCCATCCGATGAGCATCCTCACCGGTCACGAGGTTGTTGTCGACGGCGCCTACCTCGGTGGCGCCGACGGTTCCGTTCCGGGTCTCGCCAACGTTGAGCCCGAGGGCTACGTGCGTCAGTGGAAGGCCGCTCAGGCTGGTGACTGGGCTACCGTCAAGGCCGAGCAGGATCGCCTCAATGAGATTTCGCACATCTGGGATGTCACCTCGGGCGTCCAGGGTTATGCCGGTGGCGTCGGCGCCTTCAAGACCGCTATGAACCTCATGGGTATCTTCGACAGCCCGACCATGCCGCGCCCGGTGAAGGCTATGACCGGCGAGAACGTCGAGGCGATCAAGAAGGTCCTCCAGGACAACGGTCTCCTGTAAAGCTTCCCCGGGCACCTGGAAACCTTTTCCGCGCTGTGACGGCTAGCCTGACGGCGCATTTCCTGTAGTTGTTTTTTATCTCCTAAGGAGAGCGACATGGAGAACAAGTACGTCTGCTCTGTCGATATCGGCGGAACTAAGATCGCGACTGCCATCATGGAGTACCCGGCTGACGGTAGTGTGCCCCATCCTGTTTTTGAGGCCGAGGTTCCCACCGAGGCCCAAGAGGGCGGCGAGGCCGTCTTCCAACGTATCGAGGCGTCCATCAAGGCTGCTCTCGAGGCGAATCCCGATGTCGAGGTCCTTGGCGTCGGTATCGGTGCCGCCGGCGTCGTCGATCCCAAGACGGGCGCCATCGCGTATGCCAACGAGATCATGCCCGGCTGGTCCGGTGTTCAGTTGGGGCCGCGCCTGCGCGAGGACCTCGGTCTTCCCGTTGCCGTTGTAGGCGACGTGCAGGCTCATGCTCTGGGCGAGGCCCACTGGGGCGTCGGCAAGGGCAAGTTCTCCGTCTTGTGTCTTGGCATCGGTACGGGCATCGGTGGCGCATATGTCGAGAACGGCCGCGTGATGCAGGGCTTCCATGGTGCTGCTGGCCATATGGGCCACATCGAGTGCTCGGCTGCCGCCGGTATTCCCTGCGCCTGCGGGCGTTCCGGCCATCTGGAGTCGGTTGCTTCGGGCACTTCCATTGGTCGTATGTACGATGAGCGCTTTGGTCGCGTCGACCCCAGCCGTCCTTCGGTCGGTCGCGATGTGAACGACCTGTGCCGTGCGGGCGACGCAAAGGCGACCGAGGTCATCCATGACGCCGGCTTTGCGCTGGGTGCCAGCTTGGGCTCGCTCGCTAACATCCTGGACCCTGAGGTCATCGTGCTTTCGGGTGGCGTGATTCACCAAGGTCCCGATTGGCGTTCACAGACGTGGAAGGATTCGGTACACGAGGGCTATGCCAGCCAGGCGCTCGATCCGCTTCAGGACACGCCGATCCTCATCGGTTCTCTGGAGGGCGATGCTCCGCTCATCGGTGCCGCCGAACACCTTCTTGCGTCGTTGAAATAAACATAGCTACCAAGTGCGCCTTCTGAGGTGCCGCAGATTGACGTGAAAGAGGAGCGAAGCGTACTTCGGTACGCGAGCGACGGTTTGAACGTCAAGGTGCGGTGTCTCAGAAGGCTGTTTTTGAGAAAGGTTGAGTCGAACATGACCGTTGATCCTTTGATCCAGTCCCTGAAGGGCAAGCTCGTCGTGAGCGTTCAGGCGTATATGGGCGAGCCGCTTCGTACGCCTGAGACCATGGCTCAAATGTCTCGCGCTTGCGAGCTCGGCGGCGCCGCCGCCATTCGCTGCCAGGGCCTTGCCGACATTGCCGCCATTAAGGGTCGCTGTGAGGTTCCTGTTATCGGCCTGTGGAAGGATGGGCACGAGGGCGTTTACATCACGCCGACGCTGCGCCACGCTCGCGCCTGCGTTGTTGCGGGTGCCGATATCGTGGCGATCGACGCCACCGATCGTCCGCGTCCCGATGGCAAGACCGTCGAAGATACTTTCCGTCCGCTGCACGAGGAGGGCGTGCTCCTGATGGCCGACTGTGCCACCATCGAGGATATTCGTCGTGCTGTCGACATGGGCTTCGACCTGGTGTCCACCACGCTGTCTCATGGTGTTGCCGCCATCGACTGCACCATGGCCGATGGCCCCGATCTGCCGCTCCTGCGTCAGGCGACCGAGGAATTCCCCGGCCTTCCCATCATTTGCGAGGGTCGCGTGCATACGCCCGAGGAGGCTCGCGCCGCGATCGATGCTGGCGCCTGGGCCGTTGTCGTCGGCACCGCCATCACGCACCCCACGAGTATTACGAGTTGGTTCAAGGCTGCGCTTGAGGCGTAAGACAGGCCTCGTATCCGCTCGGGGCGGTATACTCAATATAGGCAATTGACCGCGCGGGATCCGGGTTGCTGGGTCCCGCGCTTGTTTTCGGGAGGCAACACATGCAAAAGGGAGATGCCATGGATGCGGCGGAGCGCTCGGAGCGCATCCCCGATATCGTCATCATCACCGGAATGTCCGGATCAGGCCGCACACAGGCCATGCACGTGTTCGAGGACATGGGCTATTTTTGCATCGATAACCTGCCTCCGCGTCTCATCGCCCAGCTTGCCGAGCTCGTCGGCATCAATACGGGCGTGGGCAGGCATCTCGCCGTCACCTGCGATTTGCGTAGCCAGGGACTGTTTGACGAGTTGCTCGATGCGGTCGCCGCTCTCGAAGAGCGCGAGATGAGCTGCGACATCGTGTTCCTGGAGGCTTCTGACGAGGTGCTGATTCGTCGCTACAGCGAAAATCGCCGCCGTCATCCCATTGCCAAGCCGGGGGAGACTACGGCCGATGCCATTCAGCGCGAGCGCCTTCAGCTGCAGGGCGTGCGCGACCGAGCCGATATGATTATCGACACGAGCCGTCTGCGCACCCCTGCGCTGCGCAACAAGCTGCGTATGGCATTTTCCGAGCTGTCCGACCAGCAGCTTATGGATGTCCACGTGTTCTCGTTTGGCTTTAAGCACGGCATGCCCGTCGAAGCGGATATTATGATCGACGTCCGCTTCCTGCCCAATCCGTTCTACGATCCCGAGATGCGCACGATGACCGGTCTCGATAAAAAGGTCTCCGATTTTGTTCTGGACCATCCCAAGACGCAGGAGTTTTGGAAGGCTTGGACACAGCTGCTCGATACGGTCATGCCCGGTTATATCGCGGAGGGTAAGCCGCAGCTTTCTATCGCCATCGGCTGCACGGGCGGCCAGCACCGCAGCGTTGCCATTGCCGAGGCCACGGCCCGTTACCTGGAAGGCGCTCAGTATCATGTGAGCATCTCCCACCGCGACCTGTCGCGCGCCAACACGAAGGCATAGGCCTGCATGTCGTTTACCGCTGAGGTGCGCGACGAGCTTGCGCGCTGCGAACCCGAATGTGAATACTGCGACTTGTCGACGCTTGCCGCCCTCACGCGCGTGAGCGGTACGCTCTCGCTTACCGGCTCTGGGCGGTATCGTTTGACGGTTGCGACTGAGACGGGAGCCGTCGCGCGCACGATGATCACGCTGACGCATCGTATCCTTAAGCTCAAAACGGAGTTCACCGTCCGTAAATCTGTATTGCATAAGGTTCGAAACTACCTCATCACCTTGCCTGATCAGCCAGACCTGGATAAGGCCTTGGTTCTGCTGGGTATCCTCGAACGTAGGGGAGGACTTGTCGCCGGCGTACCCCGACATATCGTTGCCCGTCCTTGCTGTAGACTTGCCTATATCCGCGGCGCGCTCATCGCGGGCGGCTTCGTGGCCGATCCACGCGGCGATTTTCATTTGGAGATTGCTGTGCAGGGCGAGCAATATGCCAAGGGGCTTTGCGATCTGTTGGAGCAGATTGGGGTCCATGCTCGTGTTAATGCACGGCGGGGGTCATATGCCGTGTACATTAAGAGCGCCGAGGAAATCGAGCATCTATTAAAGCTGATTGGCGCCAAGCGCAGCGTTGCCGAGATTGAGGAGGCGCGCGCGGTCAAGTTGGTTAAGAACGATGTGAACCGTCGCGTGAACGCCGAGCTCGCCAACCAGACCAGAAGCGCCGGTGCCGCCCAACATCAGCTTGCGCTTATCGATGAGCTCGAGCAGCGTGGCCTTCGTGATGCGCTTCCGGATGCCTTGGCGGTCTTTTGCGACCTGCGCGAGCGCTATCCCGATCTGTCGCTGCGTGATTTGGGGGAGATGGCTGACCCTCCCTTGTCGAAGTCAGCCCTCTACCATCGTGTTTTACGGCTTGAAAAGCTCATTGAAGCAAACAGGTAGTTTGAAGTAACGACTTATATATGGGTTTAGCTGCTATTTTAGTATTTAAAACGTTTTAACGTAAATTTGATTTTCAATTTCGAGCATTCTCGTGAAATTCAAGTCAAAAAAAAGGTATATTAGGCGAGTGGTTAGTTTGTGGGCCTCAACGGCGGGCGCTGTAGCTCGCGGGGGCCTTACGAAAGGAGACACAATGGCAGTAAAGGTTGCTATTAACGGCTTCGGTCGCATCGGTCGTCTGGCTTTCCGTCAGATGTTCGGTCATGAGGGCTCCGAGATCGTCGCTATCAACGACCTCACCTCTCCCGATATGCTCGCTTACCTGCTGAAGTACGACTCCACGCAGGGCAACTACGCTCGCGATCACGAGGTCGTTGCTGGCGAGGATTCCATCACCGTTGACGGCAAGGAGATCAAGATCTACAAGGAGGCCGACGCTAACAACCTGCCTTGGGGCGACCTTGACGTCGACGTCGTTCTCGAGTGCACCGGCTTCTACACCAGCAAGGCTAAGGCCCAGGCCCACATCAACGCTGGCGCCAAGAAGGTCGTCATCTCCGCTCCGGCCGGCAGCGATCTGCCCACCATCGTGTACAACGTCAACCATGAGACGCTGACCGCTGAGGACAACATCATCTCCGCTGCTTCCTGCACCACCAACTGCCTCGCCCCGATGGCCAAGGGTCTGAACGACTTCGCTCCCATCGTGTCCGGCATCATGACCACCATCCACGCCTTCACCGGCGACCAGATGCCGCTCGACGGCCCGCAGCGCAAGGGCAACTTCCGTCGCTCCCGCGCCTGCTCCGAGAACATCGTCCCGAACACCACGGGCGCTGCCAAGGCCATCGGCCTGGTTCTCCCCGAGCTCAACGGCAAGCTCATCGGTGCCGCCCAGCGCGTCCCGACGCCGACCGGCTCGCTGACCAACCTCTACGCCGTCGTTGACAAGAAGGTCACCGTCGACGAGGTCAACGCTGCCATGAAGGCCTACGCTGAGACCATCCCCGAGACCTTCGCCTACAACGAGGACCAGATTGTCTCCCGCGACATCGTCGGCGAGACCCACGGCTCCATCTTCGACGCCACTCAGACCATGTGCTCTGACCTCGGCAACGGCCAGACCCTCGTTCAGGTCACCTCTTGGTACGACAACGAGAACTCCTACACCTCTCAGATGGTCCGCACCATCAAGTACTTCGAGAAGTTCGTTGCTTAATTTAGCTTTTAGCGAATAGCTCGTTGAGCGTCTAAAGAAGGGCGCGGCCTTATAGGGCTTACACCCTAGGGTCGCGCCCTTTTTATAAGAAATCGTCTGCCGTAATGGGAGGCAGACACGTACGAAAGGTAGAAGCAAACATGGCCTTTACCAAGAAGACCGTCCGCGACATCGATGTCGACGGAAAGCGCGTTCTCGTCCGCGTTGACTTTAACGTGCCTATCAAGGATGGCGTCGTTGGCGACACCACCCGTATCAAGGCTGCCCTGCCCACCATCAACTACCTCGTTGAGCACAACGCTCGCGTCATCCTCATGAGCCACCTCGGCCGTCCCGAGGGCACCGGCTTCCAGCCCGAGCTGTCCCTCGAGCCCGTCGCCAAGAAGCTCGCTGAGTTCTCTGGTCTCGACGTTGCCTTTGTCGCTGACACCTACGGCGAGAAGGCTGCTGAGGCTGTCGCCGCCGTCGAGCCGGGTAAGGTCCTCGTTCTCGAGAACGTCCGTTTTGACAAGCGTGAGAAGAAGAACGATCCCGAGATCGCCAAGAAGCTCGCTTCCTATGGTGACGTCTTCGTTCTCGATGCCTTCGGCACCGCTCACCGCGCCCAGGGTTCCGTCGTGGGCCCCGCCGCTTACCTGCCTGCCGTCGCCGGCTTCTTGCTCGAGAAGGAGGTCGACACGCTGACCGGCATCTTCGCCGAGCCCGAGCGCCCCTTCGTCGCCATCGTCGGCGGTTCCAAGGTTTCCTCCAAGATCGGCGTTCTCGATCACCTCATCGACTCCGCTGACACCCTGATCATCGGTGGCGGCATGGCCTACACCTTCTTCCTGGCTCAGGGCCTGTCCGTTGGTCAGTCCCTCAAGGAAGAGGACTGGGTCGAGCGCGCCGGCGAGATGCTCAAGAAGGCCGAGGAGAAGGGTGTCAAGATCCTACTCCCCATCGACAACCGTGTTGCCGATCACTTTGGCGAGGACGCTGTCCCCGAGGTTGTTGCTTCCGACGCTATCCCCGACGATCGTGAGGGTATGGACATCGGTCCCAAGACCGAGGAGCTCTATGCCGAGGCTGTCAAGGGCGCCAAGACCGTGTTCTGGAACGGCCCCATGGGCGTCTTCGAGTTTGACAACTTTGCTCACGGCACCCAGGCTATCGCCGAGGCTCTCGCCGAGGCTGACTGCACCTCGATCATCGGCGGTGGTGACTCTGTCGCAGCTGTCAACAAGTTCAACCTGGCCGACAAGATGAGCTGGATCTCCACCGGTGGTGGCGCTTCCATGGAGCTCGTCGAGGGTAAGGCCCTGCCCGGAGTGGAGGCGCTTCTCGATGCCTAATCGCACCCTTCTTATCGCTGGTAACTGGAAGATGAACAACGACGTCGCCGAGGCCGCCAAGCTCGCCGACGAGCTGGCTCAGGCTCTGCCCGAGGTTCCGGCTGGCGTCGAGGTGCTCGTCTGCCCTCCGACCATCGACATCACCACGGTTCATGACCGCATTCAGGCTGCCCCCATCGCCCTCGGTGCACAGAACGTGTACTGGGAGGCCAAGGGTGCCTTCACCGGTGAGTCTTCTTGCGACATGCTCAAGTCCGCTGGCTGCACCTACTGCATCATCGGTCACTCCGAGCGTCGCGACTACTTCCACGAGACCGACGAGGATCAGAACAAGAAGGCTAAGGCTCTCGTTTCCGCCGGTCTTGTTCCCGTCTTCTGCTGCGGCGAGTCCCTCGAGGTCCGCGAGGCTGGCACCTATGTCGAGCACGTCGTGAACCAGGTCAAGGCTGGCCTTGCTGGCCTTGAGATCACCTGCCCCAAGCAGGTCGTCGTCGCCTACGAGCCCATCTGGGCCATCGGCACAGGCAAGACCGCTACCGCCGAGGACGCTCAGGAGGTCTGCGGCGCTATCCGTGAGACCCTCAAGGAGATGTTCGGCGAGGAGCTCGCCAACGGCATCCGCGTGCTGTATGGCGGTTCCGCCAAGCCCGGCAACATCGCCGAGCTCGTCGCCAAGCCCGACGTTGACGGCGCCCTCGTGGGCGGCGCTTCGCTCAAGGCTGCCGACTTCGCCTCTATGGTCGTCAAGGCAGGCGAGTAGGACATATGGCACAACGTCATCTTCCTGCACTCCTGATCATCATGGATGGTTGCGGCCTTGCTCCGGCCGATGGCGAGAACGCCGTCGCCGCTGCCAAGACGCCCTTCCTTGATAGCCTGTACGAGAAGTACCCCCACACCACGCTCGGCGCTTCGGGCGAGGACGTGGGCCTTCCCGACGGCCAGATGGGCAACTCCGAGGTGGGTCACCTCAACATCGGTGCCGGCCGCATCGTGTTCCAGGAGCTTTCGCGCATCAACAATGCCATCAAGGACGGCTCCATCGCCAAGAACGAGGTTTTTGTCAAGGCTATGGACGATGTCAAGGCTGACGGCAAGACTCTCCACCTCATGGGCCTTATGAGCCCTGGCGGTGTTCATTCTCATATGAACCACGTTGAGGCTCTGGTCAAGATGGCTGCCGAGCATGGCGTCAAGACCGTTCGTGTCCACGCCTTCATGGATGGCCGCGACGTCGACCCGCAGTCCGGTGCTGGCTACATGAGCGAGTTCTGCGCCTTCCTGGCCAAGATTTCCGAGGAGACCGGTTGCGACGCTCGCGTTGCCACCGTCTCGGGTCGTTATTGGGCGATGGACCGCGACAACCGTTGGGAGCGCATCCAGCGTGCCTACGACGTCATGGTCAATGCGTCCGATGCCGATACCGACCCCGTTGCCGGCATCAAGGCCTACTACGAGAAGGATCCGCGCGGCGACGAGTTCGTCGAGCCCTTCGCTGCCCACAATGAGGGCATCCACGAGGGCGACGCGGCCATCTTCTTCAACTTCCGTCCCGACCGCGCCCGTCAGATGACCCGCGTGTTCACGGACAAGGAGTTCGACGGCTTTGAGCGCGAGCAGATCAAGCTCTCGCACTTTGTGACGATGACTGAGTACGATCCGACGTTTGACGTCGAGGTCGCCTTCCCCAAGACGTTCCCCGAGAACGTCCTGGCCGACGTTATCGCCGCCAATGGCCTGAAGCAGCTGCACACTGCCGAGACCGAGAAGTACGCCCACGTGACGTTCTTCCTCAACGGCGGCATCGAGGAGCCCAAGGAGGGCGAGGAGCGCGTGCTCGTCGCTTCCCCCAAGGTTGCTACCTACGATCTGCAGCCCGAGATGAGCGCTCCCGAGGTTACCGAGAAGCTCGTCGCCGCCATCAACGAGGATCGCGCTGATTTCTACATCGTGAACTTCGCGAACTGCGACATGGTTGGCCACACCGGTGTCTTCGACGCTGCCGTTAAGGCTGTCGAGGCTGTTGACGATGCCCTGTCCAAGGTTGTCCCGGCGATTCTCGCCAAGGGCGGCTTTGCGCTGATTACCGCCGACCACGGCAACGCCGATCACATGTTTGACGTTGCTTCCGACGGTTCCAAGCATCCGTTTACGGCTCACACCACCAACCGCGTGCCGTTCATCATCGTTGATGAGAAGGCACAGCTCACCGGTATCGAGGACGGTCGTCTTTCCGATATCGCCCCGACTATGCTCACCATGGCTGGTCTGGAGCCTTCCGCCGAGATGACGGGCCGCGTGCTCGCCACCGAGGCCTAAGAGAAAACTCCAAGCGTTTTCATGCAAGGGGGTTGCCCATATTCGGGCAACCCCCATTTTGGTATTTCTGCCATTTCTACCCCGTCCCCGAGTGGCAGGTAGGGGAGAGCGGGGGATTGTGGTACAGTACTGGAGTTTGAATTGTTCTATTAAGGAGCTTATCTATGGGTCCGTTCCAGATTCTTCTGTTTGTCGTTTGGGCTGTCTCTGCCGTGGCGCTGACGATTCTCGTCCTGATGCATTCCGGTAAGGGTACCGGCGTTTCGGATATGATTGCCAGCTCGCTGTATAACTCCAGCTCAGCCACAGGCGTTATGGAGCAGAACCTTGACCGCCTGACCGTCATTATGGCTGTCGTGTTTGCCGTGTGCGTCGTGCTGTGCATGTTCTTCTTCCCGCAGGGCATCGTGGGCTACTAAGCTCGAACCACATAAATATTTGAAAAGGGTTCCGCAAGTGCTGAACCCTTTTTGTTTACATATTTGTAACAGAGTCAAAATATCCTCATATACTTCGCCCAACTAAAGAAAATCTCGACCGTTAACCGGAATTAGCCCCAAATCGTGCATAAAATGCGCTACTGTATTGCAATACGTTGGCCCGCTTTGTATAACCAGCCAAAACGGCGGACCGCGTTTGAATGGTTCGATTGGGCTGTCTTGACGTTGCCCGACCGAACTTACTTTGTCCTATCTCATAAGGAGGATGGCATGGCTGATTCTATGTTCCACCAGCCCGTTATGGGTCGTCGCGCCTTTGTCGGCGGCACCCTTGCTGCGAGCTCTATGGCTTTTCTTGCCGCATGCGGCAAGAAGGGCGGCGACACTTCCGGTTCTGAGTCCGGTTCGACGCTGAACTTCTACATCAACAACCCGGTCTGCATCGACCCCTACAATGTTCAGGAAGATCAGGGTACTCAGGTCGAGTACCAGCTCTTTGACGCTTTGACCTCTTACGACGCCGAGAAGGGCGAGATCGTTCCGCTGGCTTGCGAGTCCTTCGAGGCCAACGACGACGCCACCGAGTTTACCTTCAAGATCAAGAAGGCCAAGTTCCACAACGGTGACGACGTTACCTCCAAGTCCTTCAAGCTCGGTTGGGAGCGTCTGGTCAACACCAAGTCGGCCATCGCTACCGAGTACGGCCCTTCCGAGGTCTCCTATCACCTTTCTATGGTCGAGGGCTATGACGACCTGCTTGCCGGTAACGCTACCGAGCTCAGCGGTGTTACTTGCCCCGACGATGAGACCCTCGTCGTCAAGCTGTCTTCCGCTTACGCCGACTTCCCCTTCGTCGCCTCTCACCCGGCTCTGGCCCCGGTTCCCGAGTGCGCCGAGTCCGATGTCAAGAGCTTCTACCTTGCACCGGTCGGTAACGGCCCGTTCATGATGGACGGCAAGTGGGAGGATGGTCAGGAGATCAACCTCAAGAAGTTCGACGATTACTATGGCGACAAGGCCAAGATCGATAGCATCCACTTCCAGGTCATCAAGGACATGGAGACTGCTTACAAGGAGTTCCAGGCCGGTAACCTCGATGTCTGCGACGTTCCCGTTGCTCAGATCGATGCCGCCAAGAAGGATCGCGGCGTGTCCAAGGACGGCTACACCATGGGTGACGGCGAGCGCATGCTGCTCGGCGCCGAGCCTTCCACGTACTATCTGACCTGCAACACCACGGCCGAGCCGTTCAACAACGCCGACCTGCGTAGGGGCATCTCCCTGGCCATCAACCGTGAGGCCATCTGCAAGACCATCTTCAAGGGTACCCGTACCCCTGCCGACGGCATTGTTCCTCCGGGCATCGATGGCTACAAGGAGGGCGCATGGGAGTTCTGCGCCTACGATGTCGACAAGGCTAACGAGTACCTCGACAAGGTTGCTCCCGCTGGCGCTAACGGGGATCGTGGCATTAGCGTGACCCTTTCCTACAACCAGGACGGCGGTCACAAGGAGATCATGGAGTCCATCATCGGCGACCTCGCCAAGGTTGGCGTTACCGCTGTCTCCGATACCCCTGAGTGGTCTGCCCTGCTCGAGCAGTATCAGAACTTTAACTATCAGTTCGGTCGTCTGGGTTGGATTGCCGACTACCCGATCATGGACAACTTCCTGTATCCGCTGTTCCATTCCGACTCCCTCGGTGGCGACAACCGCTCTGGTTACAGCAACCCCGAGTTCGACGCCAAGGTCGACGAGGCTCGTGCTATTGTTGACGACAAGGAGCGCGTCGCTAAGATGCAGGAGGCCGACGCAATGGTCGCTGCCGACTGCCCGGTCATCCCTGTGATGTTCTACACGCACACCATCGTCGGTTCCGATCGCATCAAGCACCTCTATGTCGATCCGCAGAAGCATGCCGAGCTGGGTACCGCTGAGCTCGCCTAAGAGTTTGCAGCTTCCGTGAGGGTCAAGTATTTACGTAGACCTCATGGGAAACATACAGTTCTCCCTAACCTGGGGTAAACTGGCTGATGGTAATTTTGGGATGCCGGTCTGGCGATCGGCATCCCATTTAGGTTAATCCCTAGATAGGGGAGTGGTATGGGTAAGTACATCGTTAAACGTGTGCTTCAGTTCATCCCGGTGTTTTTGGGCGTTACGCTGATTCTGTTCGCCCTCCAGAATATCGTGCCGGGAGATCCGATCAAGCTGATCGGTGGAGACAAGGCTCTGTCCCCCGAGGTGGAGCTTCAGCTTCGCGTCCGCTATCACCTAGTCCAGTCGGACGAGGACGGCAACGCGATTCTTGACGAGAACGGCGATCCCGTTCAAACGTCGCTCGTGGACCGTTACTTGTATTACATGAACGGCCTGCTTCATGGCGATCTGGGCAATTCGTATCAGCGCAAGCTGCCGGTTACGGAAATCTTTGCCCAGAAGTATCCGTATACGGTCAAACTTGCCGCGTGCGCCATCGTGCTCGAGGCAATTATGGGTATCGGTGCGGGTATCATTTCGGCGGTAAAGCGGTATTCCTTCTGGGATATTTTGGTAACGCTTACCACGTCGATCCTCGTTGCGGTCCCGGCCTTCTGGCTCGGTATGTTGCTGCAGCTGTTCTTTGGCGTCATTCTCAAGGACGCCACGGGCGGTGCATTCTCCATGCCGATCTCGGGTGCCGGCGGTTCCAGCTCTCAGTATCAGGATTGGATGCACTATGTGCTTCCGACCATTACGCTGGCTTCGGTTTCGACCGCTTATGCCGCCCGCATTATGCGCTCGCAGCTGCTTGACGTCATGAACCAGGATTACATCCGTACGGCAAAGGCCAAGGGTCTCTCCAATCGCGCGATCATCATCAAGCATGCGCTTAAGAATGCACTCATCCCCGTCGTTACCTATATTGGTGTCGACTTTGGCGGCATGCTTTCGGGCGCCATCCTGACCGAGACGGTCTTTAACTGGCCCGGTATCGGCTATGAGGTCTATCGCGCCATTAGCATGCGTGACTGGCCCATCGTTATGGGCGGCGTTACGCTCATCGTCGTCGTCGTCATGGTGATCAACCTGCTCGTCGACATTAGCTATGCATTCCTCGACCCGCGCATCCGCCTTGGCGGTCCGTCGGATAAGGCCTAAGGGAGGTACGTCTCATGCAGGAAACTGATTCTCAGTCTCAGGAGCAGGCTACCGCCACCAAGGCCGCATCTGCTCCCGCCAAGTCCCGCACGCTGTGGGGCGACGCTTTTAAGCGTCTTCGTAAGAACAAGCTCGCCGTTATCGGTGTCTGCTGGATCATCATCGTCGTTGTGGTTGCCCTGACCGCAGATCTGTGGGCTAAGCCCTGGCTCGGTTCGCCGACGGCTTCCGACTCGACCACCATGGCTCAGACGTCGCTGCTGGCTCCGTGTGCCGAGCACCCGTTTGGCACCGACGCCCTAGGTCGTGACATTCTCGTCCGCGTTATCTACGGTGCACGTGTTTCGCTGTCCGTCGGCATTATGGCCACCGCGATCTCCACGCTGATCGGTCTGGTCATGGGTGCTCTGGCGGGTTTCTACGGCGGCATCTGGGATACGATCATCATGCGCTGTGCGGACATCTTCCTGGCGTTCCCGTACGTGCTGTTCGTTGTCGCCATGATCGCCGTTATCGGTCGTGGTCTTCAGAACGTCTTTATCGCCATCGGTATTCTCGGCTGGCCTTCGATTGCGCGCGTCTTCCGCTCTGCAATCTTGACGGTCAAGGAAAACGACTATGTTGACGCTGCGCGCGCGATGGGTGCATCCGATGCTCGTATCGTCGTGCGTCACATCTTCCCGAACTCCGTCGCCTCTATCGTGGTCTACGCAACCATGAACATTGGTGGCGCCATTCTGACCGAGTCCGCTCTGTCCTTCCTCGGCATGGGCGTTATTCCGCCTACGCCTTCGTGGGGCTCCATGATTCAGGACGGTCAGCAGTATCTTCTGACCGCTCCCTGGATGATGATCATGCCCGGTCTGGCAATTCTCTCGACGGTGCTCGCCTTCACCCTGCTGGGTGACGGTCTGCGCGACGCCCTCGACGTCAAGATGAAGGACGCATAAGGATGAAGAAGAACAAGAACTATGTGGACCTGAAGGACCAGCCGGTTCCCGAGGGCCAGCATCTGCTCGAGGTCGATGACCTTAAGATGTATTTCCACACCGAGGATGGCGTCGTTCGTGCTGTCGACGGTGTCTCCTACACGCTCGATCGCGGCGAGACCCTGGGCGTCGTCGGTGAATCCGGCTCCGGTAAGTCCGTGACCGCCATGACCATCATGGGCCTTATCTCGATGCCTCCGGGAAAGATCGAGGGCGGTGACGTTCGCTATCGCGGCCGCTCCATCCTCGAGATGACCGAGGAAGAGATGCAGCACATTCGCGGCAACGATATCGCGATGATCTTCCAGGATCCTATGACCTCCTTGAACCCGGTTTATAAGATCGGCAAGCAGGTGGGCGAGGGCCTTCGTCTGCACCGTGGCTACTCCAAGCAGGAGGCGCTCAAGCGTGCCACCGAGCTTTTGGACCTCGTTGGTATTCCCGAGCCCGAGAAGCGCGTCAACGAGTATCCGCACCAGTTCTCTGGCGGTATGCGTCAGCGCGTCATGATTGCCATGGCTCTTGCCTGCGATCCCGATATTCTGATTGCCGACGAGCCCACGACGGCTCTGGACGTTACCATCCAGGCTCAGATTATTGAGCTTATGCAGGAAATGCAGGAGAAGAACGGCAACGCCATCATCATGATTACCCATGACCTGGGCGTCGTCGCCGACATGGCCGACAAGATCATGGTTATGTACGCCGGCCGTCCCGTCGAGTTCGGTACTGCTGAGGAAATCTTCTACGAGAGCCGCCACCCCTACACCTGGGGCCTTATCCGCTCCATCCCGGAGCAGGCCATCGAAGAGAAGAAGCCGCTTACGCCGATTCACGGCAACCCGCCTTCGCTCATGAACCTGCCCGAGGGCTGCGTGTTCTCGCCTCGTTGTCCCTATGCGACCGATAAGTGCCGCAAGCAGCGCCCCGAGCGCGTTGTCACCGAGTCTGGTCATTACTCTGCATGCCACTACTCCGGTGACCCCGAGTTTCTCAAGAACGCTCCTGAGACGTCCCGTACGCGCAAGGATTCCAAGAAGGGAGGCGAGGCGTAATGGCAGATACCAACGAGCGTACTCCGTTGCTGAAGGTCGAGCACCTCTCTAAGGAGTTCCCCGCTGAGTCCGGCATGTTCGCCAAGCGTTTTTCCAAGCGTGTCGTCTCTGCTGTAAATGACATCTCTTTTGAGATTTATCCTGGCGAGACCTTTGGTCTGGTTGGTGAGTCTGGTTGCGGTAAGTCCACGACGGGTCGCACCATCATGCGCTTGACCAAGCCGACCGCCGGTAAGGTGTTCTTCCAGGGCAAAGATGTTGCCGAGATGAGCAAACATGAGATCAAGGACATGCGTCGCGAGATGCAGTTTATCTTCCAGGATCCCTATGCTTCGCTCAACCCTCGTATGACCATCGGCGAGATCGTCTCCGAGCCCATGACCATTCACGGCGTGGGCACCAAGGAGGAGCGTATTGAGCGTGTCCGCGAGCTGCTGGACGTCGTCGGTCTGAACCCCGAGCACATCAACCGCTATCCGCACGAGTTCTCCGGCGGTCAGCGTCAGCGTGTCGGCATTGCCCGCGCGTTCGCTCTGAAGCCCAAGCTGATCATCTGCGACGAGCCTGTCTCTGCACTTGACGTTTCCATTCAGGCCCAGGTTTTGAACCTGCTGAAGGAGCTTCAGGATAAGTTCGGTACTGCTTATCTCTTCATTGCTCACGACCTCTCCGTCGTGCAGCACATCTCCGATCGCGTTGCCGTTATGTACCTGGGTAAGATGGTCGAGGTTTCGGACTGGAAGACGCTCTACAGCGAGCCTCACCATCCGTACACGCAGTCGCTGCTGTCTGCCGTGCCGGTGCCCGATCCTGATATCCAGAAGACCCGCAAGCGCATCATCCTCGCCGGCGATCCGCCGTCACCGCTGGATCCGCCGACCGGCTGCCGTTTCCACACGCGCTGCCCGATCGCTCAGGGTATCTGCTCCGAGAAGCTTCCTGATTTTAAGGAAGTTGCCCCGGGCCACTGCTGCGCCTGCCACTTTGCCGAGCCGTTCCCGATCAAGGAATCGCACATCGACCTGTAGTCGGTTGTTCTCGTCCGGGTCCGCCCTGTTGTTACTTTTCAGAACGTCCTCGGACATGTCGGAAGCCCTGCTGCGCGCTACGCGCTGCGGGGCTTCCTCCGTCCTGCGGGATGTTCTGAAAAGTAACAACAGGGCGGGCCCTGCGGTAACTCGGCAGGGGGAGTGCGACTCCCTGAGCGCTCACTTAAATTAATGAGAAATTAAGCGAGGCCGGAGCTTTAGCTCCGGCCTCCTTATATAGTGGCTCGGCAAAGCCGAGCCACTAAATTTGCATCAGCCCCCAGAACATGTTTGAGAACGGTGCCTGGAGAATGTGTTTGTAGGTCCCGAATCGGTGTTGCCTCCCGGCGCATTCCGCAGGGGGAGCGATATTTTGCAGCACGAAGTGCGCAGCAAAATATCGCTCATGCCCGAGGACGCGCCGGGAGGCAACACCGATTCGGGACCGGACATATAGATCTACCTGCTCATTTACAAATTCGTAAACTTTTTTCAAAAAAGTGCTTGCACAGTTCTCGAATCATAGGTTATTATCTTCCTCGTTGAACGCGCGGGTCCAACAAAACGAACTGCGAATCAACAACATAGCATGTCGGAGTGGCGGAATTGGCAGACGCGCTAGCTTGAGGTGCTAGTGACCGCTTTTTGGTCATGCGGGTTCAAGTCCCGCCTCCGACACCATCGCATTTGAGAAGCCTCTTCGGAGGCTTTTTTGTTACCGATAGACGGTGAGGTCCACGATGGAAACGCTTGAGCGCAACGAGTGGGCAGACGTTGCCCAACTGGTCGAGATCACGAGCGATGCTGTCATCATCTGTGAGCTCGACGGAACCATTCTGCATGTGAATAATCGTTTGCTCGACCTGATGTGCGAGGAACGCGCTGACGTCATCAGCGGTGATGTCAAAGACGTTCTGTACTCGTCTGCCTTTGAGCGCGCGACCGAACATCGTCTGCCGTTTGAGACCGATGGCTCCGAGAGCGAGCTGATGCTCAAGCTGAGCGACGGGTCTTTTATTCCCGTCTTGGTTCGCGCAGGTTCCGTTACGCCTCCGCGTATCTTTGGACGTCGTGCACCGCGTGTCCTGGTGGCGCTTCACAGCATCGAAGAGCAGTATTCCCACGATCGTCAGCTCAAACGTGCGCTATCGGAGCTTAGGGTGGCGAATAAACGCCTTTCGGGTACCCTTTCGGTCATTATGAGTACCGTGGACTCCGATGAGCTCCCCAGCTTGCTCGATACCGTTTTGAATCAGCTCGTTGGAACGCTCGATGCCTCCGGTGCGGCTATCTATTTTTCCGAGAGCGGCGGCTTTAAGCTCCGCGGTGTTTCTAAGGAGCTTGAGGACAGCTATCTGCCCGAATTTCTGCCGTACGGCGCGGGCATTCCGACCTACGTGCTTCGCGAGTCGCGTGCCTGTCGCCTGTCGATTCAGCAGGACCTTGAGGGCGACCGGGTTGCTTCGGGTATGTTCATGGATTTGGACAATCGTTCCAAGCACTTGCTGCGCGTGCAGGATATGCCCCCGTATCGCAGCGAGATCTGTCTTCCCGTGTTTTACGGCACGCAGGTCCTTGGCGTGTTGGAAGTTGGCTGGAAACGCCCCCAGGCGCCACTTGCCTATGACGTTAACGTGCTCGAGGTCATTTGCGATTACCTGTCTATTCAGCTGGTCGGCATGGCGTCGAGCTTACGTTCGCGCCGCACGGCGGAGCTCGGTCGCTCACTCAATTTGCTGCGCGACGAACTGTTTACCTATCTCGATGATCCTGTTGCCGCTTCGCGAGCGGTGTCGACGGAAATCTGCGCGGTGCTCAATTGTCATTTCTGCCCCGTGGAATATGACGCGAGTCTTGACGCCTATGTCATCGATTTTGAGGGCGGCAGTCGTGTGGCGTTGCCGGGCGATCCGGAGTCGCTCTTCTTTTCCACCACCGCACCGGCTGCGCGTTTGGGGGTCGCTTCCGATGGTTTTGAGCCGTCGGTGCTGGGCGGTGCGAGTGCTGATGATCTTAAGCATGTGCGCTTGACCCGCGTCGACGAATCCATGCCTATGGGCGGATGGTTGAGGGCTCATGGCCTGCCGTGCCAGGGCCTCTATGTCGATTCCGGCTTCGAGGCGGGACGCGTTCGTTCGGAGGGCGGCGGTCGGCGGAACAACGATGCAATCGTTCCCGCCGACGTTGCCAAGGGACCGACGACGCGCGCATTGCTGCTCCGCGATGGCAGCCAAGAACCAATTGACGACCTTGAATACGACTACCTGGTGCATCTGGCGCATGACTTTGAGCTGATCTATGAAGGCGAGTCTCAAAAGCGCGAAGAGCGTCATATCGCTCAGACGCTTCAGATTGGCATGAGAAATTCGCTTGGTGACGTTCCGGGCATTGCAACCGATTCGGTATATCTATCGGCAACGAATTCTGCGTTGGTCGGCGGTGACTTCTATACGCTTGTCCGACTTCCCGACGATTGCGCCGTTATGATTTTGGGCGATGTATCCGGCAAGGGAATCGAGGCGGCGTCGATGTCGGCGCTCGTCAAGACAGCGCTGACGGCCTATGCCTGGGAGGGTGCGGGGCCTGCCCGTATGGCACGCTCGCTCAATAGCATGCTCATGGGCTTTTCGAGGGCCGAGACGTTTGTGACGGCGTTTATCGCCAAGATCGATCTTAAAGCGGGTCGCGCAACCTATTGCTCTGCGGGGCATCCTCCCACTATGGTCATTAGGCCGTCGTCGACGCCGCTTGGTGGCGGTGAAGCCCGAGGCGGAGAAGTGGAGCTCCTTGGGTGCCAATCGGGCGTGATCGGTGCCTTTGAGAGCATGGTGTACGAGACGGGCGTGTTTACGTTCGCTCCTGGTGACATGCTATTTATGTATACCGACGGAACAATCGAAGCACGTGATCGCTCGGGTGCTTTCTTTGGCGAGCAGCGCCTTCGTGACCTTCTGCTCTCTGTCTCGGGTGAGGGCGTATCGGGAATCTGCGGCAAGGTCTTGGGCGAGCTTGACCGCTTTACCGAGTCGGCGCTGAACGATGACATCGCGCTGGTTTCCCTTGAGTTTTTACGGGGTCGATCGTAGGTCACGACGCCTGACGGGCGAAATCTGCGCGGTTGCAGATACGTGTGCATCGAGCGAGCTCTTTTGGGGAACCATGGTCGTATGAATGAGTGGAATGACATAGCGGTTTTGACGCCACCGGGCGATATCGACATCGCCTCGGTGCCCGCACTGCGCCGACGGTTGGATAATTTGATCGACCGGGGCGTGCGACGTGTTGTCATCAATTGCCAGACCGTGGGTTTTATCGACTCGACGGGTTTGGCGTTTTTGCTTACACGTGCTAGAGAGCTTATGAGGCATGAGGGACTGCTTTCGCTCGTTAACGCCTCCGATGAGGTCGTTCGCTTTTTGGAAATTGCCCGACTTGTCGACATCCTTCATGTTGCGGGCCCGGCGCGTGAGTCGATTCCCGCCATTCCGGTGGGGGAGTTGCCGCGATGGAGCAAGAGCGTCGAAGTGCGGCGAGGCATCGAGAATCTCCCGTATTATCGGCACCGTGTGGTCGAGCTCCTCGAATCACTTCCCCTGAGGCGTGATGAACGCTATGACGTCGCATTGGCGTTGGGGGAGGCATTGGGTAACGCATATGACCATGCGGGCGGTGTTGGCTGCATCCTGACGGTTCAGGCCTATGGGGACCGTGTTGTGCTCGAGGTGCTTGATCGTGGCGTAGGCTATTCTATCGATGGGGCGAGCGAGCCGGTGGCATCCGAGGAACGCGGACGCGGTATCAAGCTTATGCGTATGCTCGTCGATAATGTGGAAGTTGCCCGTCGTACGGATGGCGCCGGCACACGTGTTCGGATGGTGAAGCTGTATAGCTCGGCATTGGAATCGTGCGCTTAGGGTCTTGGCTTGGCATTATTTACCTGCATGAACTTGCTTCGAGCAACTTTTTTGAAAAAAGTACTTGCGTCTTTAGGACAACTCGCGTAAATTAATAACCCGCAAGCGGACATGGCTCAGTTGGTAGAGCACAACCTTGCCAAGGTTGGGGTCGCGGGTTCGAGCCCCGTTGTCCGCTCCATTGCATTTCCGGACCGTCTCAAGCGGTCCTTTTTCGGCGAAGTGGCCAAGTGGTAAGGCAGAGGCCTGCAAAGCCTTTACCCCCGGTTCGAATCCGGGCTTCGCCTCCAGGCAACATCCGGGCGCTCCGGCGCCCGTTTTGTTTTACATATGCGGACATGGCTCAGTTGGTAGAGCACAACCTTGCCAAGGTTGGGGTCGCGGGTTCGAGCCCCGTTGTCCGCTCCAAGCGCAACAGCCCGGCTACTACGGTAGCCGGGCTTTTTCGTACCCATCGCCTGGGCTCGAACTTTTTTCAAATTATTCGAAAATAGTTCTTGCATTAGGGTGGATCATCCCGTATATTAAATCCTTGCAGGCGGACATGGCTCAGTTGGTAGAGCACAACCTTGCCAAGGTTGGGGTCGCGGGTTCGAGCCCCGTTGTCCGCTCCATTTGGGCGTTTAGCTCAGGGGGAGAGCGCTTCCCTGACACGGAAGAGGTCAGAAGTTCAAATCTTCTAACGCCCACCAAATGTTCGCAGCTCAGAGGCTTAGTCTCTGAGCTGTTTTTGTTTTGGTCACCAAATGAGTCGCCAAATCGCCGGCAAAAGGTATCTCAATTCATGAAAGAGTGGTTCTGAGCGTCTGTTTAGCCTTGTCATCTCAATCGAGTGGGGGTTGACCATTTTGAACATAACCGTGCATCTCGTTGACGTTTCAGCGATCGATCCCGGCGAGACCGTTGATATGGCATCAATCGCGGGACGCTATGCCTTACGTGCCTCCAATGGGGATTTCCCAATTGCGTCTCGGAGAGAAGCTGCAGGCGTGGGTCTGCTTCTTCGCGACGCCCTGGGTGTCTTCGACGACACCCAGCTTGCGTGTTCTGCTTTCGGCAAGATCGAGCTTGCGGATGGGGAGGCCCCCTCTATTTCCATTTCACATGGCGGAAGCGTGGCCGTCCTCGCTGTTTCCGATGTTGCTCGGTCGGTCGGAGGACCTATTGGCGTGGATATCGAGGCGATCGATGAGATTGCCCCCGTTGCGGTTGGGCGTATGGCAAACGACGACGAGCGCGTGTGGATTAACGCTGCCCCCAATTTGCAAGAACGCAATCTTCGCCTGAGTCAGACGTGGACGCGTATCGAGGCCATCCTCAAGGCTGAAGGCGTCGGGTTTTCGATTGACCCTCGCAAAGATGGCATGCCCGGTGGATGGAATACTTCGTCGGTGACATACGGTCGCTGCGTCATCTCTTGTGCGGCGCGCTCTATGCCTCGTATCGTCCTCAGGGAGCATACCTTTCGGGTAGCATAGGAGCCAATCGCTAATAGGGGAGGCCGCTATGCCGCTGAACGCTCAAAACGATATCGCTTCACGGATCGAGGATGCCGTCTTTGAACTTATGGGGACGACGCCGGTGCAGGCGATCAAGGTGACCGATGTGCTGAGGCTCGCGCACACCTCGAAATCGACGTTTTACCGCTGCTATCGTTCTGTTGACGACGTTGTTAAGCGATTTGAGGACGATCTGCTCCACAACATGCAAGAGATTAACGACGTTGCCCTTGAGGCGCGCTTTGGTGACGCTCAGCTCGATCCGACGCCGACGATGATTAAGCGTATGGAGATCCTGCAGCGCAATCGTTCGAAGGTGCTCGCGCTCAACAGTGAAAACGGGGACCCCGTGTTCACGCATAAGGCTACGGTTTTTATGCATGAGTATTTTCGCGACCGTCTGCGCTCAACGTTTTCTGACGAGACCGATCTTGACCTGTATCTGGCTTTCGCTCTCGCGGGTCACCATAACCTTATCCAGTACTGGCTCGAGGTCCGTCCCGATTTGGAGGCGCGCACCGTTGCCGCCGCGCTCAATCGCATGTTCTATGCGCCGTTGTTTGTCGACGACGCCTCGCGCCGTTGGCACCTACGTATCCCCGATTTTGAAAAGCCGCTCGGGTGAACGGCTGATTTTTAGGGATGAACGGTTGCATAGGTTGCGGATTCAGAGTAATCCGGCCCTATGAATCGATTTAAGTATGGCCATTTATCTGCTATTTGGACCGCCTAGCCCCGATGTGTCCCATATGATGGGACACATCGGGGCTTTTTGTCTCACGCGTTTCGTTTAACCCCTCGTAAACTAAAGCTACGTTCAAAAGAACCACTGCAGTAGTTCAACGTGTGACGGCACAGAAAAGCCGCGAGCGTTCTCTCACCTTCGCTCGCGGCTGGACTGCGCCATCATTCCGTACACCTTCACATGATTAGGATGTGATATTCAGTGGTTACGCTCGGAAAGAACATGCGCAGCGTCTCGATTGTAGGCGTAGGCTGCACCCCGTTCAAGGATTTTGAGGAGCATCCCGAGACCCAGGGTATTGGCGAGGGCGAGGCGTTTGGCTATGCGGCTCTCGAGGCAATTGCCGATGCCGGTCTTGAGCCCCGCGATATCGACTTTTTCTATCACGGCAGCGCCAATCCGTATCTCGTTGGCGATTGCATTACCCCCAACATGCAGGTTGCCGATTGGTTTGGCGTTCGTGCCAAGGGCTCTGTCCATCATTCCGAGGCTTGCTGCACGGGCTACGTCGCCCTTGAGCAGGCCGTGATGGCAGTCGCCTCCGGTGCCTACGATGTTGTCCTTACGGGTGCCTGCGATTTGGCTTCGACTCTTCCCGTTGAGCACATGCCCTCCCATATTCGTCAGGACTTTACGCTCGACGTCATGATCCCCTCGCTCGATAAGATTTATGACCGCGCTTATGGTCGTCCGCTCGACGGCGCCTTTGGCGTGTCGTTCGACAACTGGATCAACGAGTATTCGATGCAGTACGACCTTACCGCCGATCAGATCGATGATGCCCTGAACGGCCTTACCAAGAGCCTTCGCCGCGGTGCCGTCCTGAATCCCCTTGCCTGGTACGAGACCACGGTCGAGGAGGACGCGAAGGCAGCTGGGTTCGATACCGCCGACGAGTATCTCAAGAGCATGTACAACCCGCGCGTTACGCAGTACCTGCGCGTTACTGGCTTTGAGAAGAAGTGCGACGGCGCCGCCGCTGTTGTCGTAATGCCCACGGAGAAGGCAAAGGCCATGGGCGTGCCGTATGCGCCTATTGAGGTTCTGGGTACGGGCGCCTCTGCTGTCGAGGCCGGTCTGTTCCACAACGAGCACTGGGCTACCGAGCTTGCCGCCAAGCAGGTCTATGACCTTACCGGCGTGAGCCCCGATGAGATTGACCTGTTCATGTGCAACGACTTCTTCCTGGCTTCCGAGATCGTCTCGGCCGAGGAGTGCGGCTATATTCCGCGCGGCGAGGCCTGGAAGTACGCGATCGATGGTCGCACCGCTTTTGACGGCGATAAGCCCATCAACCCGCACGGTGGCCGTTGCAACTTCGGTCACGCCCATGGCGCATCCGGCATCGCCGATATCGTCGAGGCCGTTAAGCAGATGCGTGGCGTCGCCGGTGCCACCCAGATGAAGAAGGTTCCCGAAACGGCTTTCCTGCGCGGTTTTGGCGGTTCTCAGAACGTGCGCTGCCAGATCCTTCGTACCGTCGCCTAAGCGACCGCGGTTTTCGATTTCCCATAAGGAGTATTCTCATGCAACTCAAAGATATGGAGCCCGTGGTCAAGAAGTTCTACACGGGTCTTGAAGAGGGCATCTATTGGGCGCGCCAGTGCCCCGAGTGCGGAGCCGTCGAGTTTCCGCCCCACCTTGCCTGCAATGCCTGCGGCTATCACAAGACCGATTGGGTCCAGGTTTCCGGTCACGGGCATCTGATCGATTTTACCCTGCCTGGTCCGCAGAACGACAAGCCCTATCTCAAGGAGTATGGCAAGTACGCCTACGGCGCCGTCGATATCGACGAGGGTTCTCAGTACACCTACGTTATCTACGGCATTACCAAGAAGAAGGCCCCCGAGATTCGCGCCAAGCTCATGGCGGGCGAGACCGTTGGCGTCCATGCCAAGGTTATCGACCGTCCAGGCTATAAAGAGCTTACGTTCGAGCTTGACGATTAGGTTTTCACCCCTGCAACAATTCGATTCCTCTCTTAGGCCACGGCGGGACCCATGTCTCCAGCCCGCCGTGGTCGCCCCTCTTTTTCGATTGAAAGGCACCATCATGAACGAAGAACTCACTCAACAGATCTGCGATTTTGCCAAGTCCGCCTACAACTATGACGGCGATGTGACCCCCGAGACGACGTTTGAGACCCTGGGCAAGGGCTCGATGAAGATGATCGCTCTGACCTCCATGATCGAGAACGAGCTCGATGCCGAGGTCCCCGTTCGCGAGGTCATGGTCATGAAGACCATCGGCGAGCTTATCGAGCGCACTGCCGAAGAGATGGAGTAACTGCCATGGACCTGATGCAGACCCTGCGCGAGCAGGCTGCCGCCAAGCCTATGCGCGTTGCTTTTCCCGAGGGCGAAAACGAGACCATGATGCAGGCGGTCGCAAAGATCGCCGCCGAGCATCTTGCCGAATGTGTGCTGGTCGGCGACGGCGGTAAGCTCAAGGAGCTTGCCGATGAGCGTGGCATCTCCCTTGAGGGCATCGAGATTGTCGATGTGACCGACGAGGAGGCGAACGCCGCTTGCTGCGAGCGCTACCTTTCTCATCCGGATTGCAAGTTTAAGCCCAAGGGCGCTGCGCGCCGTATGACGCGTCCGCTTGAGCGCGCCCTGATTTTGCAGGTGCTCGGCGATGTCGACGTTATGTTCGCCGGTATCGATAACGCCACGGGCGATATTATCCTGGCTGGTCAGACCATCGTCGGCCTTGCCGACGGGGTGGACACCGTGAGCTCGTGCGGTATCGCCGACATCCCCAACTGGAATGGCGGCGAAGGTGGCCTTTTGGCTTTTGGCGATTCTGCCGTGTGCGTTGACCCCACGAGCGAGGAGCTTGCCTCGATCGCGATTTCGTCGAGCGAAACGGTACGCTCGCTGACCGGATGGGATATCCGTTGCGCGCTGCTTTCGCATTCGACTGACGGTTCGATGGATAACGAACTCGTCGACAAGGTACGTCGTGCTCTCGAGATTGCCAACGATCGCCGTCCCGACCTTGCCATCGACGGCGAGTTCCAGTTTGATTCGGCGATTAACCCCAAGGTTGCGGCCAAGAAAGTTCATCGCGAATCCGCTGTTGCAGGCCAAGCTAACGTGGTCATCTGGCCCGATATCAACGTGGGCAATATCGGCGTCAAGATCATCCAGAATCTGACCGGCGCCAACGCTTACGGCCCCATGCTTCAGGGCTTCAAGAAGATCGTGTGCGATTGCTCGCGCTCTGCGCCCGTCGATGAGATCGTCGGCAACGTGGTGATGAGCTGCGTGCGCGCCCAGGCGCTTAAGGAGGCTTAAGGCATGTCCGATAAAAAGACTCCCTGGCGCGTCCTGGTAATCAACCCTGGTTCCACTTCCACGAAGGTGGGCGTTTTTGAGGGCGATGAGTGCAAGCTCAGTAAGAACGTTACGCACGATGCGAAGGACCTTGCCCAGTTCGACGGGGTTTCGGCTCAGATGCCGTATCGCTGCGATCTGATTCTTGGAGCGCTGGGGGAGGCGGGCCTAAAGCTCGAGGACTTTGATGCATTTGTCGGTCGCGGTGGTGGCTTGCTTTCGCTGCCCGGTGGTACGTATGCCATCAACGAGGTTATGCTCGAGCATGCCCGCATCGGTGCGAATGGCGTTCGGCACCCGGCGCAGCTGGGGCCCCAGATTGCCCACGAATTTGCCGTGAAATGTGGCAAGCCCGCCTTTGTGGTGAATCCTCCCGATACCGACGAGCTGTGCGACCTCGCACGCATGACGGGCATTAAGGGCGTGTATCGAAACGTGCACCTGCACGCCCTTAATCTCAAAGAGACCGCCATCCGCCATGCGGCAAAGCTCGGTCGCGCATACGACGAGTGCAACTTTATTGTCTGTCATATCGGCGGTGGCATTTCGATTTCTGCCCACCTTAAGGGCAAGATGGTCGACGGCAACGACATCGTTGGCGGCGAAGGCCCCATGGCGCCGACGCGCTGCGGATCGGTTCCCGCGATCGAGGTCGCAAAGTACACCGCGGAGCACGGTCTTGATGTCGCCCGCGCCCATTGCATGAAGACTGGCGGCTTCGTTGACCTTTTGGGTACCTCCGATGCCATCGAGGTGTGCGAACGTGCTGCAGCGGGAGATAAGGCCGCAGCTCGCGCCTGGGATGCAATGGTCTACCAAATCTGCAAGTGGATTGGCGAGATGGCATGTGTGCTGAAGGGCGATGTCGACGGTATCTTGCTCGGAGGCGGCATGGTCCACAGCAAGGAGCTCGTTGCCTCGATTGAGGAATGCTGCTCTTGGATCGCCCCCGTGTCGGCTTATCCCGGCGAGTTTGAGCTCGAGGCGATGGCGTCTGGCGCCTGCCGCGTGCTCGATGGTGTCGAGGAAGCGCTCGTGTACAGCGGAGAGCCCGTGTTCACTGGTTTTAACGACTGATAGTGCTGTGTTTGGGGCGGCCGATGGTGACGTCCGGCCGCTCCGACCCTTTTTCTAAGTGTAAGGATGGATCATGGATAAAACCAAGATCAAGTACCTGGTGGGCATTTATGCTGCCGCCATGTGCATTATGGGCATGTTGGTGCCCGTCCCCATCGTGGCCTCTGTTGCGGCGGCGTTTCCCAATGAGAACATCGCTGCCGTCCAGATGATCATCGGCATCATTCCGCTCATGATGGCTGTGTCCGCCATGCTCGTGTCTTCCCAGCTCGCCTCGCGTGTATCCAAGAAGAAGACGACGCTTGTCGGCCACGTTATCGTGATGCTCGCCGGCGCCTCGGTGCTGGTGTTCCACGATTCGCTTGCCCAGGTTCTTGCGGCCTCTGCCGTGATGGGTCTTGGCCTTGGCGCCGTGCAGAACTCGACCGACGCTCTGATCGCCGACTATTTCGGTGGCAAGCAGCGTTCGTTTGTCATGGGCATCTACTCAACCTTTGTTGCACTGGGTGGCATTATCTGGACGATGGTTTCCGGCATCTTGGGTTCTGCCGAGTGGTTCCACAGCTATGCGGCGTACTTCATCATGATCGTGTTTATCGTCATTGAGGCCGTCTGCCTGCCCGAGGGTCATCTTGAGCCCAGGCGTAAGGTCAACGTGTTTGCCAACATGCCCAAAGAGGTCGCAATTATCACGGTCATGAGCTTTGTGTTCGTACTCACGTTCCAGCTCTTTAGTTCCAATGTCTCGCTGCTTGTCGTGGGTCGCGGCTTTGGCGGCACTGTTGAGGCTGGCCTCGCTTCGACCGTCATGACGGTCGCCGGCATTGCGGCTGGCCTTTTAGTGGGCCCGCTGTTTGCCAAGTTCAAGAACCTGTCGATGCCGATCGCGTGGGGCGTGACGCTCGTTGGCCTGGGCCTGACGCTGGTTGCGCCCGCCTTTATGGTGCTGTGCGTTGCGGGCTTTGTCGTTGCGCTGGGCAAGGAGACCTACGTGCCGCTGGAGGGCAATTTTGCCGCCGGCAACTCTGCTCCCGAGGGACGTGCGTTTAACCTCGCCATTGGCATGGCGGGCATCAACTTTGGCATGGCACTGTCTCCCATTGTGTTTGAGGCCGTGACGTCGCCGTTTGGTGCAACGATTGACCAGAAGTTCATCGCCGGCATAATCGTCTGTGCGGCTTGTGTCGTCTTTGGCGCCATTAAGTATCGCAAGCTCACTCCGGCCCAGCTTGCCGAGGCCGAGAAGATGGCGGCCAGCGGCGAGGCGGAGTAACCGCTCGAGTAGTTGCTTTGCCGCCCATCATGTTTTATCGGGGCCGCCGACATATGCCGGCGGCCCTCTTTCTATCAATGGCTTGATAGCTCGCGAAGAGAAGTAATAGCTCCTCGCCTATCGAATGCCGGCGGACGGGGTGCCGGGGCTACAGTCTTCCGAGCGTTTGCAGTCCCGTCGCTCCGTCCGCCGGCATTCGACCGCAACATGTTGGTCAAGCATAATCTTTTGGATTCTTTTGGCGTGAGTGGCTTGGTTTTAGTAGGATTTGTCAGCGGCTTGACTAAGGGGGTTTTATAACTGCCATGCAGGTAGCCGTGTTGGTAACGTTTTACCGACTCGCCAAGAACCCCTCATTTATAATGCGTCTGCAAAATGACCAATTGCTTTGACCTGCTGAAACACTATATGTTGTGTTTGACCTAAAAAAAGAATACAGGATATAGATGCGTCTTTGTCGTATGATAGATGGCGGACAGAGAACGAGGACCTTATTCACCCCATTTGGACACGCCTTTGAGCCGCTTGATCGGCCGCGAGGAATGTCCGCATGAGGACCTATGGTTTATCGAGAACACAGATTGCGCGACGGCGCCGCAAGACAGGGGCAAGCCCTGCCGGGCATCGTTTGGCTCTGAAGCGCAATGAGGCTACGACGCGAAAGAGGCAAGAGGATGAAGATCATCAAGCGCAGCGGCACCGAGGTTGTCTTTGACATCGATAAGATCGTCAATGCGATTCGCGCCGCCAACTTGGAGGTCGAGGAGAGCTCTCGTCTAACCGACCGCCAGGTGGTTTACGCGGCACAAAACGTCGCCGAGGCATGCGAGAACGCGGGTCACACCGTGTCGGTCGAGGAGATCCAGGATCTGGTCGAGGACGAGATCATGCGTCTCGACTGCTACGAGGTCGCTCGCCATTACATCATCTATCGCTATGTTCAGAGCCTGAAGCGCCAGAAGAACACGACCGACGACAAGATTCTGTCGCTGATCGAGTGCAACAACGAAGAGGTCAAGCAGGAGAACTCCAACAAGAACCCGACCGTCAACTCCGTTCAGCGCGACTATATGGCCGGCGAGATCTCCAAGGACCTGACCCAGCGCGTGCTGCTGCCCCAGGAGATTGTGGATGCTCACAATGAGGGCCTGATTCACTTCCATGATTCGGACTACTTTGCCCAGCACATGCATAACTGCGACCTGGTGAACCTGGAGGATATGCTCCAGAACGGTACTGTTATCTCGGGCACGCTGATCGAGAAGCCGCACAGCTTCTCGACTGCCTGCAACATCGCGACGCAGATTATCGCCCAGGTTGCTTCCTCCCAGTACGGCGGCCAGTCTATCTCGCTGACCCATCTTGCCCCCTTTGTTGAGGTGAGCCGTCAGAAGATTCGCGGCGAGGTCGCCCGCGAGCTCGAGGAGCTCGGCGTTTCCGCATCTCCCGAAAAGGTTCGCGAGGTCGTTGAGGATCGCCTGCGTGACGAGATCCGTCGCGGCGTCCAGACGATTCAGTATCAGGTCGTGACTCTTATGACCACCAATGGCCAGGCGCCGTTCGTGACGGTCTTTATGTATCTTAACGAGGCCCGTACGCCTCAGGAGAAGCACGACCTTGCCATGATCGTGGAGGAGACGCTTCGCCAGCGCTACGAGGGCGTTAAGAACGAGGCCGGCGTGTGGATTACCCCGGCATTCCCCAAGCTTATCTATGTACTCGAGGACGATAACGTTCACGAGGATTCCCCGTACTTCTACCTGACCCAGCTGGCTGCCAAGTGCACCGCCAAGCGCATGGTGCCCGATTACATCTCCGAGAAGAAGATGCGCGAGCTCAAGCTGTCTAAGGGCGAGACCGCCGGCAACGGCGATTGCTACACCTGCATGGGTTGCCGCAGTTTCCTGACGCCCGACCGCTCGGGCAACGGTTTTAACAACGTTGCCAACGCGCTGAACTACGACCCGAACAAGCCCAAGTACTATGGTCGCTTTAACCAGGGCGTTGTGACCATCAACCTGCCTGATGTCGCACTGAGCTCGCACCAGGATATGGACAAGTTCTGGAAGATCTTCGATGAGCGCCTTGAGCTGTGCCACCGTGCCCTGCTGTGCCGTCATGAGCGCCTGATGGGTACACTTTCTGACGCCGCGCCGATTCTTTGGCAATACGGCGCCCTGGCGCGTCTGAAGAAGGGCGAGACGATCGACAAGCTGCTCGTGGGCGGATACTCTACGATCAGCCTGGGCTATGCCGGCCTGTATGAGTGCGTCAAGTACATGACGGGTCACAGCCACACCGAGAAGGAGGGCACGCCGTTTGCCATGGCCGTCATGCAGCACATGAACGACAAGTGCGCCGAGTGGAAGGCCGAAAGCGATATCGACTTCTCACTGTACGGCACCCCGCTTGAGTCGACGACCTACAAGTTTGCCAAGTGCCTGCAGCGCCGTTTTGGCATTATCCCGGGCGTGACGGACAAGGGCTACATTACCAACAGCTATCACGTCCATGTGTCCGAGGAGATCGACGCATTCGACAAGCTCAAGTTCGAGGGTATGTTCCAGCAGCTTTCGCCGGGCGGTGCCATCTCCTACGTCGAGGTTCCCAACATGCAGGACAACCTTAAGGCTGTCATTCGCGTGATGCAGTACATCTACGACAACATCATGTACGCCGAGCTCAACACCAAGAGCGACTACTGCCAGGTGTGCGGCTACGACGGTGAGATCAAGATTGTCGAGGACGATGGCAAGCTGGTGTGGGAGTGCCCCAACTGCGGCAACCGCGACCAGGAGAAGATGAATGTCGCTCGTCGTACGTGCGGCTACATCGGTACCCAGTTCTGGAACCAGGGTCGAACCGAGGAGATCCGCGACCGCGTGCTGCATCTCTAATACCGCTCCGGGGCTGAACCGAGAGGGCCGCTTGGGCTTTTGCTCGCTATTTCGGACAGTCCTGCGCAAGACGAAGGCCACATTAAGTGGCCTTCTTTGCGTGCGGAACTCATATCGAGCAAAAGCCCAAGCGGCCCTCTCGGTTCAGCCAAGATGACGTAGATGAGATGCAGCGCGCAGCCTGCTCACTCCTCGAAGTTCTTAGCGGAAATAATTTGAGCTGCAGCTGCGATTTACTTGCGATGGCGGTTGAGCTGCAACAAAGTTATTATTGGACCTCGAACCCTATGCTCGATGTTCGCTTCGTTCATTGAGTTACCCTTTGCATGAGGCCGGGACATATCGTCCCGCCCGCAGTTTCGCAGGCCGAAGGCCGAGAATGTTTGAGGACGGGATGATATGTCCCGGCCTCCCGGGAGAGTTACCTATGAACTACGCGAACATTAAGTATTTCGACATTGCTGATGGAGAAGGCGTTCGTACTTCTCTTTTTGTGAGCGGGTGCCGTCGTGGGTGCAAGAATTGCTTTAACTCTGTCGCGTGGGACTTTGCTGCGGGCGAGCCGTTCGATAGCGCCGTCGAGGACAAAATTATCGAGAGTCTCGATCATCCCTTTATCGATGGCCTGACGATTCTGGGTGGCGAGCCTATGGAGCCCGAGAATCAGGCGGGGCTTGTTGGCTTTATCGAACGCGTGCGTGCGGCCTATCCTGCGGGGTCGGGCAAGACCATTTGGTGCTTTACCGGTGATGTGCTCGAGGAGCTTATGCCGGGTGGCCGCCATCATACCGAAGCGACGGCCCGTATCCTGGCCTGTCTCGACATGTTGGTGGACGGTCCGTTCGTTCAGGATCTGTACGATATCTCGTTGCGCTTTAGGGGCTCGAGCAACCAGCGCGTGATCGATATGAACGCTACGCGCGCCCGTGCTGAGCGCGAGGGCGTTGCGCTTTGTGATGCGGTTGAACTTTGGCGTGATGATCCGGTCTATTCGACCCATACTATGTAGCTTGTGGCCGATGCCAAAGGGCGTGGTACCATAGCACGAACGCAAAATCGGAAAAGTGAGGCCCAGATGGTCGATCAGGAAAAAGTCGAGGCCGCCATTAGGCTATTGCTTGAGGGCATAGGCGAGGATCCAACTCGCGAGGGCCTGCTGGAGACCCCGGCGCGCGTTGCCCGTATGTATGGTGAGATCGCCGGCGGTATGGACCAGAGTGCCGAGGAACACCTGTCTAAAACCTTTGCCGTCGCTTCGGACGATTTGGTTATCGAGCGCGACATTACGTTTTACTCGCTGTGCGAGCATCATTTGCTGCCGTTTTACGGCAAGGCCGCCATTGGCTATATCCCCAACGGCCGTGTCGCAGGGCTTTCTAAGCTTGCTCGCACGGTTGAGGTCTATGCCCGTCGTCTGCAGCTGCAGGAGCAGCTGTGTGCGCAGGTTGCCGACGCTCTCATGGATTATCTCGCTCCCCAGGGAGCGATTGTGCTCATGGAAGCTGAGCATATGTGCATGACCATGCGCGGCGTGCAAAAACCCGGTACCAAGACCGTGACGCTCGCACGCCGCGGCGTCTTTGAGACCGATCCCGCGCTCGAGGAGCGTTTCTTTAGGATGCTGGGCCGCTAACCATGAGAGCCGTTAACGACTTTGCATCGAAAACCGATGAGGGAACGCCGCGTCGCGGTTTTATGGCTTCGGGCCTGGCGCCTTTTGGCGTCATGCCTCGTATCGATTACATCTGTGCCAATGGGCTGTTCCGGCGGCACCTGGGCAACATTGCACGGTTGGAATCGGGGCGCATCTTCTGCCGCCATGGTATCGACCATCTGCTCGATGTCGCTCGCATTATGTGGATCAAGAATCTCGAGGAACAGCTCGAATTTGACCGCGAGGTCATCTACGCCACGGCACTTCTTCACGATATCGGCAAAGATGAACAGTATGAATCGGGTATATCCCATGATGTTGCAAGCGAACGCGTCGCTGATGCGATTCTTAGCGGCATGCCCGATGACGTGGCGTTTGAACCGGCCGATGCCGCAGCCATTAAGACGGCCATTCTGGGCCATCGAAAGCTGCGCGTGAACAGCCAACCGCTCGAGCGTCTGCTCTATGCGGCCGACAAGGCCTCGCGCGCCTGCTTTGCATGCCCCGCGCGCAATGCTTGCAACTGGAGCGATGATAAAAAGAACCTGTCGATTCGCGTATAGTTAGTTTGCGCGGTCGGGGTTCTAAACGAAGGAGACGATCGCGATGAGCAACAAGAAACTGCCCGAGAACGCAACCAAGACTGAAGGCGCCGAGCTCGCCCGCCGTGGAAGGGGCGAAATATCCACCGCAACGGCGGTGCCCCACGTGAGCTATGACGACCTGCGCCATGCCGACCGCATTACTGTCGACGGTCTCGAGGTCTTTGCCAACCACGGTGTGTATCCCGAGGAGAACGCGCTGGGCCAGAAGTTCATCGTGTCCTTGGTGCTCTATGCCGACCTGCGCGCTGCGGGGGAGCACGATAACCTGGATGCCTCGATTGATTACGGCTCGGTGTGCCACGATGTCGACGGCTATCTGCGCGAGCATACGTTTAAGCTCATCGAGGCTGCAGCCGAGGGTGTGGCGCAGATGCTGCTGCGTCGCTACCCCTTGCTGCTCGGCGTGCGTGTTAAGCTCGATAAGCCTTGGGCGCCCGTCGGTCTTCCTCTGACAAGCTGCGGTGTCGAGATCGAGCGCGTGCGCTAGCCGGTTCTAATACGTCTCTATGGGTGGCTGCTTGAGCCGCTGCGACAGCGCTCTATTGTTGGGGCAGTACGTGTCGAGCAGAGCGTGGAACCGATGATTGTGGCTTGGCTCGAGCAAGTGGACGAGCTCGTGGGCGACAACCATGTCGAGGCATTCGACAGGGTAGGCGGCAAGTTCTCGTGCGATGCGAACGGCACCGGATTTGGGCGTGCATGAGCCCCAGCGCGTTTTCATGCTGCGTACGGAAACGCGGGAAACGGCGACACCCATTGCGATTTCGTACGCGTGCACCATATCGCGCAGCGCCGTGGTGACCTCGGATGCATAGAGCTGGTCGATGCGGGTCTGGAGCTCATCGGACGTCAGACCGTCGAGGATCGCGCGCCGCTTGGCCTGTGGGCGTTCGTTCGATTTATCGGCACCCATAAAACTTGCGAAGGTGGCCTGCTTGGACCGCGGAGCGGGTGATGCAAAGCTGTGGTCGAGTGCATCTTGTACCGTGATGGGCTTGCCCCAAAGTGCAATGATGGACGAGGGGCTGAGCGGCTCTCGCGTCGTCGCCTGACGTTGCTCGCGCTGGGCAAGTCGGCTGATAATCCAGGCGCTGTTGCGCCTCACAAACGCTTCGATACGCTCGCGGTTGGCACCGAGCGGTGCGCTGGCGTGGACCTCACCGCTCGATGTGACGCGTAGGTTGAAGTTCTTGACGCGCTTTTTGGTAACGACGACGGGGATGGGCGTCCCATCCGGTCGGGATACGGAAATCGTAAACTGCTGCGTCAAAAGCGGTCCTTCAGATTGGGGACGGGCCGGCATGTCGACCGTTCGGCATGCCGGCCCGCTCAAGGGGTGTGAAATTAATAACGCTCAAAGAAGGCAAGCGCGTTGTCGCTGCAGAGCTTCTGCATCACGGTCTTGCCAAAATGCTTGGAAAGCATGTTCTGGAACTCGGGCATCTTGCTGGCATCGGAGAGGAAAGCGGGCACCGTGGCACCGTCCCAGTCGCCGCCGAGCGCGATGACGTCCTCGCCGCCCAGGTCGAGCCAGTGCTCGATATGTGCCGCCAGCTGGTCGAAGGTGACGTCTGCGGCGGTCTTGTCGGTTGCGTCGTTGGAAAGGAACTCGCTGCAGTAGTTGAGGCCGACGATGCCGCCCATGTCGCGAATGGTGCGGAATTGGTCGTCGGTGAGATTGCGCTTGACGCCACAAACCGCACGGGAGTTGGAGTGGCTGGCGACGAAGGGGCGCGTGGCGTGGGCGACAACCTCGTCAAAGCACTTATCGTTGAGGTGGGAGACGTCGAGCACCATGCCGGCGTGCTCCATCTGCGTAAGTGCCTCGATGCCGGCGGCGGTGAGGCCGGCGTGGGTATCGTGCCCGCTCGCGAGCGGTCCCTGCGCGTTCCAGCTGAGTGATGACATGAGTACGCCCAGGCTCTTGAGTACCTCGATCAGCGCGGGGTCCTCGGCAAAGAACGTGGCGTTTTCGATGGTGTGGATGCAGGCGACCTTGCCGTCTTTGAGCGCAGGGCGAATGTCAGCGGCGCTGCGTACGTTGACCATGCGGTCGTGGTTGAGCATTGCCTGGCCGCTCATGTGCGCCATGATCTGCGCCTGGAAGCGCGCGGCGTGGGCGGTGGGAATCTCGTCGGGGACAAACGTGGCGAAGCACTGTGCCCACGGCGTGTTGCCGATCTTTGCGAGCGAGATGGCGCAGGCGTTGCCCTCGATGAGGTCGAAATCTTGCGGATGCGTTTCGTCGCCGGGGAAATAACCGTCGGTGCCGGCGGTAAAGCGCAGGTCGAGATCGAGCGTGGCCCAGCCGATGCGGTCGGCGGTGTCGCAGTGTAGATCAAATACGGGATATGCCATGGTTCCTCCGGTTGCAGCGTTTCTTTGCAAACTGTCATTGAATTGTATGACTAGGGTATAGTTAGCGCCATATGTTCATGGCGGCCCGCGTTGTGCGCCGCCCTTATTACGGAGGTTACCATGTCCAACCAGGGCAAGAAGGTCAAGACCCATTATCGCGGCACGCTCGACGACGGCACGCAGTTCGATAGCTCCTACGATCGCGGCGAGCCGCTGGAGTTCACCTGCGGCGCCGGTCAGATGATCAAGGGCTTCGACGCCGCTGTTGTCGACATGCAGGTGGGCGAGAAGAAGACCGTGCACATTCCTGCTACCGATGCCTACGGCGAGCACAATCCCGAGATGGTCCTGACCTTCCCGGCCGAACAGGTTCCCAACATCGAGCAGATCGAGAAGGGCATGAAGCTTTTCCTGTCCACGCCGAGCGGCATGCCCGTCCCCGCCGTTGTCATCGACGTGACGCCCGAGGCCGTGACGCTCGACGCCAACCACGAGCTGGCCGGCAAGGACCTCAATTTTGATATCGAGCTCGTCGAGGTCGAGGGCTAGAGTATGCCTGAACGCTTGGTTTCGACGACATGCTTGGGAAATCTCAACGATCCGTCCTATGAACTCCTGCTTCGCCGGAAGTTGGGCGGCGTCTTTGAAGTTGACGAGCTATTGCTCGATTGGGACCAGGCCGATGCCCGCACATTTGCGGGCGTAACGGAGCTGGGGCGCACGATCGGTGTTCGGCTGGATACTGCCGACGGCGGTCGTCTTGCCGATGGCGACGTGCTCGCCATTGACCGTTCGGGCGTGGTGCCCGTGGCGGTTGTCGTGCGCCTGCGCAGCGCCGAGGTTTATTTGGTCGAAGTCGACCGCATGGATCCGATTGCACTCGCGCATGCGTGCTGGGAGATTGGCAACATGCATGCGCCGCTCTTCCGAGGCGACTCGGACGAGCATACCGTGCGCATGTATACGCCGGTGCAGCCTGTTTTGGGCCGCATACTCCGGGGTGTCGAGGGTGTTCGGCTCTCGGTGGTCACACGCGAGCTCGATGCCAGCCGACGCTTTGCATCGAGCGCGGCGGATGTCGTCGTGAGTATGGCTCCCGACTTTACGATCGTAAAGAAGGCGCGCGGTTAACGTGCGTATGAGTAAGACGGACTTTGAGAGGCAACTATTCAAAGTCCGTCTTACTGTTGATGAGGTGCTTTGGGGGAAAGCATATGGGTCTTGAGGGAATCAAGCTGATTGCATGCGATTTGGACGGCACGTTGCTGCATCCGGGGGAGCGCGAGCCGCGTTCCGAGGCCTTTGAACTTATCGATGAGCTGCATCGTCGCGGTATCGTGTTTATGCCGGCGAGCGGCCGTCAATATGCGAGCTTGCGCTACCTGTTTTCCCCGGTGGCCGATGAGCTCGCCTATGTATGCGAAAACGGAGCCCTGGTGATGAGCGAGGGGCGTGCCGTTGTCAAGCGTTCCATGGAGCGTAGCCTTGCTATGGATATCGCGAATGCCGTGGTTGCGTATCCCCATGCCGACGTGACCCTTTCGTGTGAGGGGCACCTCTACACCATGAGCGGCAACGATGCGTTCGTCGACCATTTGCGCTATGAGGTCCACTGCGATGTGGCGGTGGTCGATCGTCCCGAGGACATCGACGAGGACGTCATTAAGATTGCCTTCCAGACGCCCGAGGTGGAGCAGCCGGCGGCCCTGGAGTATTTCGAGCGCCTCTTTAGCGACCGTGTCGATGTGATGACGTCGGGAACCGAATGGACGGACTTTATCGGTTTCGGTTCGGGCAAGGGCTCCGCGCTTGCCGATTACGGTCGTGCCCTGGGGATTTCGCCCGATGAGATGATGGCGTTTGGCGACAATGAGAACGATTGCGACATGCTCAACGCCGTGGGCCATCCCTATCTGATGGAGAGCTGCAACCCCACCATGCGCGGCATCAACGACCGCGTCCGCTACGTGCGCACGGTCGAAGAAGAGCTACGTCGTCTGCTCGCCGAGTAGATATCTGGGACGTGTCTAGAAATCTACTTTTTGCTGCAAAGTGCGGAAAGGTGGATTTTAAGGCATGTCCCAAACATCTACCGGCAGTCGGGGCAGAGACCCTCGAAGATGGTGTAGTGCGACGTGACGTGCCAGCCGATTTGCTCGGACGCCTTGGCGTCGAGCTGGGCATCGAAGGGGAGCGGTACGTCGATGACGCGGCTGCACGAGGTGCAGATGATATGCGCATGCGGCTCGATGGTGCGATCGAAGCGGCTGCCGCCCGGCGTCTTGATGGAGAGGATCTCGCCGGCGTCGGCCAAGAGATTGAGATTGCGGTAGACCGTACCGCGGCTGATTTTGTCATCCTGCGTCCGCACGACGTTGTAGATTTCGTCGGCGGTGGGATGGTTATAGCTTTGGCGCACGGCGTCAAGAACCAGCTTTCGCTGCCTGGTATTCCTTCTTTGCACCGCCATGCGCCTCGCCTCTTTTCTATTAACGGTCGTAGGTAAATGATACCGTATTTAGCACACAATACTAATAATGAGGACTGAAACCGTCTTCATTGGCAAGTGGGGTTCGGACCTGGGCGTCTACGAGGCGAAAACGCGTTCCCATGCGCTCGTAGGAGGCATGAAGCGCCTCGAGATGAGATAGGATGCTTGCCGGAGCTCCCTGTATCTCCATCTCGACTGAGCCGTCTTCCATGTTACGCACCCAGCCGGTGAGTGCGCGTGCCTGCGCGAGGTTGGTGTTGGTGAAGCGGAAACCGACGCCCTGGACCTGTCCCTCCCACCGCAGGAAATAGCGCTGCGGGGCGTCTTGAGTGGCCTCGTCGCTTGCGAGCACGGTGAGCCTACGGCGCAGCTCAAGCTCGACGCCAGAGGGCTTTTGGGGTTCGCGGCTGCCGCCGGTGACGCCCGAGAAAAGCTTGTCGAAAAAACCCATCGCTATGCCTGCTTGTTAGAGTCAGCGGGGAAGGCGATACCCGCCTGCTGACGCACGGCATCCATGATGCGCAGTGAGACGAGCGTGACATCGCGGTAGTGGCCAAGCTCGTGACGTCCCGCCGGGGTCTCCCAAATCTCTTCCTTGACGTTATCGATGCCGCCGATGGCGGTGATAAAGTCTGCGAGTTCGTATTCCATGGTGTTGCTCGATTTGGGCAGGTCGAGCACGCGGCCGTTGTCGCTCTGTTCGCGCGGCACCTCGGTCGCCGAGCCGCGTACGACGTCGCCGCGATAGTCGATGCGGACGTTGCGGGGCGTGGACAGATGGTCAATCTGGATAGTGCCACGCTCGCCTTCGATCTGCGAGGGCAGTAGGTCATTCGTAATTTTGGAGTGCGCGAGCTCGACGGAGATACGGCCACCGCCGTAGCTGGCGAGGATGGAACCGCAGCCATCGATGGGGCCATGGGTGAGCTCTTGCGTGGTGGGGTCGAGCAGAGTAGCCATGCTCGTAAGGCCGGAGGGCATGCCGAAGATCTCGACCATGGGCTCAACGGTGTAGACACCAATGTCCATGAGGGAACCCGAGGCCATATTGCAGTCGAAGATATTGGTGGCGCGTCCCGCGAGAATCTCGTTGTAGCGCGAGGAATACTTGCCAAAGCGCAATGAGGCGCGGCGGATGGGGGCAATCTCACCCAGGGCGTCCTCGATGGCGTGGAAAGCGGGGTCATGGAGCGGGCGCATGGCCTCGAGGGCTACGACGCCCGCCGCCTCGGCTGCGCGAAAGACCTCGAACGCCTGTGCCTCGGTGGCACAAAAAGGCTTTTCGACGATAACGTGCTTGCCGCCGGCGATACAGGCGAGCGCCTGCTCGTAGTGGAGCGCATTGGGGCTGCCGATGTAGACGGCGTCGACGTCGGCAGCGGACGCAAGCTCGTCAAGCGCGGTGAAGTTACGCTCGCCACCGCGCTCGGCGGTAAAGGCGGCGCCGCGATCTGCATCGCGCGAGAGCGTGCCCACAAACGCAGCTTGGTCGTTGGCGTTGACGACCTGGATAAAGTCGTCGGTAATCATGGATGTGCCGATGGTCGCTATACGCAACATGTATCCCCCTCGTGCTGTTCGGTTTACAGGATGAGTGTAGCGCGAGGGGGCAGGAAATAGCGTGCGAAAACGCCGTTACAGGTCGCTCTCGTTAAAGCCGGTGTCGATATCGAGGTTGCTGCCGTCGGCCGCCGTGGTGGCAAGCTCGTCGCAGCGCTCGTTGAGCTCATGGCCGGCATGGCCTTTAACCCAGATGAACTCCACTTTGTGCTTGCTCTTTGCGGTGAGCAGGCGCTCCCACAGGTCGCGGTTCTTGACGGGCTGTTTGTTGGCAGTCTTCCAGCCGCGTTTTTTCCAGCCGTCGATCCAGTGCTTGTTGAAGGCGTTGACGACGTACTGCGAATCGGAATGGACTTCGACGTCGCAGGGGCGGTTGAGTGCCTCGAGCGCCACGATAACGGCCATGAGCTCCATGCGGTTGTTGGTGGTCTTGGCGTAGCCGCGCGAAAGCTCGGAGGTGAAGGTCTTGCCGGCGGGGTTGGTGTATTTGAGCACGGCGCCGTAGCCGCCGCGTCCCGGATTTGATCGGGCCGAGCCGTCGGTATAGATGATGACCTTCACATGGTTCCTTTCGTTGGGTATGTTTCGTGCGAGTGACCATTGTAGCGCCATGCCCGCCGGGGGCTAGCAATCTATGATTTCTACCCCGTCTTCCGACAGTTAGTTGGCATGGATGATGCGGTTGAGCTCATCGAGGTATTGCTGCAAGAGGGGAGAGGGCTTGCGCTCGTCGTGCATGATATAGCCTACGTGCATCGTTGGGGCGTCTGCTAACGGGATCGATGCCATACCCCATTGCATTTCATTGGAGAGGACGCCGGTCGACAGGGTGTAACCGTTCGACGTGATAAGTAAGTTAGTAAGTGTTCCGCGGTCCGAGATTCGTATGTTGCGGTCGCAAGGGATATAGCTAAAAGGTTCCTCGGCGTAATAGAAGGAGTTTGAGGTTCCCTGCTCAAAGCTGTAGCGCGTATAGGGCGTGAGGTCGGCAAGGGACAGCTGAGGGCGGCGTGCGAGCGGGTGGCGCTCGCTAACGAAGACGTGGACCGTCGCGTCGAATAGGGGATGGAAGCTTGCACGGGCATCGGCGAAGGCCTTCTGCAGAACGCGGGCGTTAAAGTCATCCAGATACAGAATGCCGATATCGCTGCGAAACGCACGGACGTCATCAATGATCTGCGATGTGGTGGTCTCGCGCATGATGAACTCGAACTTGCTGTCGCGGCAGCGCTCGACTACGTTGACAAAGGCCTCGACCGAAAACGCGTAGTGCTGGGCCGAGATGGCAAGGCGGGCCTGAGGTGTACCGCCGTCCTCGTAGCGGGCCTCGAGCATGTCGGCCTGCTCTACGACCTGGCGTGCATAACCCAAAAGCTCGGTGCCGTCGTTGGTGAGTGCAACACCGCGGCTAGAGCGCGTAAAGATTTCGATATGAAGTTCCTGTTCCAGGCTTTTGACGGCGTTGGAGATATTGGACTGTGCGGTATAGAGGCGCTGAGCTGCGGCGTTGATTGAACCGGACTCTGCCACGGCGATCAAAAAGCGAAGCTGCTGGAGGGTCATCGGCGCCCGTCCTTTCGATAGCTATCTAAAAAACCGATAACAGGTTAGCGCTTTTAAGTGATTGACCGAGGGAAACGATGCTCGTACTATTCAAAACACACAAAGGCGGTAGGTAATTAGGCCAACCACGGAACCGGGATGCGAAAGGAGGCCCGCATATGAATTGCTTGCCAAGACGAATGCCGGGCTCCTGTTTGCGCCCGTCGGCGTGATCAGGAGACAGCGACTTACTTCTCTCTTTTTATTTACTTTTGTTCAATCAAGGAGATCATCATGAGCCAGTTTATCAACAACCCCGAGCACACCTTTGGTTTCGACACCCTGCAGCTTCACGTTGGCCAGGAGAGCGCCGATCCCGCATCCGATTCCCGCGCCGTGCCTATCTACCAGACCACGAGCTACGTGTTCCGCAACTCACAGCACGCCGCTGACCGCTTTGGCCTTGCCGACGCCGGTAACATCTACGGTCGTCTGACCAACTCCACCCAGGGCGTCTTTGAGGACCGTATCGCCGCGCTCGAGGGCGGCGTTGCTGGCCTCGCCGTCGCCTCTGGTGCCGCCGCCATCACCTATACCCTGCAGGCACTCGCTCAGGCCGGCGACCATGTGGTGGCCCAGAAGACCATCTACGGCGGTTCCTACAACCTGCTGGAGCACACGCTCTCCCTGTTTGGTGTCGAGACCACCTTCGTCGATGCCCATAACCTGGACGAGGTCGAGGGTGCCATCAAGGACAACACCACGGTCATTTATCTCGAGACGCTCGGTAACCCCAACTCCGATATCCCCAACATCGACGCTATCTCCGAGGTCGCCAAGAAGCATGGCCTTCCGGTTGTTGTCGATAACACCTTCGGCACCCCGTACCTCTTCCGTCCGCTGGAGCACGGCGCCAACATCGTCGTTCACTCCGCGACTAAGTTTATTGGCGGCCACGGCACCTCGCTGGGCGGTGTGATTGTCGATGGCGGCAACTTTGACTGGAAGGCGAGCGGCAAGTATGCGCAGATCGCCGAGCCCAATCCCTCCTACCATGGCGTCTCGTTTGCCGAGGCTGCCGGCCCTGCCGCCTTCGCGACCTATGTCCGCGCCATCCTGCTTCGTGACGAGGGCGCCTGCATTAGCCCGTTTAACGCATGGGTCCTGCTCCAGGGCACCGAGACCCTGTCGCTGCGCGTCGACCGCCATGTCGAGAACACCGAAAAGGTCGTTGAGTTCCTGACCGGGGACAGCCATGTTGCCAAGGTGAACCACCCGAGCCTGCCCGAGCACCCCGACCATGAGCTGTACCAGAAGTACTTCCCCCGTGGCGGCGCCTCGATCTTCACCTTCGAGATCAAGGGCGGCCAGGAGGCTGCTTGGAAGTTCATCGACCACCTGCAGGTCTTCTCGCTGCTCGCCAACGTGGCCGACGTCAAGTCGCTCGTCGTGCATCCGGCTACCACCACGCACTCCCAGCTCTCTGCCGAGGAACTTGCCGAGCAGAACATTACGCCCTCCACGATTCGACTTTCCATCGGTACCGAGAACGCCGAGGATATCATTTGGGATCTGAAGCAGGCCTTCGCCGCGCTGGACGAGTAAGGCGACTTGTGCAAAGACCCCTTGCGACTCGATAGGTATAACTGCATAAAATGCCTGCTCAAGGCGCCTGTGCGAACGATGGTTGCACAGGAGCCTTTTTTGCATAGGAAGGGCGCTGTTACAGGGTTTTTGGCATGCTTTATGCAATCGAGATGTGGAAAACTCCTGTTGAGTGGATGTGAGTTTTACGCAATTGACGTGCGCCTTTTGAGTAAAACCGCAGGTCGCGATTTGCTCGGGGTACTATGCAGCGCGATCGAATCACACGCAGCCCAAACGCAGCAAAAACGCACTACGGAGGTTTCCAGCTACATGAGGATCGATTCACGAAAACCGAAAGCCGCCGCCCTTTCCGCCGCTCTGACCGTGGCACTTTTGGCGGGCGTCGGCGCAACTGATGCCCACGCGGCAACACTATCCGATACGGTCGGATCTACGCCGTCCGAGGCGACGCTGGTGCAGCCCGTCGACTACCGAGGTGACGGTTATGGCTCTATGCAGGAGTGGAACGCCTCGATGGGGGCGAAGCGCGATTCCCTGGAGATGCGCGCTCAGATCATTATGAATATGTATGGCGACTATGCCACCGATGACGAGCGCGCTGTGTTGCAGCGTTGCATCGACGGTGCGGGCAGCCTGTTGACGATGGGGGAGGTCGACGCCAAGTCGACCGAGCTCGATGAGCTCCGCTCCACGCTTGAGGATGCCAAGCGCGAGGCGCTCGAGGCTGCTGCAGCCGAAGCCGAGGCTGCTGAGGCCGTTCAGGCTTCGTATTACAACGCCGGCTCCGGCTCGTCTTACGCGTCTGCTGTGTATTACGCGAACGGCTCGGGCCTGACGCGTTCGAGCGGCGTCAATAACTATAACGGCCGCCGCGAGACTTATTACAGCAGCAACGTGTTGTATCACCACCGCACGGGCGAATGGACGCAGGATTCCGAGGGCTTTTGGCGCGATTCCGATGGTTACTACGTCGTGGCCGCGGGCGATAAGGCTCAGGGCTCCACGTTTACCGGATCCAAGGGCGAGTGCAAGGTCTATGACTCCGGCTGCGCAGCCGGAACCACCGACTACTATACCGGTTGGTAATCTGTCATAAGCCAATAGGACATGACAGACGGGCGCCTTTGCCGAGCTTTCGGGCAACGTAAGGGCGTCCGTTTTTGTGCGTGCTTGAGTTAACGGAGTGCTGGCGTTTGCGACGCAGGCGTCAAACATCTCACATCCGTACCCGCGGGCAAGGAGCCCGGTATGGATGCAGATGCGTTCGTGAAGATGAAGGATGTCTTGATTGCGGCATTCCCCTTTTTGGTGGGCGGTCTGGAGTCGGCGGTGGTCTTGGTTGTCGAGGCGCAGGTGCGTCTGAGCTTCGCCGCGACGGCGATGGTCGCTGGCTTTGTGGCCTTTGCGATTGTCATCCTCTCTGGCGTCGGGCTTCATTCCTGCCGTGGCAATGAAGAGGGCGCTGCTGAGACGTAGCGATCTGCTTCCGACCTGTCCGAAATATGTCTGATGCTTTTGTCATAGTTATGCTTGAAGGGGTCTTCGAAAGATTACGATTCGAGCCAATTGCGTTTCCGTTCTTTCGCTGCTCACATGAGCAACGCTACCAAAAGTAAAGATGCGCTGAAAAATCCAAAGGCGATTCCCAGGCCTGCTATGTTGGCAATAAATCCAAACAGTAAAGCTCCTATGGAAACGGCACCGAAAGCGGCGAGGTTGAGAACTGAGGTTATCGTGCCCGGCCGATTTAGTTCTTTCGTGTTTCTCAGGTATTCAGTTATAAGTTGCGTTGAGATCAATCCGCAACAAATGCCTGAAAGCAACGATAAGATGATCGCTATTTGCCATAATGAAAAGAACGCTATCGCGCAAAAAGATATTACAAGAACTAGCAACGGTATCCGTAACGTCAATGGGCCTTTTTTATATAAACGCGTTGCTGCCGATCCAGCTGTTGTTCCGATTGAAAAAGCAAGAAGCAGGTTGCTCAGTATTGCATCCCCCCACTTATTCTGTGCGCACAAGGATATGTAGCCCGGCCCTTGAATAGATGACGTCGCTGTTTCGGCAATTAGAATAAACAGCAACATCAAACGGGCGCTTCTGCTGCTCATGACCGCTTTAACGGTTTCGACTATAGTTTTTGGTTCCGATTCGACCTTTTTCTGAGACGTTTCGGGGCTTAACTTGAGAATCGGGCTAATCCAGAGGAGGCTAGTGGACAACAGCGCGAGGGCCGATAGTAAGGCCATAACATGCTTGGCCGTTGACCCTGAAAGCAATCCAAGAAGAAGGGCGGAGCCTACGGCAGCGGCTTTTTGGGCCGTTAAATAGCGCCTTTGAAGGTTTGCAATGCCTTGGTGGGCGGAGGATTGAATGACCACAGCTTGGGATGAAGTCGCATAATGAGCCTCTATACCTCCTAAAACTGCCGAGGCTATTAGGATACTTATTAAGTTCTGTTGAAATAATACGGTTACTGCGAAATAACCAAAAAACGCAAGAAGTCGAATTAGCGAAATCGTTGTAAATATTATTTTAGGGGGATGGTTGTCGCATATTCTCCCCGCAGGGAGGAATAGAAGTGAGCGGGCAATCGATGAAACCGAGAGAACGAGTGATGGGGCTAAAGCGTCATTTGAAAGCGCCAGTGCCCAAATAGACAAGTAGGTTAGTAAAAGAGCATCACAGATTTGGCCTATCGCAACGGATGATAGAAAGGTGGAATAGCTCGATTTCATATTTCAATTCCCTTGCGGGCAACTAAAGTTTCAAGATTCAGCAGGAATGTCTTTCCATCTAAAGTGGAATGTCCCGTTAGTAGTTTCTGGATAATCTGGCCAACAAGAATTGATGCTGCGGAATAGCAGGCCCAGGGCGTTGCCGATTTGTTGTATTCGAATGAATTCGCAACTCTTTCGTATTCTTTAACCTCTGGCCATTTCTGTTCTAACGCATTTTCGTATTTTTGATAGCAAAGAGATTTGCTTGGGTCGAAAATGGGCCCGACACGTATTGTCGGAAGAGAGTTGCTGATGCAGGCATAGCATGTTTGATTTTTGAAGGAAACTTTATCAACCCAATAGAGTAAATCGGGCATTGGCCAATCTGCAGCGACTACCGTGAAGTCATTTTCGGATAGGACCCCGCATATATTTTCTTCTGTAACGAAGCGCTCGGTCGTTTTGACTGCTATATCGGGATTGATGCGCTTGAGCCTTTTTGAAAGGCATGTGGTCTTTGGTTGCCCTACATCTTGTTCGTCATAGGCTATCTGTCGTCCAAGGTTGCTTAATTCGACTGTGTCGCCGTCTATTAATTCAATTGTCCCAATACCTGAAGCCGCCAACAGCTCCGCTATCGGCGCTCCAGCGCCCCCACAACCTATGATTGCAATGCTTTTTGTGGCTAACCCTTTTTGACATCTAGAGGATTCTTCTGAAAAGGTCTCAGATTGCTCGAAATAGGCCATTTGCCGTTTGTATTTAATCGCGTCGTGATTATTCAGCTGTGAGTCGTTACTTTGGCTGGTGATTAGCCCTTTCTCTACAAGAAAGCTAAGGAATACGTCGAATGAATTTGGATCATCAGATCTGAATTGTTTCTTTAGATTCGCTACTGATATTGGTTCTGAAAGCGTTTTCAGCATTTGCCACGCTAAATCATAAGGCTCATTTATCTGAAATGTGGATGTTCCGAATGTGGGGCTAATTATCAGTGATTTTGAATGAGCAGAAATAAAGAAATCTACGCCAGATTTTAGTCTGATATTCTCCATCTTTTCCCCTTTCGATTATGGAGCGGCATGCCGTTTTGGCATGCCGCCCCATTGCGCTAGATGTTCTTGATAATTTCAGACGCATCAAGCTTTTTGGCCTGCTCTTCGATCGTCATTTGTTGCCTCCTTTCTACACAAGTAAAGGTGTTTCTGTATGCAAGAAGCGCTTGTTGAATCCGGGGCGACAAGTTCGCCCTGAACGAGATCGCGCTTTGCGGCGATGGATAGCCCCGCTTTGAGAAGAATCGCCTCAACGTCTTCCTTTGGGTAGAAGCGCTCGGTTGCTGTGTAGTCATTTTTGTTCCAGGTGGCCGCACGACCGTCAAAGGTCAGGATTGAGAAGCCTAAGACGAAGGGGTCTCGACCTGTGTTATATAACGAGGATAGGGGATAGGAAAGAACGCAAGCGTCTTCATATTTGCGAAAATCGACTGAGCCCATGTAATTTTTGAAAGAGCTAAGTGAAACTAGATCAAAGAGAAAGTAACCGCCCGCAGTAAGGCTTGATGCGATATTGATAATTGCAGACCTTAGAGAAATCTCGTCGGGCAAGCAGTTCAAAACATCATCGAGAGCTACGCATAAACCGTATTCGCTAGTATTGAGAGGGTCTTTCGAAATATCTGCTACGGCAAAGCGCAAATCCGGGTATTTATTTTGTGCTACAGAAATCATGTTTGGAGAAAGGTCGACTCCATCAATGTTAAATCCGGCTTCATTGAAGAGATGTGTGAACGTCCCCGTACCGCAGCCAACTTCGAGTGAATGTACATCCCTGCCCAGCTTGCAGACATCGATAAACTCCCTTTTTAGGAGGGAGAAGAAGGCGGGATAATTATCGTCCCGTTTAAATATGTCGTATGCCTTGGCGAGCTCGTTGTACTCGCTTAGTGAATTGATGTGCATGTGCGAGACTCCTTTCGAAATAGAATTGTACAACGACTGTTGTAGAAATCTACAACAAATCTTTTCTTTTTCTATGGGAGAATGATGATTGGAGGTAGAAATGGTGGATCGTATCAACAGGGCGACTGATTCTTCCACTTTGAGGGTTTATGCAAACTCTGAGCGAATGAGAATCCTTGCAGTATTGCGCAATATTGGCCCATGTAATGTTGGAATGATTAGCGATAAGATTGGGCTTGCTCCGGGAAGCGTGAGTTATCACCTTAAGAGGTTGAGCGCCGCGGGGCTTATAACGAAGTGCGAAGGCAAAGGCGATAAACGTCAAAGCTGGTGGACCATTACCCCCCTGCCTTTAGGTCCGCTTGAAGAATTTGATGATGGAACGGAAGTTACCGATCTGCTTGCTGTTCGAAGGGCCTCGAGCCAGTCTTATTTTGCCGCCTATTCACGATATCTCGACAAGTTTGATGACTATGATGATTGCTGGCACGGGGCTGAGCTTGGCTTCGACACCGTCCTTCATCTGAATTCTGACGAGCTATTTAGACTTGGCGAGGAGCTTGAAGCAGTTATCGAACGATGGGCAAACTCCCCCAAAGAATCAGAAGGAAAAAACAAGAAAGCCGTAGCCGTCACCCTGCGCGGCTTCCCTTGGATTCCTTAGCTTTATATAGATTACTGTTTTTTGGATTTGGGGCGTGAACAACGAACATGCAGAATTACGTTGACCCTGAATGTGGCAACTGACTCTCTGCGATGGGGCTTGACTGTGTACGGCGGGCCGCATTAGCCAGGTCGAGTTCGTGTTACGCAGCCGGAACTACCGATTGCTACGCCGGTTGGTAATCTGCCGGCATCGATTGCACATGATGGACGGGCGTCTTCACCGAGCCTTTGGGCAATGTAAGGGCGCCGTTTTTTGTGTATGCTTGAGCTAACAGAGCGCTTACCGTGGCAGTACGCCGCGCATATGGGCGCGGGGCACACTAAGTCACGAGAAACAAAGTCTTTCTCGTGGAGGAAGTGGTCTTGTGAACGCTCGAGATATCGCCGTTGCCGCCGTTGCATTGACGCTTGGTTGCCTTGGTCCTACGGCCGCGCTCGTCGCGGGTATGCAGGGGTCTTGTGGGGCTGCCCCTATCGTGGTCGGTGCGTTGATCGCGGCTGCGCTGCTGGGAAGTGCGGGTGTAGTTCTTTGCCGCGATGGCGAGGACGAGGTGCCTGAGTCGCAACGCTAACTGTTGTGAGGTTGCCGCCGGTCATAGACGAAGATGAAAGCCGCCGCAGGGGAAAGGTTCCCTTGCGGCGGCTTTGCTGTTAAGGCTGTTGAATGCGGCGCGTTGGCGCTACCAGCTTACCTCGATATCGCGAATGCGCTGATAGAGCCATTCGTTCTGCGGTGTCTGGATATCGTGCTTGGCCGCCAGACGGCAGATGGTGCCCGCGAACTCCTCGACTTCGGTTTTTCGTTGTGCGATGCGGTCCTGTGCCATCGAGGGCATACCGGCGGGGTCGATTCCCTCGATGAGGTGCACCATCTGCGTCAGGTCTGCCTCAGTCAGCTCAATGCCCTCGGCGTTGGCGACCGCAAGCGTTTCGCGCATGGCGGAAACAAAGCAGCGACGCTGCTCGGAGCCCGGCTCCGTGGCGCTTCCGTAGGTCCCGCTGTAGGCCATGCACGTCTGGTTGATGCCGTCGTTGAGCATGAGTTTGGCCCACATGCGGTGCGCAATATCGCTCTCGACGGTATGGGCGATGCCGCAGCGCGTGTAGAGCTCGTCGATGGCGGTGACGGTTGCGGGCTCGGTGCCGGCCGCCGCGCCAAAGCGGATTTCGCCCGCATTGGTAAAGGTGAGCGCGCCGTCGAGGAATACGGCGTCCATGCCCTGGCAGATACCCAGGACGGTGTGCTTCCAGCCAAAGCGCTCGGCAGTCTTTTGCTCGCTCGTAATGCCGTTGCACAGCGAGGCGATGAGCGTGTTGGGTCCCACGACGCGCTCCATAGTCTTGAGTGCTTGGTTGAGTCCAGTCGTCTTGACCGTGAGAATGACCAGATCGGCGGGCGTTGCCTCGCTGACGCGGACGGATTTTAGCGCACAGGGCTTGCCGTTGACGGTGAGCGCGTCGCCCGCGTGACGCTCAAAACGGGCGTCATCCATAACGTATTCGACGGCGTCATTGCCGAGGGCCTTGGCAATCATGCTGCCGTAGAGCAGGCCGACGCCGCCTTTGCCGATAAGGGCGACCTTGTTGATCTGCACGTGAATCATCTCCCCATATATAAGGCGCCCGCGTAAGGGGCGCCTGATGGATTGTATGTCGCCGGGACGTTTGGTGAGCGCGCGGGGCTGCTGTTAAGAAAAAGAAACTATTGCGCTGTGCGCTTATGCCGCAGGGCAGACCGCGAAAACGCGTGCGGGATATCCAACGCCATCGCGCACCTTGGGGAAGGTGCAGAAGATGACAGCGCCTGTGGCGGGAAGCTCGTCCAGATGGTCCATGACCTCGATCTGATAACGGTCGACCGAGAGGATGTATTGTTCACCGGGGTAGGGGTAGGCGTCCTCGCGCGTGGTCACGCTGCCTCCTTTCATCGGGCTTTTTGCTGATGTTAAAGCGGTGTCGTGACGGCTCGATTTCTGCTACGTTACGATACGTTCTCGATTGCGATTCCAATGTGTTTCGACGGCGTGGCCGTTGTGTTTCGCCTCATTAGGGCTTCGAGGGGAGAGGAAAGGCAGTGCAATATCGCGTTGACCCCAAAAGCGGCAACCGTATCTCGGCGCTGGGGCTGGGTTGCATGAGGTTTCCCGGCGCGCCGGGACGCCCCGATGCGAAGACAGCCGATGCCATCATTTCCCGTGCGGTGGAGCAGGGGATTAACTACCTGGACACGGCCTATCTCTATCCCGGCAACGAGGCTTGCGTGGGCGCTTCGCTTGAGCGCCTAGGCCTACGCGACCAGGTTTTGCTCGCGACCAAGCTGCCACATGCTTCGTGCAAATGCGCGGAGGATTTCGACCGCTTTTTTGACGAGCAACTGCACCGTTTGCGGACTGACCATATCGACTACTACCTCATGCACAACATCACCTCGCCCGCGCAGTGGGAGCGCGTGGCAGCGTTGGGTATCGAGGACTGGATTGCGCACCAAAAGGCTGCGGGGCGTATTCGCCAGATAGGTTTTTCGTACCACGGCAGTGCGGCGGACTTTCTCACGATGCTTGACGCGTATGACTGGGACTTTTGCCAGATCCAGTACAACTACGCTGGAGAGCGCTACCAAGCGGGAACGGCGGGACTCATGGCGGCCGCCGAGCGCGGGCTCGCGGTGTTTGTGATGGAGCCGCTGTTGGGCGGACGTTTAGCGGGCAAACTGCCTCCGCGTGCCCGCGCCGTGTTCGATGGCGTACGCGATCCGTACCTGAAGACGCCGGCTGCTTGGGGCCTTTCGTGGGTGTGGAACCATCCTCAAGTCACGATGCTGCTTTCGGGCATGACCGATACCGCGCAGGTGGACGAGAACGCGGCATTGGCGGATCGCGCACTGCCGGATTCGATGACGACAGAGCAGCTCGATACCATCGCACGTGTGCTGGGAGAGTTTGAGAAATCGAATCGCGTGCCGTGTACGGGGTGCGGCTACTGCATGCCGTGCCCCAAGGGCATCAATATTCCCGGTTGCTTTGGCGCCTACAACGCGAGCTACGCGCATAGTTGGTTTACGGGGCTGTCTCAATACTTTACGGCAAGCGCGGTGCGGACGAACGAGCCCAAGCTGGTGAGCAATTGCGTCAAGTGCGGCAAATGCGCGCGTCACTGTCCGCAGCACATCGATATTCCCGAGCGTCTCGACGATGTGCGCCGACGTTTCCAGCCTGGCCCCGTAACGGCCGCGCTTAAGGCCTTTTGCAAAACGCGCTCCTGATGCCCCTTTTATAACTTGCGGTGGAATAGTTCCTGTTTGCGGCAGAATAGGGGCCAAACAGGAACTATTTCACCGCAACTGAAGGGGGCTGTCGTGGACCATCGGGATTCATGTGATGACTTACGTGAGGTTCGTTGGGGCGTTTTGGGCGCTGGGAACATATCGCATCGATTTGCATCGTCGCTCAAGGAGGTGGACGGGGCACGGCTTGTGGCTGCCGCCGGTCGCACTCCTTCGCATGTTGAGGAGTTTTGCAGGGCGTTTTTGATTGATGCCGCGCACAGTTATGCCACGGCTGACGATAGCGGCGATGCGGCTTATGATGCGCTGATTGCCGACCCCGATGTCGACGCAATCTACTTGGCTCTTCCACATGGCATGCATGCGCATTGGGTCTGTCGGGCACTGCGCGCGGGAAAGGCCGTGCTGTGCGAAAAGCCGGCCGTTTTGAATGAAGAAGAGGCTCTCTCGATTGCCTCCACCTCTCGCGAGCGCGGCGTGCTGTTTATGGAGGCGATGAAAAATCGGTTTTGCCCGATGCGTACTCGCGTGAAGGGCTTGCTTGCGTCGGGCGAGCTCGGCCGTATCGTCTCGATTGAAAGCGTGCAAAAACTCGATTATGGTGAGTCCCCTTCGAGTTATCTGCTCGACCCGTTGCAGGGTGGCTGTCTATATGACATGGGCTGCTATGCGGTCGGGTGGTTTGAGGATTTGCTCGCGGGTGCGTGCGATGTTTCGTCTCGTGAAGTTCGCTGGCGTGACGTATCGGGCGGCCGCGTGGATTGGGCCGACGAGATCCATATGAGCGTCGGCGGTATACCCATTCATATGGTGTGCGACGGCAAGGCAGCGTATGAAAGCCGCTTAACGATTGCCTGCGAGCGGGGCTCGTTGGAAATCGAGCGCCTCCATCGCCCCGAGCTCGCCCATGTGAAGTACTCCGACGGGCGAATGCTCGAAATAAATGCCCCGTTTGAGGTCGATGATTTCTACGGCGAAATCCAGCATGCGACCCAGCTCATCCAGGCGGGGAAACTCGAGAGTCCCGTCATGCCCCTTGCCGCCACACAGCGCTGCGCGCGCATTATCGATGCAATCCGTCTAGCCCTCTAGGACTTGGCGCTGACACGTAGGGGATCATGACGCCGGCGACCGTGGTGCTTGGTGGCCCGCATCTCTGATGCCCCTTTTATAAGTTGCGGTGGAATAGTTCCTGTTTGCGGCAGAATAGGGGCCAAACAGGAACTATTTCACCGCAACTGATGAGGGGGAGTTGGAGATGCTGACGATTGGGTGTCATCTTTCGACGACGAAGGGCTATCGGGCGATGGGGGAGACGGCGCTATCCATTGGCGCCAATACCTTTGCATTCTTTACGCGCAACCCGCGCGGCGGCAAGGCGAAAGATCTTGACATGGATGACGTGGCGGCCCTGCGCGAGCTTATGGAGCAAAACGACTTCGGCCCACTCGTGGCGCATGCCCCCTATACCTACAACCCCTGTTCTGCCAAAGAGCGGGCGCGTGAGTTTGCCTTGGAGGCAATGGCCGAGGACTTGCAGCGTCTGGAAGCACTGCCCGGCAACTACTACAACTTTCACCCCGGCGCACATGTGGGGCAGGGGACTGATGCCGGCATTCAGATGATCGTCGACACCCTGTGCCAGGTGATGTTTGAGGGCCAGCAGACGACGGTGCTGCTCGAGACCATGGCCGGCAAGGGCACCGAGGTGGGCCGCAGCTTTGAGGAGCTGGCGCTCATCATCGAGGGCGTTGCCGACAAGCGCCCCGAGCTGTCGGCCAAGTTGGGCGTTTGCCTAGATACCTGCCATGTGAATGACGCCGGCTATGACATCGTCCGCGATCTTGACGGTGTGCTTGACGAGTTCGATCGTGTGGTGGGTATCGAGCGCCTGCGCGCCGTGCACATCAATGACTCCAAGAATCCCTGCGGCGCCCATAAGGACCGCCACGAATGCATCGGTAAGGGCTATCTGGGTAGTGAAGAGTTTGGCGGCGGTATGCAGGTTATGCAGAATATTGTATCGAATAGCCGCTTGCGCGCATTGCCATTTATTTTGGAGACACCGAACGAACTTGCAGGTTATGCGGCTGAAATCAAACTGTTAAGGTCGTTGCAGCAGTAATGACTGTCACAAAGTGGAGTGTTCCATTCACGTTATGGGTTTGTTTCAATCAGTTTTCTGATTGCAGATTCTCCCAAGCGGGTGCATAATAGCCATCAGTTTTTGCAGACCTCTGAATCAAACGGGGTCACCGGAAGGAGACTGATTATGAAGCTCAAGAAGCTTGGCGCATTTGCCGCCACGGGCGCCATGGCGCTCGCCCTCGCACTGACGGGCTGCGGCTCGTCCAACGCCACCTCTGGTTCTGATGCCGGTTCCAGCAGCTCTGACGACGCCAAGGTCGAGAAGGTCGACGGCTCCAAGGAGTACGCGCTCGTCAAGGACGGTACGCTGACCGTCGGCACCTCTGCCGAGTACGCTCCGTTTGAGTACAAGGATGACAACGGCGATTATCAGGGCTTTGACCTTGAGCTCATCAAGGCTATCGGCGACAAGCTGGGCCTGGATGTCGAGTACGTCAACAATGACTTCGACACACTCGTACCCGGTGTCGCTTCGGGCGCTAAGTACGACGTCTCCATCGCGGCTATCACCGACACGCCCGAGCGTGAGAAGGAAGTCACTTTCTCCGATTCCTACTACATGGACGATCAGGCTATCGTGACCAAGGTCGATAACACCGACATCACGGCCGACAACTACAGCGAGAAGCTCAACAACGCCGACGCTACCATCATCGTTCAGTCTGGCTCGACCGCCGAGTCCTTTGCCCAGGAGAACTTCCCCAAGGCCAAGATCGTCCCCTACAAGGACGCTACCGAGTGCTTCAGCGCCCTGCAGTCCGATAAGGGCGACGCCGTAGTCACCAACCGCTCCGTTGCCAGCCAGCTGACCGCCGAGCAGTTCAACACCTGCCAGACCATTAAGCAGATCAGCACCGGCGAGGAGTACGCCATCGCCATCAACCAGGGCAACACCAAGCTCAAGGACGACATCAACCAGGCCATCAAGGACCTGACCGACGACGGTACCGTTGACGCCCTCATGGCTAAGTACAACATCAAGTAAAATAGCTACTTGATTGCTCGCGGGCCCTTTCCGCTTTGGCGGAGAGGGCCTTTGCGCTTCTCTTGACGGAGAGCATTTCCGTCTCGTTTTGCCGACAACTTCTACGATAGGAGCCACCTTGTCTCGACTGAACAAAGGGGCCATGGGTCGGCGCTTCCCGCTGCCCTCGATGCTCCAAAAACTAGCCTGCGCCCTGACTGTGGCGCTCGCTTTGCTGTGCGCGGGGACAGCCGCGCCTTCGACCGCTCAGGCGCTCGAGACCGCAAAGATCACCGCGCGTCCCAATACCGGTTCGGGCAGCGACGTGGTCGGTGGCACCGAGACGCGCATTACCTGGGAGGTCCAGGCCGATGCCGATGAGGAGCTGAGCGGTCTTTCGCTGACGTTTGTCGACGGCACGACGTTTGGTACCGATGACACGCGATTGACGATGCTCTCGGGCGAGGACCTCATGGATCGTACGCCCATGAAGCCCACGTGCAAGGCTGACGGCCAGACGCTCAAGATTGACTTTGGCGAGACGGCGCCTGCCGACGGCTTTTTCCGTGTCGAGGTTTACGGCGTGACGTTTCCCGTCGAGGGCGGCGAAGAGGCCTTTAGCGGCACCTATACGCTCGCCGACGGTTCGACCAAGAAGATTTCCAAGATTCCGTCGGTGGAGATCAAGGGCGTGACGGCATTCGATAACTTCCTGGCCGATCTTAAGGAGCAGCCGTGGGTCGAGGCCTGGAACTCCAATATGTTCCTGCGCCTGTTCTTAAACCCAGTCATTTTGGTCCAAAGCCTGCCGATCGTCTTTAAGGGCTTCCTTATGTCGCTCTCGATCGTGCTTGTGGCGTTTCCGCTGGCAATTCCCTTTGGCTTTGCCTTGTCGCTCATGCGCATCTCCAAGTCGCGCATCCTGCGCTGCCTCGCCGGCATCTATGTGAATATCATCCGCGGTACGCCGGCGTTCCTGCAGATCTATATCGCGTTCTTCGGTCTGCCGTTGGCCGGCGTCAAGGTTGATGACTACGTGCTTGGCGTTATCGTCATGGCCATGAACTCGTCTGCGTACCTATGCGAGATCTTCCGTGCCGGTATTCAATCGATCCCCAAGGGCCAAAACGAGGCTGCGCGTTCGCTGGGCATGAACGCGTTCCAGACGCTGCTCTATGTCATGATTCCGCAGACGTTCCGTAATGTTTTGCCTACGCTGACCAGCGAGTTTATCTTGCTTTACAAGGATACGTCGCTGCTTGCCGCCGTGGGTGTGGTCGAGATCGTCATGAACGCCCGTACCATCGTGGCCACGACGGGCTCCATTACACCGTACGTGGTTGCCGCCCTGTTCTATCTGGTCATCACCCTGCCGCTCGCTCGCTTGGTGAGCGGTCTTGAGGCGAGGCTTTTGGGCACGGCCGAGACCAAGAAGAAGCGTCCCGCCAAGAGCGCCGGACAGGTTGTCGCGACGCCCGCCGATCACATCGCCGGTCTGTAAGGAGGTCCTATCATGAGCGAAACCAATAACTCGAACGAGGTCGTCGTCAGCATCAAGAACCTCCAGAAGGCCTTTGGGGACAACGTGGTCCTGCGCGATATCGATCTGGATGTGCACAAGGGTGAGGTCGTTGTGGTCTTGGGCCCCTCAGGCTCGGGCAAGTCGACGATGCTTCGCTGCATCAATCGCCTGGAGCATCCCACGAGCGGCTCGATTGTCGTCGAGGGCGTGGATGTGTGTGCCAAGGGCGTCGACCTCAACAAAGTGCGCACGCACCTGGGCATGGTGTTTCAGCAGTTCAACCTGTTCCCGCACCTGTCGGTCAAAAAGAACGTCATGCTTGCGCAGCAAAAGGTGCTCAAGCGCAGCAAGGAAGAGGCCGAGAAGATCGCCGTCGAGGAGCTGACCAAGGTCGGCCTGGCCGAGCGCATCGACTTTATGCCGAGCCAGCTCTCGGGCGGCCAGCAGCAGCGCGTGGCCATCGCCCGCGCCCTGTCGATGAACCCGCACGTGATGCTCTTTGACGAGGCCACGTCGGCGCTCGACCCTGAGCTCGTGCGCGACGTTCTGGGCGTCATGCGCGACCTGGCGCACGACGGTATGACCATGATCGTCGTGACGCACGAGATGGGCTTTGCCCGCGATGTCGCCGACCGCGTCGTCTTTATGGACGGCGGCGTCATTGTGGAAGAGGGTACGCCGAGCGAGGTCTTCGACCACCCCAAGAGCGAGCGCACCAAGGCGTTCTTGGGCAATATCTCGTAGCCGCTTTATATGACTGACATAGCAGAAAACGGAAGCCGGATGTGATCCGGCTCCCGTTTTTGTTGGGACGCGAATGTGTTTTGTTGCAATGCGCGTTGCGGGCGGAGCTCATTGCCGCTAGGCGAGCTCGGCTCCAAGGGCGCGGCAGGCCGCTTCGCTCTCATCATCGGGGGCGTCGTAGCAGATGACGGAATCGACGACGTTGACGCCCTCCTCGTCGGCGTCCGCCTTCCAGTTGTCCATCCATTCGCCCTCGGCCCACGAATAAGAGCCAAAGAGGACGACCTTCTTGTCGCCGAGGGTCTCCTTGACCTCATCCCACATGGGCTGGAACTCATCATATTCAAGCTCCTCGGAACCCATGGCGGGGCAGCCGAAGGCGATAGCGTCATAGCCAGCGGCCTTGTCTGCGGAGAAGTCGGCGCAGGAGATGACCTCTGCCTCGGCGCCGGCATCGGTTGCACCTTCGGCAACGAGGTTTGCCATGGCCTCGGTGTTGCCCGTGCCGCTCCAGTAGACGACGGCGATCTTGCTCATGTTGAGTCCTTTCAGTTGTGCGGCAGGTTGCCACGGCTTCTATGTTCTATCGGGTTGCCTGGGCAAGTTGCGCCAAGCTGTAGCCCTGCTGATAGACAAAGGTGAAGTATTGGGTGCAGGCGCGGTAGGCATCAAACGTCGCAAGTGCCTGCTCGACATTTGCGTAGACCTTCCAGGCCCCAAAGACCTTATAGTTCTCGCCGCGCTGGACGATAAACTCGTGCACGTCGTCGTAGGGATATCCTAGGAAGTAGCCTATTTCGTGCGGAAACTCGCAGGTGCAGTCGTTGCTGCAGCTAGCTTGCTGGGGTAGTGCGCATCGAGTCTGGCTACAGGCGCATTCCGCGACGTTATTACTCGCGAGCGTGATGCGTGATGCCAAATGCACAAGGCATGTCGAAAGGTCTCTCGTGTCGTAGCCTTCCGAGGCGAGCGCCGTTTTGGCGCAAGGGTCCGCGAAATAGGTGGTGAGGCTTTTGGCTCGGTACACGTACACGAGCGCTCCGCAGGGCCGCCAGACCAAAACACTCAGGTGGATGCCAAGCGGGTCAAGCTCGCGGTTGCACTGGGCGATAACGTTGAGCAGGCGTGCTCGGCGTTCTGCGATGGTTTCTGTTGCGGTCGAGCCGTCCCCGTGGGCGTAGGTGCCTGGATAGGTAAAGAGCGATGCCGGCTTGATGCCCGCGAGCGTGGGGGAGCAGTTGCGCACGACTGCTGCCTGAAACGTTGGGATGTCTATGGTTCGAGTCACGTCGCTCCTTACGGATCTAAACTGTTAGCCTAGGAAAACTTATACACGAAAGTAAGCCATGGTCAACAAAAAAGTTTGAAGAGGAAAACTAATTGACCGAACGGACATGATTTTGGGTTAAGATGGGGACACCCCATGGGGGTATCTAGATAGTGCTACTGAAAGGGGAACGCATGAGTGACTTGCTCAACCCTGCGAATCTCATCGTGCTGACCGTCATTGCCGTCGGCATGTTTTTTGGACTGCGTCGCATTGCCGCTTCGACACACGGGAAGAGTTGCTGCAGCGATGGTGCGAGCGGCAAGAAGGCCAAAAAGGTTGTGGTGGCAGACACCGACGAGTCCCACTACCCCTATCGTGAGGAACTCCTTATCGGCGGCATGAGTTGCGACGGCTGCGCCCGGAATGTGACGAATGCCCTCAATGCGCTTGATGGCGTGTGGGCTACGGTAACGTACGCGGACCACACGGCACGCGTGCGCTCGAAGCGCCCGGTTGATCGCGACACACTCGAGACGGCAGTGAGGGGTGCGGGCTATTACGTTATGAAAATGTAGGCGTTGCCCTCTCCGGTGGGTACCAGCCTCCTGCCCATTGTGACTATCGGCATCCAAAAATTTGCGCAAAAATAACCTTTAGATGCGGCAAAAGTGGAGTTTGGTGACGGTTTGCGCGGAATTCGCTACCTATCGAGCATCTATGAACCCGTCCAAAAAATTACAGGTGTATATTTATACACTGATTATTGCTGTGCTCAGATTGCAATTAACCGTGGACAGAAATGAAGAATGCTAAAACTGGGCTTTAGGACAGGGGAGGCTATAACCTTATGAGACGAGTGGGAACACTTGGCTTGGTGGCAGCGCTTGCCGCTATCTTGGTATCGCCGCTGCCGGCGCACGCCGAAGACGCATCGGGTGCCGTTACCTACAATGCGGGAAATGGGTATTCCTTTGAGAAGCTCTCGCATCCTACGGTAGGAACGTCGCAGCCGGATGGCATCGTCGACTACCAGGGTAACGGTGCCGTTGCCGTTCCGGGCGCCGATGGTAATACGGCCAACAACGAAGGCGATCGCGGCCAGAGCTACACTTGGGCGGCTGCGAGCTATGGTGACTGGCTTTATGTGGGCACCTGCTATGCGGCGATGGGCAACACGCTGACGCTCATGAACAGCACGCTGGGCGATTCCTTTGATGTCGAAACCATGCGCCTGACGCTGGAGGCCATGTTTAACGGTACCTTCTTCTATGGACAGCAGAAGGAGGACGGCACGGCCGACAAGGACAGCGGCGGCATCTTGGTCAAGATCAATGCCAAGACCGGTGAGACCAAGCTGCTACTCTCTGAATCGCTCAACGGCGTCGCTCCTTTGTTCCGCAATGCCGTGAGCTATAAGGGTAAGCTCTATTTCTGCGGCAGCGTCAGGACCAATGACGGCAAAGGCGGCCTGCCTGCTGTATACGAGATCGATCCTAAGACGGATGAGTACAAAGTTGTCTATCAGGGCCTTTCGAGCATGCAGGATTACGGTGCTGCCTACAAGCAGGGCATTTCTACCGGTATCCGCGGCATGTGCGTCCATGATGGCCAGCTCGTCATCAGTAATGTGGGTAAAGACGCGAACGGTAATTTTGTGTCGACAATCCTGACGTCGTCTGACCCCTCGAAGGGCCAGGACAGCTTCACCGAGATTGCCAACTCGGAGACGCTGTTTGGCTATCCGGCGATTCGCTATCAGGACAGCATCTACGGCGGCGCCATTTGGGATATGGTCTCGTACAATGGCCATCTCTATGCGACCATCTGCACCGGTACGCCCGAGAACGCTCCCGATGATAATTCCATGCAGTCGTTTGCCATGGTCCGTGGCGACAAGAATGCCGACGGCAGCTATTCGTGGACTCCCATTGTCGGCGATCAGAAGACGGACGGTGCAAAGTACTGCTTTGGCATCGATCCTGCCCGTACCCGTTCTGGCGCTGCCAACCTCATCGTCTACAACGACTACCTCTATATCGGTGAATACAACGACGAGGAGATTGCCCTCGAGCGCATCCTGTTCAACAAATCCAACACCGAAGAGGGCGGCAAGGGCAGCATGGGTGGCGTTGACTGCTCGTTTGTGAATGCCAATCTTGAGCAGTCGGTTAACATCTATCGCATGGACAAGGACGAGAACATGGAGCTCGTCGTTGGCGATCGCACCGACATGTTCCCCGAGGGCGGTATTTCCGGCCTGACTTCGGGCTTTGGCCGAAACGAGAACCAGTACATTTGGCGCATGCAGAAGTTCGACGGCAAGCTGTATATCGGTACCTTTGATACCGCGAGCCTGCTTGAGCCGATCGGCCAGTTCTCCAATAGCGACATTATCGATATGACGCCCGAGGAGTGGGACTCTCAGGTTCAGCGCCTTAGGGACCTGCTCGATCACCTGCTCGACAAGAAATCGCCTGACGACCCCATCGTTCCCGTGAACACGCTTGCGGACGATGATTCAAACGAGGCCGTCGAGGTCGATGATTCGAACGAAGCTGCTGAGGTTGATGATTCAAACAAGGCCGTCGATGTCGATGACGAGAAGACCGAGGTTGCTAAGGGCTTTGGCGATCTGAGCGATGCGCTGGAGGATGCCGCGGGCGGTCTTTGCGATCAGGCCGCGACGATGTCCCAGGACTTTGAGGACGACGCCGCTTATGTCCAGAAGATCGATGGCGAGATCGCGTACTTCAAGTCCTTTGCCGACCAGTATCAGGACATGCTCGATAGCTATGAGAGCCTTAAGCAGCAGTACGAGGATGCCTATGGCACCGAGCTGCCGAGCGATATTCAGGATGCGCTCGATAAGCTGCTGAGCGAGGAGAACCTCAAGAAGTTGCAGAGTGTCCTTACGTGCATGTGTTACCTGCGCGATGCCGAGCGCGGCTTTGATATGTATGTGACCGAGGACGGCGTGAACTTTACGACGCTGACGACCAATGGCTTTAACGATCCGTATAACCATGGTCTGCGCACCTTTGCGGTGACCAACCAGGGTCTGTGCCTTGGTACCGCCAACCCGTTCTATGGTTGCCAGGTCTGGATCCAGCGCAAGGAGAATTCGGAGAATCCGGTTGATCCCGGTACTCCGGATCCGACGGAACCCACCGATCCTTCGCAGCCGGGTGGCGGCGATCAGCCTGGCGGCAGCCAGACGGGTGGCAACGACCAGTCGAGCAGCACCACGACCACCGTCACGACGACCGCTAAGAAGACTCCGAAGGACGGCTCGCTGCCTCGCGCTGGCGACTCGACCCTCACGCTGGTCTTGGGATTGCTGGTTGCAGCTGCCGCAGTGCTTGGCATTGCTCTCGTCTTGCGCAAGCGTTCTCGTCGCTAGGCTCGTCCGCGTAGCTCAATGTCCTGGATATCGTCGAAGTTGATGGCGATATCCCTGAGTTTGAGCAGCTTGAATGCGGGTAACGCTTCGTCGAGAATGCCCGTGCGGCTACGATAGCCGTACGTATCGTAATAGGTGACGCGCACCAAGTCGCCGCGCTTGAGGCCCTCGAGCTTTTGCGAAAGCTCGAGGGCTTTTTCTTCCGTGAGCTCACGTTTTTGCTCGACGGTGATTTCCTGCTTGCGCACGAGTTCGTAGTATCCCGTGAGGGCGGCAAAGGGCATAAACTGTGCGGCGCGGTTGGCGCGCACGGCACCGTTGGCAGTGAGGTTGGGGTCGGCTGCGCGGCGTCTGCCCTCGGGGTCCGCCAGGCGCTCGAAGGCGGTCGGCGGGCGCATGGGCTGTTGTTTGGGTTTAGGCACGGTGTCCTCCAACTTGATCGTTGCGCTCGCGCGCGGTGGCGCCGGCGGTAAAGCTTAATCCCTTGACGAGCGCGTTCTTGCCGTACTTGCCTTTCACGGCCAGGACGGCGCGCGCCAGGTCGCGCTCGCGCTCATCGGCCTCGATATCGCTGAACAGATCGATGGTGGCAAATTCCTCGGGCACAAGATTGCTAAAGCCCAGGTTGATGCGCTTGACCGGTCGTTTGGGATCGACAGTCTGCGCCCAGAGCTCATCGAAATAGCCCATGATCTTCTTAAACGAATTGGTACGCTCGGGCAGCTTGCGCGAGGCGTTGGAGTGCGCAAAGAGCGCGGCATAGCCACCACGCGGTTTGCCACCATGCTCTCCCACAAAGATGCCATCGATTGCCTGCGCTTCGCGCACCAGGCGGCGCCGTTCGTCATCGCGCTGGACGGGCTTGGGAGCACGGGGCGCGAGCTCGGGGCCGGCGGTTGCGGTGGGTTCGATGCTCGACGTACTCGAGCGCAGGTGTCCGCATCCGTCCACATATTGTGCAGTACCGCTGGCATCAAGCCTGCGTATGTCGGCGCGCTCGCTCGCGTAGCCCACAAAGAGCGAGATGCTGTCGCAGACCACGTGCTTATCGATCAAGTCCAACACGGCGTTGTCGACCATCTCGCGCAAGACGGTGTAGGCCTGCTCGTAGGCATAGCCCTTCGAGAGCACCTGTCCTGTGGTGGTCGAAGTTGCTTGCGGGCGATAGGCTTGGATATCGGCGATGGTTGTCGGCTCGCGTCCGAAGGCGTGGTCGATGAGATACTCGGCATTGACGCCGAGCTCGTCGTAAAGCAGGTTTTCGTCGAGCGCCGCGACGCCCATCAGATCGTAGACGCCGTATTTTTCGAGTCGTGCTGCCACGCCGGGGCCGATGCCCCAGATATCGGTGATGGGACGATGGGGCCAGATTTCCTTGCGAAAGGTCTCATCGTCGAGTATGCCGATGCGGCTGGGTACGTGCTTGGCGGTGATATCGAGTGCAACCTTGGCCTGGAATAGGTTGGGGCCGATGCCGACCGTCGCCGTGATGCCGGTGCGCGCCAGGACCTCGTCGCGCAACATGCAGGCGAAGCCTTCCGCATCGGTGTGATAGAGGTCCAGATAGGGTGTCACGTCGATAAAGCACTCGTCAATTGAGTAGACGTGCACGTCCTGGGGGCTGACGTATTCCAGATAGATGCCGTAGATTTGCGCCGACACCTCCATGTAGTGCTGCATGCGCGGCACTGCTTTGATGCAGTCGATGCCGTCGGGAATCTCGAACAGACGGCAGCGGTTGTGAATACCTAAGTCCTTCATGGCCTGCGTGATAGCGAGGCAGATGGTCGTGCGTCCGCGCGATTCGTCGGCAACGACCAGGTTGGTGGTGAGCGGATCGAGCCCACGGTCGACGCACTCGACGCTGGCATAAAACGTCTTGAGGTCGATGCAGATATAGGTGTGCTGCTCGTGCGCCATCCGTGCCCTTCCATCAAACACATGTTCTTATCGAATACCTGTTCGATAATACCCGCTTGCACGGACACCGTCAAAATCTGTCCCTTTTTGGCAAGTATGGTCGTGCGGCTTCATCGGGGTTTTAACGCAGCCCTAAAGAGCGCGAAACAGCTCGGAAAAGCTCGCTTCGTAGCATGAGCCTAACGATCGATACCACCATAAAGCACGGAAGGGTTGTGGGGATAATGGTCAACTATGGGTTTGGTATGCCGACGCGCTTGGTTGCGGATGGGGATGTGGCTCGCTGGTGCGGGCGATTGGTTGCCCACTATGGCGGCACCAAGGCACTGGTCGTGCTGGGAGGCGACAAGCACACGCGCGATGAGCTCGTTTCGGCGGCGCTGGGCTCGCTCGATCGTGCCCTGCTCGAACGCGTACTCTTTCGTTGCGGTTCGGCCGGGGGCGACGGGGGAGACGATTTGGTCGATGAGGCCGTAGCCCTGGCAACCGATGAGGGCGTGGACTTTGTCCTGGCGATTGGCGATGCCGATACTGCTGGCTTTGCGCGCGAGCTCGCGCGTCGCATGGCGGCGCTCGATGCCGGCGAAGACGGTTTTGTCCCTTATGGATGCATTCTCTCGGAGGGCAAGGCGCCTGCTGTCGTGGGCACCGGTGAGGTTCCCGTTTTTGCCATTATCGCGCCCGAACTGCTGGAGGGCATCGGGTCTCCTCTGCGTGAGTTGCTCGGTAGCATCTGCGCCGCGGCCTAATATTTGCCATAAAAGGACGGGTTATTTTTGGTTGGTAAAGCGTTTGACCTGCCAAAATAAGCCTGTCCCTTTTTAATCGGTTGCCGTTTGGGGGCCGATTGGCAACGCTCGCTGATTGTAGTCTTGACCTGCGCTAGAATAGTGGCATCTGAATGTCCGGGCGCATGGAGGCGTGCGCCCGTATGCTGAGGAGGACTCTATGGCAACTGTTGCCGCACCTATCGATGCTACGTCGACTGCCGCTTGGAAGGCGCTCGAGGCTCATCAGGAGAAGCTCGAGGCCGAAGGTATCGACCTCAAGGCCTGGTTCGCTGCTGACGCCGACCGCGTGAACAAGCTGAGCTTTGACGCCGGTGACCTGCACTTCGATCTGTCGAAGAACCTGGTGACCGATGAGACCGTCAAGCTGCTGTGCGATCTTGCCCGCGAGGTGAAGCTCGAGGAGCGCCGCGACGCCATGTTCTCTGGCGAGCACATCAACACTACCGAGGACCGCGCTGTCCTGCACACCGCGCTGCGCCGCCCGGCAAGCGAGAAGGGCCAGCTCATCGTCGACGGCCAGGACGTCGTCGCCGACGTGCACGAGGTCCTCGACCGCATGTATGCCTTCGCCGAGCGCGTGCGCTCCGGTGAGTGGAAGGGCGTTACCGGCAAGAAGATCGAGCATCTGGTGTCCATCGGCATCGGCGGCTCCGACCTGGGCCCGGTCATGGCCTACGAGGCTCTGCGTCCCTATGCCGACGCCGGTATCGACTGCCGCTACATCTCCAACATCGACCCCAACGACCAGGCCGAGAAGCTCAAGGGCCTGGATCCCGAGACCACGCTCGTAATCATCGTCTCCAAGACCTTCACCACGCTCGAGACCCTCACCAACGCCCGCGAGGTCAAGACCTGGATGCTCGAGCAGCTCAAGGCTCAGGGCGCCATCGACGGCTCCGATGAGCAGAACGCCGAGGCCGTGGCAAAGCACTTCGTCGCCGTTTCCACCGCACTCGAGAAGGTCGAGGCCTTCGGTATCGACCCCGCCAACGCCTTCGGTTTCTGGAACTGGGTCGGTGGCCGCTATTCCGTTGACTCCGCCGTGGGCCTGTCGCTGATCGTCGTGCTCGGCCCCGAGCGCTTCCAGCAGTTCCTCGAGGGCTTCCACGCCATCGACGAGTACTTCTGCAACACCCCGCTCGAGAACAACGCCGTCGCGCTGATGGGCCTGCTCAATGTCTGGTACGTCAACTTCTTCGGTTCCAAGAGCCACGCCGTGCTGCCGTACTGCCAGTACCTGCACCGCTTCCCGGCCTACCTGCAGCAGCTCACCATGGAGTCCAACGGCAAGCATGTCCGCTGGGACGGCAGCGCCGTGACCTCCGACACCGGTGAGATCTTCTGGGGCGAGCCCGGCACCAACGGCCAGCATGCCTTCTATCAGCTGCTGCACCAGGGCACTGTGGTGGTTCCGGCCGACTTCATCGCCTTCGCCAATACCGCCAACCCTGCGACCGACGGCGGCCAGGATGTCCACGAGCTGTTCCTGGGCAACTTCCTGGCCCAGACCAAGGCGCTCGCCTTTGGTAAGACGGCCGATGAGGTTCGTGCCGAGGGCACGCCCGAGCAGATCGTCCCGGCCCGTTGCTTTGAGGGCAATCGCCCGACGACCTCGATCTTCGGCGACACGCTGACCCCGTTCGCACTCGGCGAGCTCATCGCCCTGTACGAGCACATCACGTTTGTCGAGGGCACGGTCTGGGGCATCGACTCCTACGACCAGTGGGGCGTCGAGCTGGGCAAGCAGCTTGCCAAGCAGATTACCCCGGCCTTCCACGATGACGCCGCCAAGGCCGAGCAGGACGCTTCGACCCAGGCGCTCATCGAGTTCTATCGCGCGCATCGCAAGTAGTCGCTGCTGTTAACGCATCGCGCCTTATAGTCAGGGGCCCGTATCCTATCGGATGCGGGCCCCTTTGCTTTGCCGTAGTCCCGGGGCGCACGGCCTTTGTGGAACATCGCTGGGGCGCCGCGCGCCGCGAGAACCCTGCGCCTAGATCTCGGCCTCCGCATGGTCTCGCTGCGCCTCGGGCAGCTCCCCGTAGAGCGGATGGTCTTCGAGCCTAAAGCGCTCGACCTGTTCGGGAGTGCGACCGCGCACAAAGAGCCACGAGCGATCGATCGGCGTCGCCATGAGCGTGCTGGGCAGCGCGTCGGCGCGGTCGGAAAACACCCGGGCACTCTCGGGATCCTGGAACGCCAGCACCAGATGCGTGTCGCAGTTGCCCATGATGGAGCGTGCGCGTGCCTCGCCATAGAGCGCATCGAGCTGGTTGGTCGACTGCAGCAGCAGCGTTGCCCAGATGTTGCGGCTTCGGATAATCGAGAGCACGTTGTCGATCTGGGGGATCTGCAGATTTGCGAAGTCATCGAGCATAAAGCGCACGGGCACGGGCAGGCTGCCGTCGGGCTGCCTATCGGCCTCACGAATGAGGCCCATAAACGCCTGCGAAATAAAGAGGCCGGTCAGCGGATCGAGATTGCGGTCAATATCGCTCACGGTTACAAACAGGACGCAGGGGGTGTGTCCCATGGAAGCGAAGTTCACCTGATGGCACTCACGATAGAGCTGTGCCGCACCGTCGAATCCCAGACACATGACCTTTTCGGCAAGGATGCCGACGATGCTCGCGTGCATGCGCTCGGCATTTTGCGTAATGGCGTAGCGCCGCCATAGCGAGAGGGCATAGCTTTGGGGGTCGGTCGTGATCAGGTCGTCAAACAATCGACCCGTGGCACCGTCCTGCAGGTGCTCGATCAGCTTGATGACCGAGCTGATCGTCTGCTCGTCGGCGGGTAGCTGTTCGGTGACGTAGGCGATAAGACACGACAGCAGGTTTGCCGCCGCATGATCCCAAAAAGGCTGGTTGTTGTCCTCGATGGGGCAGATGGCCTTTGCCACCGAGAGGATGTCCTGCTGGTTGGGCCTGCCGTCCGCCTTGCGGCGAATGTGCCTCAGGGGGTTGTAGCCGCAGCGCTCGATGCCGGGCGCAAGGGCCGGGACGGTGTTGAGGTCGGCGAAGTTGAGGCATTGCACGCGGTAACCGTGGGCTGCCAGCACGGGTCCCACTTCGCGACAGAGCGTGCCTTTGGTGTCGAGCACGATGTAGCTTGCGTTCATTTGCAGCAGGTTGGGCTTGAGGACGTTTCGGGTCTTGCCGGCTCCCGAGGGGCCGATCACAAGTGCGTTGTTGTTGAGTCCCGTTTGGCGGGTGTCGCAGGAGAGCGTTCGATCCTTGGCGAGGATGGTGGACGATGCGGACTCAGATGCGGCGAGGCGGCTGGCGAGGTTAGACATGGGCGACCTCCTTGGTGGTCGAGAGAATTTCGTGGGCAAAGCCGAGCTCGACGGCGCGCTCGGCCGAAAGGTAGGTGTCTTTTGCAGTGAGGGACTGGATGCGCTTGGGCGTGAGGCCGCTGCGGTCCGAGAGGATTTGCGTGAGGGTCTTGCGGGTCTGCATGAGACGCCGGCTGGTTTCCTGCAACGCAAGTGCCGAGCCGCCTGCCCCCTGGGGGATCAGCGGGTCATGAATCATGAGCTCTGCATGGGGCGCCATACGGCGATCGTCGCCGCCCATAAAGATCACGGCGCCCATGGACGCGGCGAATTCCAGGCAGACGGTGCGGATGGGGCACGATGCGAGGCGCATGGCGTCATAGATCGCAAGACCCGATCGCACGCTTCCGCCGGCGCTGGCGACAAATATGGTGATGGGGCGGCTGGGGTCGGTGGCATCGAGCAGACGAATCTGCTGGCATAGGTCGTGGGCCATCGGGGTTTCGATGTTTCCCATGACGGAGAGCTCGCGACGGGCGAGCATCTCATCGTAAATGCTGGTGAGCGTGATACCTCGGGCGGATTCACGCATGGTGAGGGGGCTGATGATGGGGGAATGATTGGTGTCCATGAGGACTCCTTTCTGTTGGTTGTGTTGTGGAATAGGATTGTTGCCCGCGGAGGGGCTGGCGGGCTACAGGGTTCGTCCGAGCCTGAGATCGAGCTCGGTTGTGGGGCAGGCTGCCTGTTCGTGCGGCTCGCAAGCGCCAAGGGCTCCAAAGCGATAGAGCGTTGCGGCGGGCGTGGTGTAGGCGAGCCGCAGCTGATGCTCGACAGGGGCACATCCGTCATTTTTGTAATGAGCCGCGTAGTACTGCGCGATGCTGGTGTTCATCTCGCTGCCATTGCGATGGCGCTCAAACTGGCGTCTGCAGGTCTCGATGATCTTTGCTACCGACTTGGGTGCCGTCGCGGGAACAAGGGCGAGATAGCCCTCAAATAGCTCGCTGATGCTCAGGAGGCACAGCAGGTCGATCAGCGTCCTTATGGCTGCTCCCTCGGCGGAAAAGTGCGCGGTCATGCGGTTATATCGGTTGCGGTCGACGATGGCCGCATGGGGTCTTGGAGTTTTCTGCCCCGTGGTCCCGGGCTTTTGCCGCGCCTGTGCATTGAGCTCGACGTTGCAGCGCTTGAGGCCGTCCAGCGGAAGGAACAGTGCGGTGCGCAGGGTGTTCCGCTTGCTTTCGAGTTCATGACGCTCGTCGGGTTCCCATTCGAGCTTGAGTTTCGTGTCGAGCGCCGTAAGCATATGGGCTAGGCAGCCTACGGTAAGAACGCACGAATCGTTGTCGCGTTTTGGGGCATAGGGGTCTGTCAGCTTGCGAATGTCGGGGTCGCCCATGATCTTTGCGCAGCGCTTCAGCAGTTGAGGGTGGTCGGCCAAGATCGTCGCGAGCGGTAGCGACGCGTAGTTCTTGATGGTCGCGGCGGCAAAGGCGGCGTCATATTCGTTTGCATATGCTCGCTCAATGCGGGCATCCAGAATGCTTTTCTTATCGCCGTCTTCTGCGTGGTGGTTTGTCATAGCTTCTCCAATCGGTTGATGTTCTTGCTGTTTGTTGATGTGTTGGTTGTCGTGAGTGATGTGCTTGCCGTGGGTGATGTGCTGACGTTGGGGTGCTATGCGGTTTTCAATGAGCCCGTGAGGCAGTTGCTGCAGGGGCGGGATGGAACGGCCCATGCAAGGCGGAAGGCATCGTGCTCAAAATCGAGACAGCAATGCCCTAGGTGCCTCACATGTGGCAGTTACCTCATTAAGTTGTCATTGCGTTTGGGGTTGTACTTTGCCGATCTTCTTTCTCTTACATGCTAAAAACTGAAACTTCATATGCTCGATCTACTTAAAACCGCAACGGCGGTCTTTTATCAATTTATATGTCGGAACGCGTCTTTGCAAGTACTTTTTTGCGTTTGTTTCAAATGGGGTGGTTTTGCAACCGTCACGCGCCACGCTATGCGAACGTGCCCCTTTTCTGTTGTCGGTCGGATACGATGAGTCGCGTGACGTCGTCAGAGGTCGAATTCGACCGCTAACGGCGTTGTGCAGCTCATCATTTCTGGTCGCAAACAGTAAAGGGGCATGAGGGTGTATTGAGGGGGGATGTCTTGCTGTCGGCATCCGCGTGCGGTGCCATTCGCTGTCTGTAAATATACGTTTACAGCTAATTTCATACCACTTGTCGGAATGCGGACGCTGTCCTTGTATGTCGGGCGTACATTGAACGTGGTTTTTCGCGTGAAACCACGAATCGGTTGTCAGTCCTGAACAAGGAGGCCCAGCATGACACTTGCCAAACCCATCAATAAATACATCGACTATATCGATGCCCCCGAGGACACGTTTGAGCAGTATGTCGAGAAGGCGTTAAAGTACAACTTTCGCTGCGTATTTGCGAACCTTCAGGAGTACGAGACGGGCCGCGCCATGCTCGAGGGCTCTGACATCATCCTTGCCGGCGCCATCGACTTTCCCCAGGGCACTATGACGCTTGAGGAGAAGCTTGCGAGGTTTGAGGAATACGCTGCGTGTGGCTTTACCGAGATTGACTACGTTTTGAATCAGGGGTCGATCGAGAACCGCGATTTTGATGCCATCGAGCGCGAGATGACTACCATTGCTGATTTTTGTCGCGCGCATGGCATCACTGACAAGGTAATCGTCGAGATGTGCAAGCTGGACGGCGACGACGCCGCCAAGCGCCGTGTATGCGAGATCGCGCTGGAGGCCAAGCCGGGATTCCTTAAGACATCGACCGGCAGAAGCTTTGGCGGTGCTAAGCTCGAGGACGTGCGGCTGATGCACGAGGTGCTCGGCGATGCCGTGGCAATCAAGGCGGCGGGCGGTATCCATAATTACGAAGAGGCTTGCGCATTCATCGAGGCCGGCGCCAGCGCGTTAGGCGCATCGGCGGGCATCGCGATCGTCGAGGGCGCACCGACGGATGAGCGTCGCTAGCAGACGTATTTGACCTGAGCGATAAAGCTTCACGACCACACGCCGTTCATGTTCGAGACAATATGACTTTTTGCCCGTTGTAAACGGAGTCGCAATGGGTGTTCTGTATGATGGCTCAGACAAGGTTGTTCAATGACAGGGAGGCATATATGGCAATCAAAGCCATCGCGATGGATATCGACGGTACGCTCACCAACGATCAGAAAGTGATTAGCCCGCGTACGCGCGAGAAGCTGCTCGCGGCGCAGGGGTCGGGCATTAAGCTCATCTTGGCTTCGGGCCGTCCCGCATGGGGACTGCACGCCTTGGCGCAGGAGCTCGACCTTCAAAACCATGACGGTCTGCTAGTTGCCTTTAACGGCGCGCATGTGGTCGACGCTCAGACCGACGAGGTGCTGTTCGATCAGGCTATGCCTGCCGACGAATTGCATCGCCTGATTGATCACCTGCGTAATTTTGACGTGATTCCTATGATTTCGCTCGGTCGTGATTTGCATGTCGAGGACTCGTACCATTGCATGATCACGCTGCCTGACGGCTCGCAGAAGAATATCGTCAAGTATGAGCGCGATGCGTGCGATCTTAAGATCCGCGAGGTGGAGAGCCTGCATGAGGTTGCTGATGCTTATCCCGTGGACAAGCTGCTGACGGCGGGCGATCCGGCCTACCTGCAGGCGCATTACGAGGAGATGTATGCGCCCTTTACCCAGACGCTTTCGGGCATGTTTACGGCCGACTGGTACTTTGAGTACACGGCGCCCGGTATCGACAAGGCCCGTGCGCTCGAGGGTGCCCTGCCCAAGCTCGGCATCGATGCCAGTGAGGTCGTATCGTTTGGCGACGGCCAGAACGACAAGTCCATGATTGAGTGGGCCGGCACCGGTATTGCCATGGGCAACGCCGTCGATGAGGTTAAGGCTGTAGCCCAGATGGTGACCGCCAATAACAACGAAGATGGTATTGCAGTGGCGCTGGATAAGCTGCTGGGCTAGAATCGCCGATAATGCATGGTTCGGGCGCCTGCTTACAGGCGCCCTTTTGTTAGGGAGGGTGCCGTGTCCGCATTTCCGTTCGACGCCGTTATCTTTGACATGGACGGCGTCATTGTCGATACCGAGTATTACTACTTGGGCGAGACTGCCGCGTTTGCCAAGGAGCTGGGGCTTAATCTGACTCAAGAGGAGTTGAATGGGCAGGTCGGTACCTCCCATCAGTTCTTCCTGCATATGCTGGTCGATTGGTTTGAGCGCGCCGGTAAGGGGCATTTCACTGGCGAGGAAGCGTTGGCCCGTTGGGACGAGTGGGCGCATAAGCGTCCGCGCGACTATCAGGCTTTGATTAACCCAGGCGCCGTGGATACGATTCGAGAGCTGCCGCGCCGTGGCGTTCGCGTGGCGCTTGCCAGCTCGTCTCCCATGGTTAGCATCGAGGAAGTGCTCAATGCGTGCGGGCTGTCGGATGCCTTTGAGTATGTGGTGAGCGGCGAGCAGTTTAAGGAGAGCAAGCCCGAGCCCGACATCTACCTGCATGCGCTGGACCTGCTGGGGCTGCCCGCGAATCGCTGCTGCTGCGTTGAGGATTCGGTGCCTGGCATCACCGCTGGCAAGCGAGCCGGCCTGACAGTTATTGCCAAGCGCGAGGAACGCTTTGGCTTTAGCCAGGATGCCGCGGACAAGATTATCGACCAGCTGCCGGAGCTGCTCACGCTTTCTTAGGAGCGCGGTAGTTGCGCGTTTTTCGGGTCTGATGAGTAAATAGCCAACATTTTGGTGCGACACCTAGCATACTTTAAGCTAATGCGGGCTTAAGGGCTTGTTGAATGCCCTTAAGCCCGTTTTAGAATTAATTGTGCTGGGAGAAGGTATATGCCACCGACTGAAGGGCTAACTGACGGTAAAGCAGCGATACCGCTGTACCAACAGGTCATTGATATCATTAAAAACGAAATCAACTCCGGCGCCTACAAGGCAGGCGCGCGGATACCCAACGAATTCGAATTGGCTGAGAGCTATAAAGTTGGCCGCGTTACCGTGCGACGCGCTATTGAGGAGCTCGTCCAGCAGGGCTATCTAACGAAGCGACAGGGGAAAGGCACGTTTGTCAATGCCCCCAAGCTCAAGCGCAAGATTCGCCAGAAGGATGACGTTCAGAGTTTTTCGGACGCATGCCGCGTTAACGGAATGGAACCGGGGGCGTGTGTCATTTCGAGAAAGATACTGCCGGCGGATTCCACCGAAGCACAGTTCTTTGGTGTTCCCGTTGGAACTGACTTGATTTGCGTTGAGCGCGTGCGCACTGCCGATGGAGTCCCCGTCATGCTCGAGAACAACATATACGTTTACGAGGACAACGCCTATCTATCAACGGCACCTCTATCTAACCAATCCATTTTTGAGTTCGTGCGTAACCGGACGGGCCGTACGCCCGCGTTTACCGACCCGTGCACACTCGAGATCGCGTGCGCGTCGCCCGAGGTCGCTCGGCTGTTGGCAGTTCCCGTTGGCGAACCCTTGTTTTATATGGAAGCCTTCTTTTTTGATGAGCAGCGGCGGCCGTTTATCATCGGTCGTCAGCGGATCGTTGGGTCTCGCTACGTTTTTGACATCTAGGACATTGCGAATGGAAGCGCCCGGTGGATCATCTCACCGGGCGTTTCCATACCGTTCACGGCGCAAACGCGACCGTTCAACCGCGTTGCGGCAATCAGTTTGAAATTATCTTGATGAAGGAAAAAGCTGCTGGTAATCTATGGGACGTCATAGAACGTTTGCATTGTGCAAACGTTGAAGCGAGATGCGATGCAGTCTCGAGTTCTTTGGAGGTATCTATGTCAGATACGAAGGCGAAGAAGACAAACAGACGTTTTAAGTTCAAATTACCGCATGTCTATACGATCATGTTCTTGCTGATCGTTGTCTTTGCGGTCCTGACTTGGATCGTTCCCTCTGGTCAGTATCAACGCAAGACGATTTCGACAGCGGCGGGCGAGCGTGAAGTCGCCGTTGCTGGAACCTATGAACAGGTCGATAAGAACTACACCGATTCCGAGACCGGCGAGACCATCAATCTGGGTCAGGATATCTTCGCGGTTCTGCAAGCGCCCACCAAGGGTATCCAAGAGGCTGCCGACGTCGTTGCGTTCGTCTTATTGATTGGCGGATCGTTCGCGATCATCACCAAGACCAACGCTTTGAATGCCGGCATGAGCCGTGTGATTAAAAAGCTCAAGAACAAGGACATCCTCATCATTCCCATCACGATGACGTTGCTGTCCATTTGTGGCACTACGTTTGGTATGTCTGAGGAAGCCCTGCCGTTCTATGCCATCTTCATTCCCATCATGATGGGTATCGGTTATGACTCGATGACGGCATTCATCATCTGCTTCCTTGGTCCTAACCTGGGATATTGTGCTTCGACCATCGACCCGTTTAATGTTTTGATCGCCCAAGGCATCATTGGCATCGAGGGTAATCCGCAACTGTGGCTGCGTGCCGTTTCTTGGGTCATCTTCACTGCCGTCGGTATCGCATGGGCCATGCGCTACGCCATGCGCGTCAAGAAAAACCCCGAGTCGTCCATTGTGTACGAGGACGATAAGCTCAAGCGTATTGAATTTTCCGTGACCGATGCCTCCATCGAGGAAGAGTTCACTATCCGTCAGAAGCTCGTGCTTATCGATTTTGCTTGCGGTATGGGCATTATCGTCTGGGGTCTTGTTACCCAGGGCTGGTACATGAATCAGATTTCCGCCGTGTTCCTTGGCATGGGCTTGCTTGCCGGTATCCTGGGCGGCCTTGACCAGCAGACGATCGCAGAGGAGTTCGTTAAGGGTCTCGCCGACTTTGCGTACGCTGCCGTCGTTATCGGTATCGCTCGCGGTATTCTGGTCATCGCCGAGGGCGGCATGATCATTGACACCATCCTCCAGGCGCTCGCTACCGCGCTCGCCGGTGCACCCGCCGCCGTCTACACCACGTTTATGTATGTCGTCCTTGGTCTGCTCTCTTTGCTGGTTCCCTCGAGTTCTGGCCTGGCGGCGCTCACCATGCCCGTTATGGGCCCCCTGACCGAGCTCATGGGCCTCAATCCCGAGGCGGCCGTCACCGCGCTCCAGTTTGCCAACCAGACCATCAACACCATCAGCCCCGTGGCGGGCATGACGGTCGCCGGCCTTGCCGTGGCTAAGATTTCGTTTGGCCAATGGTGGAAGACCATTTGGAAGTTCTTCATCTTCATGGTCGTGTTTGGCTTGGTCATTACTGCCATTTCCGGCATGCTTCCGGCGTAGGTGGTTGTGATGTCCGATCGTTTGACGGTCCTGACGTCTAAGAGCGTCTTTACCGGTACGGGGGACCTGCCGTTTGAAGGTTTCGTAGCGGTCCGTGGCAATCGAATTGAGGCTGTTGGCACCAAGTGTGAGGTAGCTTCGTATTTGACCCAGGCGGACGAGGTAGTTGACCTGGGCGACCGCACTGTCATGCCTGGCCTGATCGATGTGCATACCTTCTATACAGGTTGGGCGCTGCGGACGTTGGGGTCCGATCTGTCCGGCATCGCCGATGCCAAAGAGGCCGTGTCGCTCTTGCGTGCATGGAAAGAAGGTCATCCGGATTGCGCGGCGGCTTTTGGCCACAACCTACCCGAAACGTTGGCATCGGATGCCGAGAACGCAAATACAGCAGCTGTGTTTGACGAGTGTTTTGGCGATATCCCTGTCGTCTGCTTTACGCCGGGCGCGGAGACCTGCGTTCTCAATGCTGCCGCCAGTGCGCGATATGGCTTTACACCCCAGGCGTGCTATGCCGAGAAGATCTGGCGCATGATGAGCGATTTCCTTGCGCTGCCCGAGGTGCGTGCCGGGTATTCGGACTACATGAGCATGCTTAACGAGCGCGGCGTTACCGCCATCAAGGAAATGGCGTTTGATGACTACTACGGCTTTGCCGACGAAATGGCTCGCCGTGAGGAATCTGGTGAGCTGACGGTTCGCGTCTCTATGATGTCGCAGCCGGTGGGCGCCGGTGCAAATCTGGCATATGCCCGCGAGGCGCGAGAGCGCTTCCGGGGACCGTTCGTTCGTTTTTCTGGCTTCAACCGTATGACCGATCGCGGCGTATGGGCGGGGCTTGCCGAGATGATTGACCTCTATGAGGACACGGCCGATGCGGGCGCTGCCGGCAAGACGGTCGTCGAGGAGCCAGAGTGGGATCTGATTGAGAGCGAGCTGCGTGCAATTGATGCTGACGGCTTCCGATATTCCTTGCATTGCCAGGGCGATGGCGCCGTTCGTCGCACCGTGGCGCTCTATGCCTCGCTGCCTCGAGACGAGCATGGACGGATGCTTCGCCGCCATGCGATTACCGATCTCGAGAACTCTGACCCGACCGATCTTGTCGAGTTTGGCAAGTTAGGTGGAATTTGCGAGGTCTATCCGCAGATTCTAACGCTGGACCGGCGCGAGGATTGCCTATCGATGATGCGTCGACAAATTGGCGAGACGCGACTTTTGCACAGCTGGAATCGCCGCGGCATGGAAGATTCCGGATGCACAGTGTGCTGTGGAACGGATTTGCCGCTGCTGATTCCGAGCCTGGGCGAGTCAATCTACAGCGCGTGCGGCGGATTCTTCGCCGACGGACTGCCTGTGAATGAGGTCAACACGCTGACGCTTGTCGAGCTCTTGCGCGCTTGGACTGCCGGGGGCGCGTACGATCTGATGCGCGAAGACGAGCTGGGTACGCTCGAGGTCGGCAAGCTTGCCGATATCTGCGTGCTCGATCGGGATGTGTTTGACCTCGATTATCGCGACGCACGCGATCTTGCGGTTGATATGACGATGTCGGACGGACAAATCGTGTTCGATCGAAATAAGGAGGCATAAGATGTCTGAATCCAAACCGACGCTGCGTCGCGAGCAGATTGCGGGCATGAATATCCACTACATCATGTGGTCGCTCGATTACTTCCTTGATGTGCAGCAGCGCTTGGGCTTTGAGTCCATTGAGCTGTGGTGTGCAGAGCCGCATGTGACGCTCGACCATACGGGCTACTTTGAGGCTGAGGTCCTGGCGAAAAAGGCTGCAGACCGTGGGCTTAGGTATCGTACTCTGTGCCCCGAGAATGTTGTCTATCCTTGGCAGTACTGCGCACGCAAGCCGCTGCATGAACAGCGCAGCCTGGCGTACTTTAAACACGGCATTGAACTTGCCGAGGTACTTGGGTGCGACCGTATGTCCATCAACTCGGGCTGGGGCGACTGGGACGAGGACCGCGAGGAAGCCTGGAAGCGCAGCCGCGAGCACTTGTCCATTCTGGCGGAGTATGCCGGCGAGCACGGTCTGGTGCTTACGATGGAAAGCCTGCGTCCCGAGGAGAGCAACCTTGTGACGACGGTTTCCGATGCGAAGCGCATGATTGACGAGGTCGCGAGCCCGTACTTACAGCCCATGGTTGATACAACCGCGATGGGCGTCGCAGGCGAGACGCTCGAGGACTGGTTTGCCGCCTTTGGCGATGGGGCAATTCACGAGATGCACTTTATCGACGGTGACCCGTATGGCCATCTGGTGTGGGGCGATGGCAAGCACGATATGGACGCCTTCGTCGCCACGCTCAACGCCCATGGTTTCGACGGCATGTTGGGCCAGGAAATCACGGACGGTCGTTACTACGATGACCCGGCGGCCGCAGATGCCAAGAACATGGCCGCATTCGAGAAATATCTGATTGACTAAAACAACCATCGGCCACGCAACCAACGTCATTGATTGCGGGCCAAACAAGAAAGGAACTGGATATGAACGCACACGATCTGATTAAAGAGGCAATTGCCGAGAAGGGCAAGTTCGACAGCGTCTACTGGATTGCTTGCGGTGGCTCCATGATCGATTTGATCCCGGCTCATGAGCTTCTGCAGCGCGAGGCTACCACCTTCACTTCGTATATCTATACCGCGCGTGAATTCGACATTATGCGTCCACGTCGTCTGGGCGAGAAGTCCCTGGTCATCGCTTGCAGCCACAGCGGCAATACCCCCGAGGTCGTCGAGGGCTGCGAGATTGCCCTTGCTGCTGGCGCTACGGTGATCGCCCAGACCGACAACGCTGGATCCAAGATTGACTCCGGCAAGTGGACCACGTGGGTCTACCCATGGGGCGAGGGCGTGCCGCAGGCCGAGGTCCCCGCTGGCATTTCGCTGTCGCTTGCGGCAGAGCTGCTCGATCAGCAGGAGGGCTACGCCGATCTTGCCGATATGTATGCCGGTATCGCCGAGATGGATAAGATTCTTCCCCCGGCACGCGAGAAGGTAAATGCCGAGCTGGGCGATCGCTTTGCCAAGCTTTGCCAGGAGCACGAGTTCTTCTATATTCTGGGCAGCGGTCCCAACTTTAGCCAGACCTACGGTTTCGCTATCTGCTCTCTTATGGAGATGCAGTGGCAGCACTGCAGCTACATTCACTCTGCCGAGTACTTCCATGGCCCCTTCGAGGCTACTCAGGATGGCGTTTTTTACTTCCTGCAGATGGGCTCCAGCGAGTGCCGTGCTATGGACGAGCGCGCCCTGGCGTTCCTTAAGACGCATACCGATACGCTGATGGTGCTCGATGCCAAGGAGTACGGTATGGAAGCCGTGCCGGCGAGCGTCCGTGCCTATCTGGACCCGGTGCTGTTCTACGCCATGAACTGCGAGCTGCGTGCAGCACGCGGCAAGGTGTTTGATCACGATCCCGATTTCCGTCGCTATATGGGTGTTGTCGAGTACTAGAAGGGGCAAAGGCCATGACATTTAACGTTAACGCGCTCGGATTTGGCGACAACGTCGTCGATCGCTACGAGCATATCCACACCATGTATCCCGGCGGCAATGCGGTGAACTTCGCCGTTTATGCCAAGAAATGCGGTGCCGCACGCTCTGCATACATGGGCATTTTTGGCAATGACGCCGCTGCCGAGCATGTCATTGCAAGCCTCGAGGATGAGGGTATCGAGCTTGACAAGTGCGAGCAGATGATTGGCGAGAACGGAGCGGCTCGCGTGACCGTCGTTGACGGTGACCGTGTCTTCCTTGGCTCCAACGAGGGCGGTATCCGTGGCGATGCGCGCTATGTCCTCGATCGCTTTGACCTTGCGTACATGAAGCAGTTCGATGTGGTTCATTCGGGCAACTATTGCTTCACCGAGCGCGAGCTGCCCAAGCTGAAGGCTGCGGGCGTCACGGTCTCTTTTGACTTTTCGGACGACTCCACCGACGAGTACTACGAGCAGATTGCGCCCTACGTCGATTTTGCTTTCTTTAGTGCGGCGGATGCCGCGAGTGAGGACGAGATTCGCGAGCGTCTGGCATGGGTGAAGGGCCTGGGTCCGCGTTTTGTGTCGGCTACGGCGGGCGCCGAGGGCTGCATTGCTTACGACGGCGAGCGTTATTACCGCCAGCTGGCTAAACCGGTAACGGACATGAAGGACACCATGGGGGCGGGCGACTCGTTCCTCACCTCGTTTTTGATGTGCTATCTCGATTCCGCCAAGCGTGGTGAGGATGGCGCCGAGGCCATCGAGCGCGCGCTCGACTTTGCTGCCGGGTTTGCCTCGACCGTGTGCGGCATGGAAGGTTCTTGGGGCCACGGAGCACCAATCGTCGAATAGCTTAAGAAAGCGTACGGCGGTCTGGCTATGAGGCTTTGGACAGCCGATGCAAAACAATAAGCGAAACGCGAAAAGGGGGCTCGCCATGTGGTGGGTCCCCTTTTGTACATTGGAGAAGACCATGGGTATTAAAGCGTGTGCGGCTGGTTTTTGCTGCGCGGACGTCTATCAAAACATCGGCGTGTTCTATCCGACTGGCAATGGCATTGACTGGGGTATCCATCTTGCACGAATGGGCGTTTCGGTATCTGCCGTGTCGGTTGTCGGCAAGGACGAGTACGGAGACAAGATGAGGGAGGCGCTGGCCGCCGAGGGGCTCGATATCTCTCATCTGCGGGTGGAGGATGGCGACACCTCGGTGATGCTCATGGCATTGAAAGACGGCGTCGATCGCGTGCATCTCGAGGCAATCGATGGCGTAATGGAGACATATCGACCGAATGAAGACGACCGGGCGTTTATCCTGGAGCATGACATCATCCATACCGACCTGTTTGGCAATTGTTTGGACCTCCTGCCCGAATGGCATGAAGCGGGCAAGACGGTGGTTATGGACTTCTCGGTGTTCAGCCAGGATCCCGAATATGCCTGCGAGAATCATTTTCCCTACGTTGACTACGCATTTATGTCGTTTGAAGAGGACACTCCGGAGCTGCGAGACTGGGTACGCCACGTGCAGGAATTGGGACCGCGCGTTGCGGTTGCCACGCTTGGCGAGAAGGGAAGCATTGCCTATGACGGTGAGCGCTTCTATGAGTGCGGGATCGTACCGGCGGAGAAGGTCGTTAACACCGTGGGCGCCGGCGACTCGTATATTGCCGGGTTTACCAAGGGCGTGATCGATGGCCTTGATATTCCGGCGTGTATGAAGGCGGGTGCTGAGCTGTCGTCCCGAGTGATTGGTTCGTTTGAGCCGTACTAGGGTCAAATGCCTGGAAAGGAGTACGAAATGGTTATCGACATGTTGGTCCATCCTATGCTCTACGGCGAGATCTGTACGCCGGGTGATGAGCCTGATGGATTCGGCTTTTGGTCACGAGAATTTGGTATGGGGCATATGGGCCCCATGGATTGGGATGAGCTTCAAGTCGAGATGGACGTCTGCGACGTGCGGAAGAGCGTGCTCATGCCGCTCGATGTAACCACGGCATGCGGAGGGCACTTTGGCACCAATGACCAGATTGCCATGCTGGTTGCCGCGCATCCCGATCGTCTGTGGGGATTTGCGAGCGTAGATCCGCAGGTGAGCGGTGCCGCAGACGAATTGGAGCGCGCCTTTACCGAGTTGGGGGCAAAGGGGCTTTGCCTGCATCCGGCAAAGCAGGGTTTTGCCCCCGATGATGCTGTGGCCGAGCCGCTTTACGAGCTGTGCGAGCGCTATAACAAGCCGGTGGTTTTCCATGCCGGTATGTCTTGGGAGCCGGGCGCAGAGCTCTCGCGCAGTAACCCGCTTGCATTTGAGCACACAATCGCAACGCATCCAAATGTGCGCTTTAGTTTGACCCACTTTGGCTGGCCCTGGGTGCGCGAGACCGTGGCGATGCTGCTCAAGTATCCCAACTGCTACACGGACACCTCTATCACTTACATCGATTCGCCCGAGGAGATGATGCAGCGTCTTTTCACGGTCGATATGGGGCCGCTGTGGTATGAGCGCGCGCTATCGCATCAAGTGATGTTCGCCAGCAATACGCCGCGTTTCCGTGCATTCAAACTCAAGCGGGCGCTCGATACCGTGCCCATGCGCGATGATGCGCGAGAAAGGCTCTACTGGGGTAATGCCCTGCGTTTTCTTGAAGGGGATGAGTAAACATGGTGACGCTCGAGACATTGAGCTATCTATCGACTGCTCCGGACCAGTTCATCGATATTACCGAGGACGTGCACGCTGCCATCGAACGCAGCTCGGTGACCAATGGCTTGGCAGCGATTATTTTGTCGCATACGACCTGTGGAATCGTGGTAAACGAGGGGCTGCCCTGCGTGGAGACGGATCTTATGGAGACGCTTGATCGCATCGCCCCACTCGATGCCCCCTATGCGCATGCACACTTCCTGCCGAGCTATGGAGCCACCGGCAACAACTCCTGTGGGCATATCAAGAGCATGATTTGTGGAAACAGTTGCTTCTTTCCCGTTCAAGATGGCCACATCGTGTGCGGAGGTGCCCAGAACATCTATCTTGCGGAGTTTGACGGTCCGCAGAAGCGAAAAGTGTACATCGAGGTGCTGGGGGAGTAACGTCCCTGCAATAACCCTATGAAGGAGCACATTATGTCGTTTCTAACTTCGATGTTCAAGACCGAAAAGCCGGTTATCGGAATGCTGCACCTGCGTCCTCTGCCGGGCGATCCACTGTACTACCCGGGCGGAAGCGTGTCACAGGTCGTGGAAGCCGCCAAGCGCGATCTCGAGGCGTTGCAGCAGGGCGGTGTCGATGGCATTTTGATTACCAATGAGCTCTCGATGCCCTATGAGCAGCACGTTTCTCCCTCAACCCTTGCATCGATGGGCTATGTAATCGGGGCTCTGTCCCATGATTTGTCGACTCCTTGGGGAGCTGAGGCTATTTACGATGGTGATGCCACAATCGAGCTGTGCGCTGCCGTCGATGCGCAGTTCACGCGCTGTAATTTTTGCGGTGCCTGGGCCGGTGATCTCGGGCTGATTAACCGAGATTTCGCGCACACCATGCGTCGCAAGGCGGCGCTGCGCTTGGACGACCTCAAGCTTTTTCACTTCATCACGAGCGAGGGGGAGGTTTATCTCAACGATCGCACGACTGCGGACATTGCCGATTCGCTTCTCTTTAATTGCCTACCGGATGCGATGGTCATCGGCGGTTCGGCTGCCGGTCGTGGCGCTTCGGGCGAGCTTGCCGATGAGGTCCGCGAGCGTGTTGGCGAAGTGCCCGTGGTATGTGGCACCGGTTGTCGCGAAAATACCGTGGCTGACGTATTTGCTCACTACGATGGCGCGTTTGTCGGCACCTGCTTAAAGCGCGACGGAAAGCTGGATGCCCCGGTTGATGTTGAGCGGGTAGCTCGTTTTATGGCTGCCGCTCGTACGGCGCGAGGGGAGTAGGCACCTATGGCGCTCTATCTGGGTATTGATATTGGGACAAGCGCCTCTAAAGGCGTTTTAATCGATGATCGATGCAACATCGTTTGCCAAGCCTCTTGTGGACACGAGACGGACAACCCGTGTGACGGATGGTACCAGCATGATGCCGAGGCCGTTTGGTGGGGCGATTTTTGCCGCTTGTCGTGCGAGCTGGTGGCGCGATCGGGGGTTAACGCGGCACAGATCGGATGCGTGGGCCTTTCCGCATTGGGCTGCGACTGTGTGCCGGTCGATACCGAGTGCAACGCGCTGGCGCCCGCGATTTTGTATGGAGTCGATGCACGTTCGAAACCGCAGATTGACGAGCTTCTTTCCGAATATGGGTCAGATCGCGCACGCGAGCTTTTCGGGCACGATCCCTGTTCGTCAGATATTGCTCCCAAGATCTTGTGGTTTAAGGAGAATATGCCCGAGGTGCACGAACGTGCCGCGAAGTTCCTGACGGCGTCATCGTTTCTGTGCGCAAAGTTGACGGGGCGTTTTACGGTGGACCGTTATCTGGCGGAGGATTTTCTTCCCCTATACGACCGCTTCACTTGGAAGGTTGATGCTCGGGAATGTGCTCGTTTCTGCCGGCCTGACCAGATGGCGGAGGTAATGTCGGCTACCGATATTGCCGGGGTGATTACTCAGCGTGCGGCTGAGGCGACGGGGCTCGCGGCAGGGACACCTGTCTTAGTGGGAACGGGCGACTCTGGTGCCGAGGCCATTTCGACGGGTGTATTTCGTCCCGGCGATATGATGGTTCAGTTGGGGAGTACGGCGTATTTCATCTACCTAGCTGATCATATGGTCGATGATGCCCGCCTGTGGCCAGGGACGTTTATCATTCCCGGAACTTACGGGATCTGCGCGGGGACCAATACGGCGGGTGCGCTCACATCGTGGCTGCGCCAAGAGCTGTATCGCGACGCCGTGGAGGCCGAGGGCCACGGTGGCCCCGATGCATATTCGGTTATGGCGCATGATGCCGCCGGTGTGGCGCCGGGTGCCGATGGGCTCCTGTGTCTGCCGTACTTTGCGGGGGAGCGCACTCCGCTCAACGATCCCGAGGCGCGTGGCGTCTTCTTTGGCCTGACCGGAAGGCATACGCGAGCCCATATGGTTCGTGCCGCCTTGGAAGGCGTCGCGTATACCGTTGCATCCCATGTCGACATTATCGAGCGAGAACATGGACTGCCAATTGGGCGCATTATGCTTGTCGGAGGTGGAACCAAGAATCCAGTTTGGATGCAGGCTATCGCCGACGTATGTGGGCGCGAGGTCTCGGTTGCCAAGGTTACGGTGGGCGCATGCTTCGGTGATGCCATCATGGCAGCTCTCGCAGGTGGCGCCTATGCATCATGGGATGAGCTCGCCCAAGTCCTTGGCGTTGCGCAAACAATCGTGCCTGATATGACTGCCCACGAGTTATATGCGTCGCGCCGTCATATCTTTGACGAATTGTATGCACGCAACCGTGATCTCATGCACGAATTGGTGTAATGCTGCCGAATTGTACTGTCTTCCAAAATAGGGACTGCGTTGTGCGATTTGCATGCCCCTTGGCATTTTTGCCCACAGGAGTTAGCGAAGGTCAAAAACAGAGTGCGCATTTGCTAAAACTGCCGACTCGATGCGCTTTGCGTCACAGTTTTTGAGTGAGGCGATGCGCATCGAGGTCCTTGCGAGCGATCTGATGAGCGACTGCGCGCTTGTTTCTGTGTTTGGTTCGGCTGGCGCATCGGTCTCGAGCAGTAGACGGTCGAGTGGAATCTGCCGGGCATATTCGCGACCGCGCTTGGTGGCGAGCATACGCTCGTTCACGGAAAAATAGCAGTTTGCGTTTCGCGCGCGGGCGAGTTCGTTCGAAGTGCCGCTAAACCAGTGGAAGATGATAGCGGGGGAGTCGGGGTTTGGGATGAGTAGTCCATGCGATTCGAGGACGTCCAGTACGGCTCCTGCCGAACGAACGGCGTGAATTGATATCACGCGCCCGGTAAGAGGATGCTGCACGAGTGCATCGCAGAGCCGGTTAAGTGCCTGTATTTGTAGCGGCTCACTTCCAGCAAAGCGCGCGGAAAAGTCGAGCCCGACTTCGCCGATGTAGCGCTCTTGGGCAGCAACTTCGCAAAGCAGATTGACTTCGGCGGGACCGCAGCGGCCGTCGGCGAGCCACCAGGGATGGAGGCCGATGCCCTTGATGACGGTAGGAAGGCGACGGGTTCGCCCGTGTGCGCTAGCGAAGTCGCGTGGATCGACGCCGCAATCAAATAGACCCAAGCCCAGCGCCGTTGCCTCATCGGCAACGGCGTCCGGGTGAGCCATTAAATCAAGATGGCAGTGTGCATCAAATAACCGGGGCTCCATCTCGGCGCGCTCCGCTAGTCCAGGCGTTGGCCGTCGGCGCGCACGCGCTCGGTGCCGCGACCACTGATCTGACGGATAACCTCGCCGGCGATCATCTGGCCCATGATGGGCGGCATAAAGCTGGCGGTTCCCAGCTCGGTGCGCTCGTGGATGTTGGAAGGGTCGCGGGGCTGTGTCTTAACCGATTCCTCGCAGCTAAACAGTACGTGCAGGCTCTTGATGCCGCGCTTCTTGCATTCTTTGCGCATAATGCGGCTCATGGGGTCACGTACCGTATCGAAGATGTCGGCAAAGCGGAGGCACTCGGGATGGAGCTTGTTGGCCCCGCCCATGGAGCTAACCAAACGAATGTCGTGGTCCTGAGCATATTTGGCAATGGTGAGCTTGGCCGAGATGGTGTCGATGGCGTCGACGACGTAGTCGAGCTTGCCGTCCGTCTGCTCCAAAACGCTCGCGAAGAACTCGTCGATGTTGTCGCTCAGCAGGTATTCGGTGCGTTTGATAACGGTGGCGGCGGGATTGATGTCGTGGATCATGGCTTCCATAACATCGACCTTGCGCTTGCCGATGGTGCTGTGAAAGGCGATAGCCTGGCGATTGATATTGCTGGGCGCGACGATGTCCTTGTCCAGAATGACGAAATGACCAATGCCGCCGCGGGCGAGCGCCTCGCAGCAATTGGACCCCACACCTCCGCAGCCGAGCATCAGCACCGTAGCATCGGCGAGCTTATCGAGTGCCTCGCGGCCCATGATGATCTCGAGCTTGGTGTCGCGTGTCTCGACGAGAGCGGCAGCGGTTTCGGTCATAGACATCCTCCGATGGGGAAGCGAATCGTGTTTTAGCTATCGTCATTATAGGTAATCGCCATAGGTTGCGATGGCGTTTACTTTGATGTGGTTTGAAGCATTGCGATTAGATAGTGGGACAAACATCTAAATATCGAGTATAGTGCGCGCGTCATGAGAGATGATGAGAGGAGGTCTTATGCCGGGAGAGGGTTTTAAGGCGCTTGCCGATCCAACGCGACGGCGCATTTTGAAACTGCTGCGCGAGGGCAATTGCACGGCGGGGGAGCTTGCCGAGCATTTCGATATCAGTAAGCCGTCGCTGAGCCATCACTTGGCGACGCTCAAAAACGCCGGGTTGGTGACCGACGAACGTCATGGCCAAAACATCGTTTACAGCTTAAACACCACCGTCATGCAGGACTTGATCGGCTGGTTTATGGGCTTTACAAACACGGAAGGTGATAAGGATGAATAACGAAAACAAGGGCATTCACCCCACGGGGGTATCGTCGCGCGTGTGGATTGCGCTGGTCGCTCTGTGCGTCGCCAATGTCGTAGCGCACCTCATGGTGATGCCGAGCTTGCCTGCGCAGATTCCCACGCACTGGGGCGCGAACGGCGCCGTCGACGGTTGGGGTCCTAGCTGGATGGCCTCCGCGCTCGGCGTGCTGCCTCTGGCGCTTCTCGCAATGTTCTGCGTGGTGCCGCGCATCGACCCCAAAGGTGAGGCATATCGAACCTCGGGCAAGTTCTACCAGGGCTTCGTAATCGCCTTCACCTTGTTCATGTGCGCCATAAGCTGGCTGGGAGAGCTTACGGTCTGGGGCGTGGTGCCGGCGGTCGGTTCGGTTAACGTGCTTATTTCCGGTGTTGTCGGTTTGCTGTTCATCGGCGTAGGTAACTACTTGCCGCGTGTGAAGCAGAACTATACGCTCGGTATCAAGACACCCTGGGCGCTTGCCGATCCCGAGAACTGGCGCCGTACGCAGCGTTTTGGCGGCGCCTGCTTTATGGTGCTGGGTATTGGCCTGATTGTGATGGGCGTGGCAGGCAGCGTGCTTTCGAGTGAAGTCGTCGCCGCGGTGATTGCGGCTCTGGCGTTTGGTTCGGTTGGAGCCGTCTACGTCTACTCGTATCTGTTGTGGCGCAAATCGCAGCGAGCCGCTCGTTAAGGTTGCGGAAAACTAGCGTATGCAGTTCATAGTATGTTCCGGGGGACTTTTCCCAGGTAGTATTAGGGGGTGTGGGCAACCATGCCCCTTTTTCGTTACGTTTCAGAGCTGGTTTTCTCATTTCGTTTCCACTAAAGCGAATCAAGAATAGGGAAACAGCAGGTAGAAAGGATAGAACAGACATATGGCGGAGTTTATCTACCAGATGTATCAGGCTCGCAAGGCCCATGGCGACAAGGTGATCCTTGACGACGTGACCCTGAGCTTCTACCCCGGTGCCAAGATCGGCGTCGTGGGCCCCAACGGTATGGGCAAGTCGACCCTGCTCAAGATTATGGCCGGCATCGAGGAGGTCTCCAACGGTGATGCCAGGCTCACCCCCGGCTACACCGTGGGTATCCTGCAGCAGGAGCCGCCGCTCGACGACGACAAGACCGTCATCGAGAACGTGCGCATGGCATTTGGCGACATGATCGCCAAGGTCGATCGCTTCAACAAGATCGGCGAGGAGATGTGCGACCCGGACTGTGACATGGACGCCCTCATGGCCGAGATGGGAAAGCTCCAGGACGAGATCGACGCCGCCGACGGCTGGGATATCGATTCCAAGCTCGGCCAGGCCATGGACGCCCTGCAGCTGCCCGATTCCGACATGCCGGTCAACGTGCTTTCCGGCGGCGAGCGCCGCCGTGTGGCCCTGTGCAAGCTGCTGCTCGAGGCTCCCGACCTGCTGCTGCTCGACGAGCCCACGAACCACCTGGACGCCGAGTCGATCCTGTGGCTCGAGCACTTCCTGCACAACTACCAGGGCGCGGTGCTTGCCGTCACGCACGATCGCTACTTCCTGGATAACGTTGCCGAGTGGATCTGCGAGGTCGACCGCGGCCACCTTTATCCCTACAAGGGCAACTACTCCACGTATCTGGAGACCAAGGCTGCCCGTATCGAGGCGCAGGGCAACCGCGATGCCAAGCTCGCCAAGCGCATGGAGGCCGAACTCGAGTGGGTACGCAGCTCGCCCAAGGCTCGCCAGGCCAAGAACAAGGCCCGTCTGGCTCGCTACGAGGAGATGGAGGCCGAGGCCCGCGCAAGCCAGAAGCTCGACTGGACCGACATTCGCATTCCTGTGGGCCCGCGTTTGGGCAACAAGGTGCTCGAGGCCCATCACCTGCACAAAGAGTTCGATGGCCGCGTGCTTATCGACGACCTTTCGTTCACCCTGCCGCGCAACGGCATCGTGGGCGTCATCGGCCCCAACGGCGTCGGTAAGACCACGCTGTTCAAGACGATTGTGGGTCTGGAGCCGCTGACTTCGGGCGAGCTCGAGGTGGGCGAGACCGTCAAGATTTCTTACGTCGACCAGAACCGTTCCGGCATCGACCCCGATAAGAACCTGTGGGAGGTCGTCTCGGATGGCCTGGACCACATGATGGTCGGCGAGACTGAGGTTCCGAGCCGCGCTTATGTGGCGAGCTTTGGCTTTAAGGGCCAGGACCAGCAGAAGCGCGCTGGCGTACTATCCGGTGGCGAGCGCAACCGTCTGAACTTGGCACTCACGCTCAAGCAGGGCGGCAACCTGCTGCTCCTCGACGAGCCCACGAACGACCTCGACGTCGAGACGCTGTCCTCGCTCGAAGCGGCGCTGCTCGAGTTCCCGGGCTGCTCGGTGGTCATTAGCCACGACCGTATGTTCCTGGACCGCGTCGCCACGCACATTCTGGCGTGGGAGGGCACCGACGAGAATCCGGGCAACTGGTATTGGTTCGAGGGCAACTTCGAGGCCTATCAGGCCAACCGCATCGAGCGCCTGGGCGAGGATGCAGCCCAGCCGCATCGTATTCACCGCAAGCTGACGCGCGACTAGTCGAGCTCAGGTGACCTAACGAGAAAGGGACGATAACCTTGAGGGTTATCGTCCCTTTTTGTTACTTGGTAGAAGGCTCGACTTTATCGATGGTCCAGGCGGCTCCGAGACCGCCGGTGGTGTTGCGGCGGATGCGCACGGTGACTTCGTGGCGCTCGCCGGCTTGCGTGTAGCGCAGAGGGAAGCTTGCGCGGTTTCGCGCGGCCTCGATGGTACCGCGCTCGCGGGCGATCCAGTAGTACTCGCCGACGATGCCGAGCGTGTCGGCGCCGTAGGGGAGATAGGTTGACAGCTGGTGCAGAAGCGGGCCGGGGCAGAAGACCTCGGTTGCGAAATCGACGGGGAAGTCCTCGGGGATGGCGGGCGCTGCAGGTGCGGGGGTTGGGGCCGCTGCGGGTGCCGAAGCCGGTGCAGGTGCGGGAATTTGGTCGCAAGCAGAGGTGGGCACGGACTCGATGACGGGTGCGGGCTCCGGCGTCGTTTTCGGCTTGATTGTGGAATCTGCGGGTTTCACGGTGACGGGCGCGTCTGCAGCTGCGGTTTCAACCTCAACCTGCGTCGCGTTCTCGTTTTCAACGCTCGACTTTGCCTCGACCGGCGTGGAGGCCATGGTGGTGATGCCGGCATTGGCGTTCTCGGGGTCATAGACGACCGTGAGCGAGATGGCGGGCTGCGGCGTCTCGGGCTCCGGCACCGACTCGGCAGCGCCTTGATCGGCGGGCTCGTCGGACTGATCGTCCTCGGCCTCGTCGCCAAAGACATCGCTGTTTTGGAACGCAGACGTCTCGGGCTGGCCAGCGGCTTCTTCGGTTGTCGACTTGGGAGCTTCGTTGAGCTCCACAGTGGCTTCCTGCTCGGATATGACTTTGGGATTGGTCGTGGCGGCGATTTCGGTTTCGGCTTCTGCTGTTACCTCAATAGCGATTTCGATCTCCGCCTCGGGCTCGGGTTCCGGCGCGGCGTCAACCATGGCTTCGGGCTCGGGACGCTTAACGTGCTTGGGGCGCACGGCCTTGAGGTCCTTCTCGCCGCGCTTTTTCTTTTTGTAGGACTGCTTGGCTCCTTTGGTTGCCTTGGGCTTGTCCTCGCCCTTGGCAAGGGCGGCATCCCAGGCCTCGTTGGCGATGACGGTGGCATACAGGCGACCGCCCTTAAAGACGGTCAGCTTGATGCAGTCATCGAGCTCCTCGAGCAGCTCGCGCGTGGACTCGAAGCCCAGGTCATAAGCGGCCATGTCGCCGGCGGCGAGCGTCTCCTCGACCTGCGTCATAAACGTTTGCTTGCCGCACCCAATCGCATCGCGCAGCAGACGATATAGATAGATGTGGTTGCCCAGCGATAGCGTGGGCTTAACTATTGTCTTGCTCATGGCAAATCTCCTCTTTACACACCAAAGCATCTTACCATCGCACGGGGCGTGCCACCTCGGCGCCCAAGGCAAACGGGCGCGACCGTTGCCGGTTCGCGCCCGTTATACAGGTCGGTTATCTATGAGAGGCAAACGTGCTTAGTTGCCCGACGCCGTGCCTTGGCTCGAGCTGTCAGATGCCGTGCCGGACGCGGTTCCGCTCGAGCTGTTAGTGCTGCTGTTGTCGGTAGATCCCGTGCCCGATGTATTGTCGCTTGTCTGGTCGCCCGTGCTCGGCTGCGAGCTGTCAGTCGTTTGGCTTGAGTCGGTCGTGCCGGATTGCGTGCCGCTGTTGTTTACGGAAGAATCGACGCCCTGCGATTGATCGGGGGTGTTCGAGGACGAGTCGGTGGATGCGGAGGTGCCCTGCGAGTCGTCCTGCTGGCTTTGCGATTGACCAGTGCTATCCGCGTCGTGCTCGGTCGTGCGCGACGACAGAATCGGCTCGGGGCGCTCGCCCAGACCCTCACCGGCGGTGGTGATAAGGATGGCGCCGGCACAGGCAATGACCGCGACGATGGCGATGGCGATCGAGAAGACGATGACCTTCTTTTGCGTCTGGCTGCGCTCTGCCGCCGCCTTGGCGCGCAAGCTGTCGGGGGCAACGCGCGCCGTGGTCGCGCGCCCCGCAATCTGGCGCATCTCCTGCGTGGTCGCGGCGCCACCTAGGTGCTCCTCGACATCGGGCTCAACGGGCTCGTAGGCGCCGGCAGGGTAGTCGACAGCGGCATGCGTGCCCTTGATTGCTTCGGCGCTGGCGGAGATAAAGTGGCGATAGACCTGCGAGGACACAACAGTGATGACTGAGCTCACAGCGGCACCAATCACCGAGCCGGCAATGCCGATCTTTGAAGCAAGCGCCACGCTCGTGGCGGCAGCTGCGGCGCCGGCGATGATCTGGGGAATGGAAATGTCGTCGAACAGGCCCTTTTTGGGCGCGATGGCCATGGTCTGTCCAATGGAATGGTTCTCGTGTACGCCGTTGTTGAGCGATGCCGGCGTCATGACGCGCGTGCGCGGCGCGTCGGTGTACTTGGTTGTCATACGGGGTCCTCCCGGTGTAAATCTGCTTCGTTTCGTGTAGCCATCAGGGTACCCACCAGATGTGAATCGTACGTGACATTTAACAGATACCATCAACTCATCAATTGCTCACCAAGTTGGTGGGATGCGGTTACACCCGGCGGTTGAACTACAATAGGACTTGCTAATTGTTGTGAATGGCGTCTACGCACGGGAGCATTCTTATGAATCTTCACCTTTCTCAGTCTGATGGCTTTTTGCGTGTGGCGGCGGCGTCGCCGCAGATTCGCGTGGCCGATGTCGAGGGCAATGCCGAGGTTGCGCTGGCGGCTGTTCGCGATGCTGCCGGGCGTGGCGTTCGCGCGTTGGTGTTGCCCGAGCTTAATCTGACTGGCTATACCGCGGCCGATCTGTTCCATAACCGCACACTGCTGCATGCCTGCGAGGCTGCTCTGGTGCATATCCTCGATGAAACCCGTGAGCTGCCGATCGTCTTTACCATCGGTCTTCCCGTTGCGGTTGCCGAGAATATCTACAACTGTGCCGCCGTGTGCTGCGCGGGCGAGCTTTTGGGCCTCACGGCCAAGAAGTATCTGCCCAACTATGGCGAGTTCTATGAGCGTCGCTGGTTTGCTCCGTCGCCTGCGGATCCCGTGTGGGTTGAATTTGCCGGTCAGGGTCCGGTTCCGCTGGGTTCGGGGCTTGTCTACCGCTGCTGTGATGAGGGTGCCGAGGATATGGTGCTGGGCGTTGAAGTCTGCGAGGACCTGTGGGTGCCGGCGCCCCCTTCGACCGAGATGGCGCTTGCCGGTGCGACGGTGATTCTCAACCCGTCGGCCTCGGACGAGATTATCGGTAAGGCAGATTACCGCCGCAGCCTTATCTCCAATCAGAGCGCGCGCCTGTACTGCGCCTATGCCTACGCGGACGCGAGCGAGGGCGAGTCCACGACCGACATGGTCTTTGCGGGTGAGAACCTCGTCTACGAAAACGGCTCCAAGCTCGCCGCGACCAAACTGCTTACCTGCGATATGGCCATCGCCGACGTTGACCTTGACCGCCTGGTTGCCGAGCGCCGTCGCTCGACGACGTGGACGCGCGCGGACGATGCGCCGGAGGCCGTGACCGTCGAGTTCTCGTTTGAGGGCTCGCTCGCCGAAGAGCCTGTCCTGCGCGATGCGCTCGGCATAGACCGTGTCTTCCCCCGCGCGCCCTTCGTGCCTGCCGACCATGGTGACCTGGCTGAGCGCTGCGAGACCATCCTCGACCTGCAGACCGCGGGCCTCAAGACCCGCCTTGCCCATACGGGCACCAAGGCGGCCGTTATCGGCCTTTCGGGCGGTCTCGATTCCACACTGGCGCTGCTTGTGACCGTGCGTGCCTTCGATGCACTGGGGCTGCCGCGCACTGGTATCACAGCCGTGTCCATGCCCGGCTTCGGCACGACGCATCGCACCAAGTCGAATGCCGAGTCGCTCGCTCGCGACCTGGGTGTGAGCTTCCGCGAGGTTTCGATCCACGCGGCTGTGGAGCAGCACTTCAAGGACATTGAGCATGATCCAGCTGTGCAGGACGTGACCTACGAGAACAGCCAGGCGCGCGAGCGTACGCAGATTCTGATGGATCTGGCCAACCAGGCTGGCGGTTTTGTCATTGGCACGGGCGACCTGTCGGAGCTGGCGCTCGGCTGGGCTACCTATAACGGCGACCACATGAGCATGTACGCCGTCAACGCGAGCGTGCCCAAGACGCTTGTGCGCCATCTGGTGCGCTATGCCGCCGATGTCTTTGGCGGGCGCATTGCCGAGGTCTTGCTCGATATCCTCGATACGCCGGTGTCCCCCGAGCTTCTGCCGCCCACGGGCGACGGCGAGATTGCGCAGAAGACCGAGGATTTGGTGGGCCCGTACGAGTTGCACGACTACTTCCTCTACTACCTGCTGCGTTTTGGCTTTGAGCCGGGCAAGATCTACCGCATGGCGCTCAAGAGCTTCGAGGGCGTCTACGACGCCAAGACCGTCCACACGTGGCTACGTACGTTCTACCGTCGCTTCTTTGCCCAGCAGTTTAAGCGCAGCTGCCTGCCCGATGGTCCCAAGGTGGGCTCGGTGACGCTCAGCCCGCGCGGCGATTGGCGTATGCCGAGTGACGCTAGCTCGCGTCTGTGGCTTGCGCAGATCGACGCGCTCAATCCAGTTGACTAAGGTTGGCTAAATTGAACCAATACGGGGGTTGCAAGCGTTACACTTTTGCAATCTGATGGCCCGTATCGCGCGGCGCTCTTGTCGGAGCGCCGCGTTTTTTATATCGAAAGGTGGCACCATGCAGGCATCGCAGCGTCTCGACCGCTTTGGCGCGGAGGTCTTCGCCTCGCTCAACAACAAGCTTCTCGCGCTGAAGGCTCAGGGCAAGACCATTTACAACATGAGCGTGGGCACGCCCGACTTTAAGCCGTACGACCACGTGGTCGAGGCGCTCACGCAGGCAGCCCAAGATCCCGAGATGTGGAAGTATGCCCTGCGCGACCTGCCCGAACTCAAGCAAGCCGTGTGCGATTACTATGAGCGTCGCTTTGGCGTTTCGGGCATTACGCCGTCTATGGTGCAGTCGTGCAACGGCACGCAGGAGGGCGTGGGCCATTTGGGCCTGGCCCTGCTCGATCCGGGTGACACCATTCTGGTTCCCGATCCGTGCTACCCGGTCTTTGAGGCGGGTGCCAAGATCGCCGATGCCAAGCTCGAATACTATCCGCTGGTTGCCGAGCATAATTACCTGCCCTATGTGGCGGGTATCGATCCCGAGGTGGCCGATCGTGCCAAGTATATGATCGTGTCGCTGCCCGCGAACCCGGTCGGCTCGGTGGGTACGCCCGAGGTCTACGAGGAGATTATCGCTTTCGCCCGCGAGCACGACCTGCTCATCGTCCATGACAACGCATACTCCGACATCGTGTTCGACGGCGAGCCGGGCGGCAGCTTCTTGCAGTATCCCGGCGCGCTCGAGGTGGGCGTTGAGTTCTTCTCGCTTTCCAAGTCGTTTAACGTCACCGGTGCCCGCATCGGCTTTTTGGTCGGTCGCGAGGATGTAGTCTCGGCCTTTGCCAAGCTGCGCGGCCAGATCGACTTCGGTATGTTCTTCCCGATCCAGAAGGCCGCCATCGCCTGCCTGAACGGTCCGCGCGATGAGGTCGAGGCGCAGCGTCTGAAGTACCAGGAGCGCCGCGATGCCCTGTGCGACGGTCTTGAGGGCCTGGGCTGGGAGCGTCCCAACGCGCATGGCTCTATGTTTGTGTGGGCCAAGCTTCCCGGTGGTCGCACCGATTCCATGGCGTTTTGCGAGGAGCTCATGGAGAAGGCCGGCGTTGTGGTGACGCCGGGCGCGAGTTTTGGTCCTTCGGGCGAGGGGCACGTGCGCATGGCGCTGGTCCTGCCGCCCGATCAGATCGCTTTGGCTGTCGAGGCCATTCGCGAGGCGGGCCTGTATTAGAAACCTGTTTCGGCCCGTCAATAGCTCGAAACCGATTTCGTGCAGTTATTTTACGAATACTGCAAACAATTTCGGTAAACGGTCGATTTTCGGCTGCGAATAGGGGCATAATCAAAGTCCCGATTGGATGTATTGGGATTACGACAAGCCGCTCGGGTCGTTCCCGGGCGGCTTGTTTGTGGAGAGAGATGGGAGTTTCTAATGGTTAACGAGAAGAAGGTCGCTATTGTCGGCTGCGGTTTCGTCGGTTCGTCTTCGGCGTTCGCTCTGATGCAGAGCGGTCTGTTCTCCGAGATGGTCCTCATCGACGTGGACAAGAACCGCGCCGAGGGTGAGGCTCTGGATATCGCGCACGGCATGACGTTTGCCGAGCCGATGAAGATCTACGCCGGCGATTATTCCGATGTCGCCGACGCCGCCATGATCGTCGTCACCGCTGGCGCTGCCCAGAAGCCCGGTGAGACCCGCCTGGACCTGGTCAACAAGAACGTTAACATCTTTAAGTCCATTATCCCCGAGATTAAGAAGTCCGGCTTCGACGGCATTCTGCTAATCGTCTCCAACCCGGTTGATGTTCTGACCTATGCTGCCATCAAGATGTCCGGCCTGCCCGAGGGCCATGTCATCGGCTCCGGCACCGTGCTCGACACTGGCCGTCTGCAGCAGATGCTTGGTGCCCACGTCGAGGTTGACCCGCGCGATGTCCAGGCCTATGTCATGGGCGAGCACGGCGACTCCGAGTTTGTCGCTTGGTCCAGCGCTCAGGTTGCTGGCGTTCCGCTGAACACCTTCTGCGAGCTTCACGGTCATCTGGAGCACGAGGCTGCCGAGAAGCGTATCGCCGAGGACGTCAAGAACTCCGCCTACACCATCATCGAGAAGAAGCACGCCACCTACTACGGCGTCGCCATGGCCGTCAAGCGCATCTGCACCGCTGTCATGCGCGATGAGCAGACCGTTCTGCCCGTTTCCTCGCTCATGGTGGGCGAGTATGGCCTGTCCGATCTGGCTATCTCCATGCCGACGGTCGTTGGCCGCGACGGCGTCGTCTGCCGCGTCCCCGTGCCGCTGAACGATGACGAGCAGCATGAGCTCACCGCCTCCGCCAAGGCCCTCAAGGACATCATCGACAGCGTCGACTTCTCCTGCTAAATCAAGCTCGCTAGAGCGAAAAGCTACAATGAAGGCGTCCGGGTCCACACGGCCCGGGCGCCTTTTTGGTGCAAAGTAACCTGACCCCAATGCACCATAGTTGATGGGAGGGCCATGTCGGATTCGCCTAATTTTTTGACCTATGCCCAGACAGCGTTTGATCCGTTTGAGGAACGGCCGTTCTGCGCGGTGGATAGCCTGGTCTTTGCGTGGTTGTCCTATTTGCGTTTGCCGGGTGATATGGCGGAGCTGACGAACTGGCAGGGCCTAGACGTACGCGAGCTGCTGCGCGCCGAGTGCTACCAAGACATGATTGGCGACCTGTGGGATCCGGAGGGGAGTCGTGCCCTGTTGGAGGCTGTGGCAGCAAGCCCTCGCTACCGTGGCGTTCGTGTTTGCGGCTATCGTAGCGTGAGTGATGCCGAGACAACGGAGCAGTTTGCGGCCATGACGTTCCGATTTCCGGCGGGGTTTAGCTATCTTGCCTTCCGGGGGACCGACAGCACGATTGTGGGCTGGAAAGAGGACTTTAACATGGCGTTCCGGTGTCCTGTGCCGGCCCAGGAATCCGCGGCGCGTTATGTAGACGAGGCGGCGGATGCGATTGACGGGCCGCTTTTGTGCGGAGGTCATTCCAAGGGTGGAAACCTTGCGGTGTACGGTGCGGCGATGTGCCCCGATGTCGCCCGTGAGCGAATCGAACGGGCGTATTCCCATGATGGTCCGGGCTTCGTCGAGGAGTTTCTGAGCGGCAACGCCTTCGCCGATCTATCCGGTCGAATCGACAAGACGCTACCTCGGTCGTCGATCTTTGGCATGATGTTCGAGACACAGGAGGACTATGCCATCGTTGAGAGCACCGAGTTCAGCCTGCTTCAGCATAATCCCTTTAGCTGGGTGGTTGATGGTCGCGACTTCGTGTACTGTGAGCGCCTGTCCGCCGGTGCTCGATACGTTGATGGCTCCATTCGCGAGATGCTGCTTGCGGTGTCGCCTAACGAGCGCGAGCGTTTTGTAGATGCGTTGTTCTCCGTGCTTGAGGCTACGGGTGCTGAGCGGTTTGCGGATATCGCTGGGAATCTGCGCGAGAGCCTGCCTGTGATGCTCCAGGCTGCGCAAGGCTTTGACAAGGATACGCGACGCTTTGTCTCGCAGACTATCGTTGCGATTCTTAAGTGTGCGCTTCTGCCCAAACGTCCCCAGATCGACATGCCCGCTGCCGGCAAGAGCTTGGCAGAACAGCTCGAGGCTTGGCAGTCCGAGCTCCTGCGCTAACCATTGGTGCAAAGCAACCTGTCCCCGATGCACCAATCTTCGATGCGCCTGGGGCGGGATCGACCGCTATACTGGTTCGTGCCGAAATCGATCTAGAACGGAATGCCGTATATGAAAATCAATCACGCGATTCTGCATATCCTGGACTTTGACTCTGCCGTCAACGTTATGAGCCAGCGCGAGCTCGATATCGAGAGCCGCACCGTGCGTAATTTCGTAACCACGCACCTGCGGCGCGCTCGTACCTCGGCTGATAACAAGCGTGCCACGTTTGCCGAGAACTCCGCATTCGGCGGCGAGCTCAAGGGCTATTTCTTTGGTGAGCGTGAGTTCGTGGATCTGTCTCAGCAGATTGCGGAGTTCATCTCTTCCGAACTTACCAAGGCCGAGAAAGCCGAGTCCACTGACGTGCTTGTGGCGGACTTTGATGACGATGAGGATGCCCGCTGGTTTGCCGTGATGCTGCTGGGCTCCAAGCAGGCTTTTATGCACGAGGTGGGTCGCGAAGAGGGCGAGGTGCGCAACGACATTGCGCGCCACTACGCCATTCTGCCGAATCCCTCGCAAAAGGTGCCGAGCTATGCAATCGTGCGTGCAAGCACCATGGAGATCGGCTATGTGGATAAGAAGCGCAAGATTGCCGGCGAGGATCGCATGCTCATTCCCGATGGCCTGCTGCAGTGCGACACGGGGGTATCGGGCAAGGAGGTCATCGACACCGTGACGCGTGTGGTCGAGGAAGTCGCCGAGGAGCACGGTGCCAACACGGCTGTAGCACTCGCCAAGGTTAAGGCTGCTGTTGCCGAGAAAGTTGAGGATGACGAGGAACTGCCCCCTTGGGATATCGTCGATGAGGTCTTTGAGGACGAGCCGGTTATCAAGGAGAGCGTGCGCGCGGCACTGACTGAGGAGAAGGTGCCTGAGCGTGTGCCCGTGGAGCGCAAGCAGGTCGAACGCGCGGCGGTGCGCAACCACAAGATCCGTACCGACACGGGCATCGAGATCAGCTTCCCGGCCGAGATGGGTTCGAACTCTGAGTACATCGAGTTTGTCAACGAGCCCAACGGCCTCATCTCCATCGAGCTCAAGAACATCGGAAGTATTGAGAATCGATAAACTGCTCTTGGACGTTGCAAAAAACAAAGGCCGAAGCCTTTTGGGACTTCGGCCTTTTTTGTTTTCGGCTTGGTTGCTGACATTGCGCCGCAGGTTGAGCTCACGTCAGCGAAAACGCCCCTAAGCGAGCAAGGTGACGTGAAAGAGGAGGGAAGCGTACTTCGGTACGCGACCGACGATTGAACGTCAGATTGCCGCTTAGGGGCGTTTGCAGCGTCGAGCCGTTACGCGGTTTGGCAAAACCGCGTAACTTCTACAGCTGGCGCAGGCCCTCTTCCAGGCCGGTCTTGCTGTCGGTCTTCTCGTCGCGCATCTTGATGGCGCGGGCGGGGACACCGGCCACGACGGCGCCGGCGGGGACGTCCTCGACGCACACGGCGCCGGCGGCAACTACAGCACCCTTGCCCACGTGCACGCCTTCCAGGACCACGGCGTTTGCGCCGATCATGACATCGTCCTCGATGATGACGGGCGTGGCGCTGGCGGGCTCCACAACGCCTGCCAGCACGGTGCCGGCGCCGATGTGGCAGTTCTTGCCCACGGTGGCGCGACCGCCCAGCACGGCGCCCATATCGATCATGGAACCCTCGCCGATAACGGAGCCGATGTTGATGATGGCGCCCATCATGATGACGGCACGGTCGCCAATCTCGACGCGGTCGCGGATGATCGCGCCCGGCTCGATGCGGGCGTTGATGCCCTTAAGGTCGAGCATGGGCACGGCGGAGTTGCGGCAATCGTTTTCAACGTCGTAGTAATCGATGGAATCGGCATTGGCGTCCAGGATGGTCTTGAGCTCGTCCCAGTCGCCAAAGACGGTCTTGCCGCGACGGCCGCCGTAGACATGTGCGTCGCCCCAGGCAACCTTCATGCCCGGCTTCTCGCGCACGTACAGCTTGACGGGCGTCTTTTTGGGCGCGGTGGCGATGTAGTTGATAATCTCCTGTGCATCCATCTCGGCTGCGTTGCTCATTTGCTATCTCTCCTTTGGGTGGATTCGGTTGATACCTGGTTAGGCAAACATGACCTTGTCGAACGTATAGAAGCCGGGTTCGCGGGTGACGAGCTTCTGCGCGGCTGCCAAGGCGCCGTTGACAAAGATCTGACGGCTCGTGGCGCGGTGGGTGAGCGTGACCTCCTCGTCCTGGCCAAAGAAGCTCACCTCGTGCACGCCGGCGACGGTGCCGCCGCGCAGCGAGTGCATACCGATTTCCTTGGGATCGCGTGCTCCGCACATGCCCTCGCGGCCATAGACGGGGTGGTAGCCTGCCTCGGGCTCGGCTTCGACGACGGCGTCGAGCAGTAGCTTGGCAGTGCCGCTGGGGGCGTCGACCTTTTGGTTGTGGTGCGTCTCGACGATTTCGCAGTCAAAGCCGGGCAGCTCGCGTGTAGCCTGCGCTACCAGATGGCGCAGGGCTGCGATACCGATGGAGTAATTGCCCGAGTGCATAACGCGGGTGTTCTGGCCCAGCTCACGCAGGCGGTCCATCTGCTCGGGGGTGTAGCCTGTGGTGCCTGAGACCAACGCCGCGCCCGTGCGCTCGACATAGGCGACGACGGCGTCGAAGGTCGCGACGTTCGAGAAGTCGATGATGACGTCGGCAGCCGGTGCGTTCTCGAGCTCGCTCAAATCGAAGCCAATCTGGGTCACGATATCAAAAACGGGCTGCCCGGCGGCGTCGACAATGCCTTCGGCGGTAGTGCGGATGAGCGAGCCCATGCGGCCCGTTCCCATAATGACGGTCTTAATCAAGTAGACCAGCTCCCTTCAGAGCATCGGTAAGTGCGGCTCGCGTGTCGTCTGCCATGGGGCACAGCGGCATACGGTAGTTTGCCTCGATCATGCCCATCTGGGCGAGCGCTTCCTTGACGGGGATGGGGTTGACCTCGCTAAAGAGGGCGTTGATGAGCGGCTGGCCGGCAATCTGGATATCGCGGGCGCGCGCTACGTCGCCGTCCAGATAAGCGCGGCACATGTCGTGTACAAGCTGCGGCTGCACGTCGGCCCACACGCTGATGGTGCCCGAAGCGCCCAGGCTCATGAGCGGCACTGTGAGTGCATCCTCGCCCGAGTACATGCGGAAATCGTCGGACAGCAGGTGGGCGATCTTGGCCGCGTAGGCGACGTTGCCCGAGGCCTCCTTGATGCCCATGATGTTGGGGTGCGCGGCTAGGCGCTCTACGTTGCGCTCGCTGATACCGCAGCCGCAGCGGCCGGGGATGTTGTACAGGATGCAGGGGATGTCAACGGCATCGGCGACGGTCTTAAAGTGCTGATAGATACCCTCTTCGTTGGACTTGTTGTAGTAGGGGGTAATGAGCAGCAGGCCGTCGGCTCCCAAGCCCTGGTAAGTAAGCGACTTGGTGAGCATGGTCTGCGTGGAGTTGGAGCCTGAGCCGGCGATGACGGGGACGCGTCCTGCAACATGCTTGACCACGGCGGCGACGACGGAGTTGTCCTCGTCATCGGTCATCGTGGCGCTCTCGCCGGTGGTGCCCAGGGTGAGAATGGCGTCGGTGCCATTTTGCAAGTGGAAATCGATAAGGCGCTCGAGCGCGTCAAAGTCGACACTGCCGTCCTTTTTAAACGGCGTAACCAGGGCGACGATTGAGCCCTCGAGATTGCGGATGTCCATGTTCTTCTCCTTCGCCTCCGCGATCTGGATGCGTTTGTTCCATTGAGCTGCGACTGCCAGGCGCTCGTCTTGGGCGCGACGGCGGGCGCTTTCGGCGCGCGACTTGGCCAGCAGCTCTCGGCCGCACGGCAGCACGTCGAGCGTGGAAAAGTAATCGCCCGGGCGCTCGGCGCGGCGGATGAGGTCAGCCGCGCCATCGGGGCGCAGCAGGACCTCGGCGGAGCGCAGACGTCCGTTGTAGTTGTAGCCCATGGAGTAGCCATGCGCACCGGTATCGTGGATTACAAGCAGGTCATCCATGTCGATATGCGGCAGCTCGCGGTCGATGGCGAACTTGTCGTTGTTTTCGCACAGGTTGCCCGTGATATCGTACGTGTTCGTGACGGGAGCTGCGGACTTGTCGGGGCCACCCGGCTGGCCCATCACTGTAACGTGGTGGTAAGCGCCATACATGGCAGGACGAATGAGGTCGACGGCACTTGCGTCCACGCCGATATAGTCTTTGTAGATCCGCTTTTCGTGAATGGCCTTGGTGACCAGGCACCCGTAGGGGCCCATCATAAAGCGGCCCATCTCGGTGCAGATCGCCACATCGCCCATGCCGGCGGGAACCAGGATCTCGTCGTAGGCCGCGTGTACACCCTCGCCGATGGCGTGGATGTCATTGGCCTGCTGCTCGGGCAGGTAGGGGATACCCACACCGCCGGACAGATTGATAAAGGCGACATGTGCACCGGTCTCGCGCTCCAGGCGCACGGCAAGTTCAAAGAGGATTCGCGCGAGCTTGGGGTAGTAATCGTTGGTGACGGTGTTGCTGGCAAGGAAGGCATGGATGCCAAAGTCCTCGGCGCCCTTGGCCTTGAGCATGCGGAAGGCATCAAAGAGCTGCTCGGTGGTCATGCCGTACTTGGAATCGCCCGGGTTGTCCATAATGCCGTTGGAAAGCTGGAACAGGCCGCCCGGGTTAAAACGGCAGCTCACCGTCTTGGGGATGGGTCCCGCGACGCGCTCGTAAAACTCAATGTGGCTGATATCGTCGAAGTTGACGATGGCGCCCAACTTGTCGGCAAGCTCAAAGTCTGCCGCCGGCGTGTCGTTGGACGAGAACATGATGTCATGGCCGGTGATGCCCAGCGAGCGGGCGATCATGAGCTCGGTATAGCTCGAGCAATCGCAGCCGCAGCCGTATTCGTTGAGAATTGAGATAAGGGCCGGGTTGGGGTTGGCCTTGACGGCAAAGTACTCCTTAAACCCCGGGTTCCACGCAAAGGCGTCGCGCACTTCTTGCATGTTGCGGCGGATACCCGCCTCGTCGTATAGATGAAACGGCGTGGGGAACTGCTCGACGATATGCTCGAGTGTCTCCTTGTCCACAAACGGCTGCTTGGCCGCATATGCCTCGTTGGGGGTCAATGCCATGTCCCGTAAACCTCGCTATCCAGACGGCGCCATCTGCGCATCGAATCCGCATAGCGTGGACCCAATGTCCGGATAGCGCTCCCGCATTGCTGCAGACAGTCCTGCGAGTGTTTCCCGCAGGCCCACCAGGCTGTTCGTGCCCGAAAAACCCAGTTCGGCGGGTTTCGCCTCCCCGCGGGGTCAAAGTCTGCCGACTCGCCCGCGGCTCTTCGTGCCCGCGCCTCTATCAAGTGGTAAAGACCCTACCACGTTGCACTTTACCAAACAAGAGTATTCGTATATAACGTTTAAAAAATGCAGCATCATGCTAGAAACGAGGGCGCCACAATCCTGCGTCACAATAGGTGACAACTGAGTTGCCCCATGAAAGGAATCCCCATGACCGAGCTCCAAGAACTCCGTCGCTATCGTCGCGACCTGCATCGCATTCCGGAGCTCGACTTCGATCTTCCGCAAACTATCGCCTATATCGAGGGCGTGCTCGCTCCGCTTGCCTGCGAGGTGATCCATCCGTGCCCTAGTTGCGTGTGCGCTTTCTTCGACGCTGGCACGGGTGCCTCGCATGCCACGGCGATTCGTGCCGATATGGATGCGTTGCCTATTGCGGAGACGACGGGCGCCGCTTTTGCCTCGACGCATCCCGGCAAGATGCACGCGTGCGGCCACGACGGGCACATGGCTATGGCCCTCGCGGCGGCAACTTTTGTCGACCGTACGATTCGTGAGCAGCCGGGCGTTATTAAGCGCAACGTGCTTTTTGTGTTCCAGCCGGCCGAGGAAACAACCGGTGGCGCTAAGACGGTATGCGAGAGCGGCGTGTTCGAGCGCTACGGGGTCGACCGCATCTTTGGCTTTCACGTGTGGCCCGATCTTCCTGCCGGTACGCTGGCGAGCTGTCCCGGTCCGCTGCTGGCGCGCTCGAGCGAGACGCACATTCATATCCATGGCACGAGCATCCATATCGCCAAGACCTACGGCGTTCCAGTCGAGGAATCACATGACGCAGCGCTGGCGGCGGCAAAGTTCCTGGTTGCCGAGCGCGAGCTGATGGACGAGCTGGGTGCCGATGAGCCCTGCATCGGTAAGTTTGGCCTGCTGCAGGCCGGCACCGTCTGCAATGCGGTGGCGGGGGAGGCCCATGTTGCCGGTAGCTTGCGTGTGTTTACGGACGCCATGTTCGACCGTGCGCGCGAGGGCGTACGCCGTGCGCTCGACGAGGCGTGCACCGCAACGGGCTGTACGTACGATCTCGACTTTGCCGAGGGCTATCCGCCAGTCGATAACGACCCCGAGTTGTTTGCCCACATTGCGCCTGCCTTGCCCGAGTTGCAACTTGTGGACGAGCCGCTGTTAATTGCCGAGGACTTTGCTTTCTATCAGCGCCATCTGCCGGGCGTGTTCTTCTTGCTGGGCACGGGCGTGCCAGAAGGACAAGAAAACCCGATCGACGCTGATGACTGCCCAGCCTATGCGATGAGCGCTCTGCATACCGATACCATGCTCTTTGACGAGGAGATTCTTCTCAAAGGCCTCGATGTCTACAAACGATTGCTTTTGCTTGACTAAGGCGCAAAGGACTATTTGTTCTAGAAAACACGAACAAACGTACGATATAATAGAGATGTAAGTCTATAGAAAGGTTTGACGTTACTAACGTAAGGCGATACTATGATTGCATCGTATAAAGATGAGGATACCGAACGCTTTGCCATGGGTGTGCGGGTCAGGAGGTTCGTGCCCTTTGAGCGTGTTGCGTTGAGGAAGATTCGCCAACTGCAGGTTTGTGCTTCGCTTGATGATCTTCGCGTTCCACCGGGCAACCGCCTGGAAGCTTTGAAGGGCGATCGTGCCGGTCAATATAGCATCCGTGTTAACGAGCGCTATCGGGTCTGTTTTGAGTGGAGACAGGAGATGGCTTGGAATGTCGAAATCGTCGATTATCACAAGTGATGAGACTTCGGCCGATTTGCTGTCGCCGGTGACTCCTGGTGAGCTTCTCAAAGAGGAGTTTCTTGTTCCCATGGGCATTTCTCAATATCGCCTTGCGAAAGAGACTGGGATTCCGGCTCAGCGTATCGGGCAGATTGTCTTGGGAAAACGTCGCGTGACGGCCGACACCGACCTCCGTCTTTGCCGTTATTTTGGCCTGACGGATGGTTATTGGCTGCGCGCTCAGGTGGCGTTTGACCTTGAGGCCGAGAAAAGGCGGATCGAACCGGAACTCGACAAGATCGTTCCTGTTCAGCAGGCTATCGCACTGTAGTGCTCAAAGATGATGGGGGTGGCGCGGCGATGAGGCGACGCCGACAGTCTGCCGTATATAGTCCGGGTGGATGCGGGTGCGGTTTGCTGCTGCTTCCGGTTATTGCTGTGAGCATTGGCGTGATGTTTGCGCTTGCCGGGCTTGCCGCGGCGGCGCTCGTGCTGTTTATCACTGCCATCGGCGTGACGATTTGGCTCTGCCGCAATCGCGAGCAACGCCGTGCCGACGGTAAAACCAATGTCGGCTGGGTCGTCTTTCTGATCATTGCGTACCTGCTGAGTGCCAGCTACCTTGTTTTCTTTGTCCTGTTGATGATCAGTGCCTTTACCGGGGAATCCGTCACGGTGGGTTGATGCACTGCCAGCAGACGGTCGCGCGCAGTGCGTTTGCTCGGCGTTTGGATAACTGCATTGGTCGTTTACCGCAGCCTTAGCTCTCAGCTAATGAATTCAAGTTCAATCCTTCCTACGATGTGCTGTGTACCGGCACGGTAGCCGGATCGTAGGAAGGATGAATAATGGCAAAAGAGGGAAAGAAGCCAATCGGCAAGATTGTCCTAGGCATCATCGTGGTGCTGGTTATTGTCGGTGCCGTGGGCTCTATGGGCGGCAACTCAACCGATTCGTCTGCGAGCGATTCGGCAAAACCTGCCGAGACGACACGGCAGGCTGAGGAGCAAAAAGAACCGCAAGAACCGTATACCATTGCTGACGAGGCTGAAGACACTTCCAATCAGTTTACCTATAAGATCACGGGCACCCTGACCAATAACACGGACAAGGAAAAGAGCTACATTCAGATTGAATATGTTCTGTATGATGCCGATGGCAACCAGGTTGGAACGGCTCTTGCAAACACCAATCATCTGAAGGCGGGCGGCTCCTGGAAGTTCGAGGCGCTGGGTACGGTGTCTCCCGACCAGGTTGCTAGCTGGGAGCGTTCGGACGTAAGCGGTTTCTAGCATGTTGCATGCACTGGGGGAGGTGAAGTCGTATGTCCGATAAAAAGCTGACTGACGAGTTGCTCAATGAACTTCTCGACGCGCCAAACATCGATGGCTATATCAAGGAACACGACTTTGCCGCCCCGTCGCTTTCGGATTACTTAAAGCAGTTGCTGCAAGAGAAGGGGCTCGAGCGTTCGCGCGTGGTGCGTATGGCCGACCTCAACGAGACCTTTGGCTATCAGATCTTTACCGGTTCGCGCAATCCGAGCCGCAATAAGGTGCTGCAGATTGCCTTTGCAATGGCGCTGTCGATGAAGGAGACTAACCGCGCCCTGACGGCTGCCGGAGTGAGCGTCCTAAACTGCAAGGACCGTCGCGATGCAATCATTATCTTTTGCATCGACCGTGGCTGTAGCCTCCAAAAGGTCAATGAAGAGCTGTATCGCTTTGGCGAGGAAACGGTGAGTTAGTGGCCAATGGCTGAGCTGGCTGTTGCCGAAACAACTATGCGAACGAACAGGGTGCGGACACCATGGGGCGTCCGCGCCCTGCGTTATGATGGACGCCATGGATACTCAGAGCCCAACATATTCCGATGACGAGCTGACTGCTTCACTTGCCGAGCATTTGGCGTCGCTCGACCGCGATGACAGCTATCGTGTGGAGCGCGTGCTCAAGTGCTCGGATGTCGAGACGACCGAACTCGTCTATTTTGAGGGCTCTGGCGGCGGGTCTCTCGGTCCCTTTGTCCGCAAGCGCATCGATGCTTCGGCGCAGATTGGCGGGGCCTACGAGCGCCTGTTTGCGGCTCAGCGGGCCGGACGCCGTTTTGAACACTTACCCCGGATTGTCGATTGCCGCCGCGCGGGCGAGGAGCTCGATGTGGTGATGGAATATGTCGAAGGCGAGACGCTCGAGGCGCTCGTGGGGCGCCTGGGCGCGACGCCCGATTATGCCCGCGAGCTGTATCCCGTTCTGTGTGAAGCGGTGGGCGAGCTGCATGCTGGTTTTGCAGCTGCGGGGGAGCCAGGGGTACCGGTAATCCATCGCGACCTTAAACCCTCGAACATCATCGTATCGGGCGTGAGGTATGCGGCCGATGCTGGCATGACCTTCTCGTCGTTGGTGATTATTGACCTGGGAATCGCGCGCGTATGGCGCGATGGCGCCGATGCCGACACCGTCAAGTTTGGCACGCGACCCTATGCGCCGCCCGAGCAGTATGGGTTTGGGCAGACGAGTGTGCGCAGCGACGTGTACGCGCTGGGCGCCCTGTTGTTCTTTTGCTTGACGGGAGTCGACCCTAAACCAGGGCTCGACATGCGCGAGCAATGCGAGGCGCGCGGTATTCCCACTCCACTTTCCGATGCCGTCTGCATGTCGATGGCGCTCGATCCGGCCAAGCGTTTTGCGAGTGCGGAAGCATTGGGACGGGCGACGCGCGCGGCATACGATCTGAGTCGCCCCGTGCGGCCTCCTGCGCCTGCGCCTGTCCGTACTCCAGACTCGGAGACAGTGTTGGCGTCCCAAGGGCTCCAGAAACCCGCAGGGCTTCCTGGCCCTGCCGCCTCCGCTGCATGCGGTCTGCTCTCTCGCGTTCCGGAGTCTCTGGGGCGCATTTGGAATACGCTCGTCTGCTTCTCGCTGCTTGTGTTCTTTGCCGGTAGCCACTTTGCCGTCTTTCACCCCACGGGAGCAAACCAAAGCTACCCGACGTGGCTTCTCATAATCGAGTATTTTTTCTTTGTCGATGGCCTTATGGTGCTTATGCATTTTGCGCTGCTCGATAAGCGCCGTCTTCGTCGGCGATTCGCATTGCTCGACAGCTATCGCGGCAAGAAGCTCGCGAAGCTCTTGCTCAAGGCATTGGGTGTGCTGCTCCTATGCATGATCGTCATAGTCGCGGTTGCCAATGCGACCGGCGTCGTCGATACCTCCGCTACCTAAAAGAAAAGGGCCCCATTGGGGCCCTTTGCAGTTGCACTTAGATGCGGTTCATCTGAGCGGCGACTTTGTTGTACCAGTCCTGCCACGTGGGCGGGCAGTACTTTTTGGCCGCTGCCGGGGTAAGGGTGGAGCCGTAGTTGGCGCCCAGATAGGCAACGTGAGCGGAGATGCCCTCGCTCCAGCTGCCAAAGCTGCGCCAACCGCCGCCACGTGCACTCCAGCCCCAGGCGTTGTAAGAATTGGCGCAATAAGCACCCTTGGTGCTCTCGATGCAGGCGATGGCGGGGGACCAACGGGGGTCGACACCGGTATTCCAAGCGGCGACGGCAAAGTTATAGCCCTGGCCTGCCATGGGGGAGCCGGCGAGATAATTGTCGATGCGGCTCGTCCACTCATTAATGAACGAATCGTAATCGGAGCTACCGGTATTGGCGTTGTTCACCGTGGTGTCGATGGTGGTGTTGGTGTTGGTGGCCTGGCTGCTGGAATTGCTGCCGCTTACGCCCTCGCCCGAGAGCTTTTCGGCGGCAGCGGCCTTATCGGCCTCAAGCTTGGCAAGCTCGGCGGCATTTTCCTGCTCGGCTTTTGCCTGTGCCTCGCTGCGGAGCTGCTGGGCCTGCGCCAGCGCATCCTCGGCGTTTTTCTGCTCCGCCTCAAGCTGAGACTTGGCCTGCTGGAGCTCGGCCTTGTTCTGCTCGAGTTCGGTTTGCATATTATTGAGCTCTTCGATCTCGTCGACGCTCGAGCTCGTGATCTGGTTGGTGTATTTGCAGGTCGTGATGAACTCACCCAGGCTCTGCGCGTTGACCAGGAAGCTCACGATGGGGTTAGTGCCCTTCTGGTACTTGTACAGATCGCGCATGGCGGAGCTTGCCTTGGCCTGCTGCTCGGGAAGCTTAGCCTCGATTTCCTCGATGCTTGCCTCATTGGAGTCAATCTGCTTTTGCAGGTCATCGAGCTTGGTGCGGGCGTCGTTGTAGGCGCTCGTAGCGGCTTCGATCTTCTGCTGGGCTGCGGAAAGCTGGTCCTGCGTTGCCTGCGAGGCGGCATACGCCGCAACGGGGGAGAGCATCGGCGTGGCCGTCAGCGCAACGGCGAGCGCGGCGCTCGTGATGATACGAGCCGGCTTCGACGCAATGAGCGCTGCGGTGCGATGATTCGAATGCTGCATCCAGTCCCTCTGCAATCAATCGTAGGTTATGGTTCGAACGGTATTCTACTACTGCTTTCGACCTCAACTTGAACCTTAAAGGTCCCAAAGGGTCAAGTTGAACTTGAGGCTTTGGCTTTGACCTGCAGTTATGATGAATTGTTGAGAAACCATAGAGTTCAACTTTAACGTTACAGAGCCCTGTTTGAGAGGAGTTTTGGGCTGTAAAAGCCATCTCAACGTGGGGTTTTATAACTACAGCGTGCCCTTCTGGCGAGCCCGCTCAATCTCTTCGAGGGCCTCGGCGGGGGTGAACGAACAGGTGCCGTCGCCGGCGAGATAGTAGATGGCGCAGCGTGTGTGGCAGGCCTTGCCGATTTGGCTGATTTCGACAAGCACCTCGCTGCCAAGCTTGAGCTGCGTGCCCAAGGGGAGCGAGAGCAGGTTGATGCCCCGGGTTGTGAAGTTCTCCCCAAAGTCACCCTCGTGTACGTCGAGCCCGCGTGCCTGCGCCGTCTGGATGGACTCCGCGGCTAAAAAAGAGACCTGGCGGTGCCAATGCCCGGCGTGCGCATCGGTGGCGAGGCCAAATTGCTCTATAACGGTGTCGTGTCCATCGGCGACGGGCGACTTGCGCGTGCCCTTGTGCGCCGACGTGTTGATCGAGACGATGCGGGCGGGTCCGTTGTAGGCGTCGTTTGCCATGCACAGGGGAGCGGTCGCTTTCGCACGTTCCGCCAGCTCGCGCTTCGCGGCATTGAGGATGGGATTATCGGTCGGATGGTCTTGGGGCACGTGTGCGCCTTTCGTTTGAGGATGTCAATACGCTGAATCCTACAACAATGGTAGGTTCATTGCCCATTGTCATACAACGGTGAGCGCCGTCTTCGTGCTGGCCTTCGTGCTGGACGATTACGTCGATTGCCATAGATACGGTGGAGCTTTGGGCGCCGGCGGCTTGGCACGCTAGAATAAATCAGTTGCGCAAAGACCGCCCGTTGTGTGGGCAGTTCATGATAGGAAGTTTCCATGGCATTGCAATTTACAGAGCGCGAGTTCATTCCCGTGCTGCTTGGTGGCGACATCAACGCCTATTCGGTGGCGCGCGCCTTCTACGAGGAGTACCAGGTCAAGAGTCTGGTCTTTGGCAAGTATCAGACGGGTCCCGCGTACCGCAGCCAGATTATCGACTACACGCCCAACGTGGATATCGACACCATGCCCGTGATGCTCAAAACCGTCAACGGCATTGCCCAAGCGCATGCCGACAAGACGATTGTCCTTGTGGGTTGTGGCGACAACTATGTCGCTCTCGTGGCTCAAGCCAAAGATGCTCATGAGCTGGCGGATAACATCGTCGCTCCCTACGCGCCCTACAGCATGCTCGAGCAGTGCCAGAAGAAGGAGATCTTCTACGAGCTGTGCGAGAAGCATGGCGTGCCCTATCCGCACACGTTTACCTTTACCAAGGCGATGCTTAATGCCCAGGGTGAGGCGCCTGCCGAAGTGCTCGACCAGATCGATTTTCCTTACCCGATGATTCTGAAGCCTTCTGACGGCATCATGTGGTGGCAGCATGAGTTCGAGGGCCAGAAGAAGGCCTATGAGATTGCCGACCGCGCCGAGCTGGAACAGGTCATTCGCGATTCGTATGCCAGCGGCTACACCGACGACCTGATCTTGCAGGATCGCGTGCCCGGCAACGACGAGTACATGCGCGTGCTCACCAGCTATTCCGACCGCAACGGCAAGGTGCGCATGATGTGCCTGGGCCATGTGCTGCTCGAGGAGCATCAGCCCCACGGTGTCGGCAACCATGCCTGTATCATTACCGAGCCCAACGACGAGCTCATGGGCGGCGTGCGCAAGTTGCTCGAGGACCTTCACTTTGTGGGCTATTCCAACTTTGACGTTAAGTACGACGAGCGCGACGGCTCGTTTAAGTTCTTCGATTTCAACACGCGCCAGGGCCGCAGCAACTACTACGTTACCAACAGCGGCTTTAACGTTGCCAAGTATGTGGTGGACGAGTATGTGTTCAACCGTCCGTTTGAGCCGGAGTTTGTGACGGCTCAGGACGAGGCCCTGTGGATGGTCGTCCCCATGGGCGTCGTCGACAAGTACGTCAAGGATCCCGAGCTGCGCGCTAAGGTGCATCGCCTGGACAAGGAAGGCAAGGGCGCCGACCCTTCGTTTATGAAGGGCGACTTTGTCTTTAACCGCTGGCTGCGCATGTGGCACACCAAGCTGCGCCACTTTAAGCTGTTCAAGACGTATTACAAGTAGATGAGCGCGGCGCCCGTCCGGTTTGCATCGGGCGGGCGCGGGTATGATACGCGCAATTGCGCAAGCGTCATCAAGGAGGCGGCGATGGAAAAGCTGGGAGTTATCGGCGGCATGGGCGCCGAGGCCACGTCGTATTACTACGACCAGGTGGTGCGTCATACGGCTGCTGCCTGCGATCAGGAACATATCGACATGGTGGTGCTCTCCAAGTCGACCATGCCCGACCGCACGTTGGCCATTAAGACCGGCGAGCATGCCAAGCTGCTGGCGACCATGAAAGAGTGTGCCCAGGCACTCGAGTCGCTGGGCTGTGCGCACATTGCCATTCCCTGCAACACGTCGCACTACTTCTACGACCAGATCCAGTCGTTTACGAAGGTGCCGATTATCCACATGCCGCGTGAGTCGGTGCGCTATGCTCTGGCCGGTGCGGTGATGGGGGAGTGCGAGTTCGACCCCAACCTGAGTATGCCGGCCGAGCCGGTGCACAAGATTGGCATCATGGGCACCGACGGAACCGTGGGCGCGGGTGTCTACGGCCGCGAATGTAAGGCTGCGGGTGTTGAGGTCGTCTATCCCAGCGAGAAACGTCAGAACGATGTGATGTCGCTTATCTACGATGATGTGAAGGCCGGACGTGAGCCCGATATGGATAAGTTCGACCGCGTGATGTGGGAGTTCGCCCGTAGCGGCTGCGACCGCGTCATTCTGGCCTGCACCGAGCTATCGGTGCTGCAAAAGTACCGAGAGATGCCCGAGATCACCCTCGACGCCATGGATGTCCTGGTGCGCGAATCCATCATCCGCAGCGGCGTCCCCTACCGCCTCTAGCTTCCGACCCGCCAAAAAGGGACAGGTTTATTTTGGTAGGTTTTATCTGGTGAAACAGTAAAGGCCTCGGCTCGTTTGGTGCGAGCCGAGGCCTTTTGCGTTGGACGGTTGCTGTCGGTGGTGAACTAGAACAGGAAGCCGATGGCGATGAGGGCGATGCTGACGATGAGCGCGGCGATGTCCAGGCCCTTGATGGGGTAGCGCTTGTACGAGCTGGCGCGCGTACGCAGATAGAAGCCGCGCTGTTCTGCCGCCAAGGCTGTGGCATCGGTCTTGCCCACGCTCGAGATGAGCAGCGGCACGCACAGTGGCAGCATGAGCTTAAGCTTCTTGATGGGGTTCTTGGTGTCGTACTCGACGCCGCGTGCGGTCTGCGCCTCCATGATGGCGTTCATCTCCTGACCAAACACCGGCACAAAGCGCAGCGCCGTGGTAAAGGTGAAGGCATAGCGATACGGTACGTGCAGCACCTCGACGCAGGCGTTGGCAAGGTCGTTGAGCTTGGTCACCATGAGCATGAGGATGAGTGGTAGCGCCACACCCAGCAGGCGCAGGCAGGCCTTTGATCCTGTGATGAGGCCCGTGTCGGTGATAAAGCCCCACACCACGTTGCCATCGCGCATAAAGGCCAGCTGGAGCACCAGCATGATAAGCGCGAGCGGAATCAGCAACTTGAGCAGCGAGAACAGACGGTTGACGACGCCGGCATAGGCACCCAGCGCAAGGGTGAGTGCCAAAAAGCCTAGCAGCGCCACGTAGGAGTCGGACAAGAAGATGCCGACGATGATGGCGGCGGCGAGGCCCAGTTTGACGACGGGGTTCAGGTGATGCAGCAGCGTATCGCCCGGCATGTAGTCGATGACGTTAACCACGGTGGATCATCTCCTTGGTAATTCGAACGACATCGGTGACCTCGCTCACCTGCGCAAAAGCGGGCGAGACGGAAGATGCCAGACGGCGCGAGAGTTCAATAACCTGGGGAGGCTCCACGTAGGCACGCCGCATGAGATCGATGTTCGAGAATAGCTCGTGCGTGCGGCCGCGGTCGAGGATGCGACCGTCGGCCATTACCACAATGCGCTCGGCAAAATCCGAGACGACTTCCATATCGTGGCAGACCATGATGACGGCGCAACCGCGCTCGGCCATGGTGCGCACCGTTTCCATGACGGTCATGCACTCGCGGTAATCAAGGCCGCTCGTGGGCTCGTCGAGCACGACGATCTTGGGCTCAACCACTACGACGGAGGCAAGCGCCACCATTTGTCGCTGACCGCGCGAGAGCGAGAAGGGCGCCTCGTCGGCCGGCAAGCCAAAGCGGTCGATGACGAGCTGGGCGCGACGCAGAGCCTCGGCACGGTCGATGCCGGCAAGCTCCAGGCCAAAGGCGACCTCGTTGAGCACGGTGTCCTTGCAGATCTGGCGGTCGGGGTTTTGGAAGAGGGTCGCGACCTCGCGAGCGATGCGGCTCGTGGGAACGGCTGCGGTATCCAGTCCCGTGACGCGCACGCTGCCCGAGGCGGGCTTAAGCAGGCCTGTGAGCAGCTTGGTGAGCGTGGTCTTGCCGGCACCGTTCTGGCCGACGATGCCCACGAGCTCGCCGGGATAGAGGGTCAGGTTGAGGTCGTGGACGGCGGCGCCGCCATTGGGATAGGCAAACTCAACATGGTCGAAGGTGAGTACGGGCTCGGCGTCCTTGGCATGAGGGCGCAACGACGGTGCATGCGGGGAACCGGCGGGCGCCTGGGCTTCGATGACCGCGTGTACGGGGTCGACGATGTCCGAAATCAGGCGCTCGGCCTCATCGACATCCAAGCAAGGGGTGCCGCTTACCAGGCCATCGGTTTGGAGGCTATTGAAGATACGCGTGACGCGAGGGCAGTCGACGCCGATGGCACGGAGCTCGTCGGTATGCGCGAAGACCTCGTGTGGCTCGCCCTGCAGCGCGATTTCGCCATGGTTGAGCACGAGCACGCGGTTGCAGTACTCTGAGAGCAGGGCGACCTTTTGCTCAACGACGACGATGGTGATTCCAAGTGCGCGGTTTGCCTCACGCAGCGTCTCGAAAACCAACGTGGAGCTGGCGGGGTCGAGTGCCGCGGTGGGCTCGTCGAGAACCAAGACGCGCGGACGCATGGCGAGGATGGCGGCGATGGCTACCTTTTGCTTCTGTCCGCCCGAGAGGGTGGCGATCTCGCGGGCGCGCAGGTCGCTGATGCCGACGGTCTCGAGCGTTTCGCTCACGCGCTGCTCGATCTGGTCGTGGGGAACGGCAAAGTTCTCGAGGCCAAAGAGCATCTCGTCCTCGACGACCGAGGCGACCATCTGCGTGTCGATATCCTGCAGCACACTGCCGACGATTTGCGACACGTCGGTCAGCGAGACCTCGCAGGTGTCGTGGCCGTCAACCATGACGGACCCAAAGAACGTGCCGGTGTAGTGGTGGGGCACGGCACCCGACAGGCAGGCGGCAAGCGTAGACTTGCCGGCGCCTGAGGGCCCGATGATGCCGATGAAATCTCCCTTGTTCACGCTGAGCGAGATGTGGCTGAGCGCCTGCTCGGTCTGCGTGCCATAGGAGAACGAGACATCGTCGACGTTGATGATCGTTTCCATGGATACCTTTCATAGTCATTGGGGACGTTCTTTAATGACTAGTCGTTTAAGAACGTCCCCAAAAGCTAGTCGTTTGGGACAGTCTTTGATGGTGAAGCACGGAGACGGCTTTACGAGGGGCCCCAGGTTGGCGCGAAAGAGGAGCGAAGCGTACTTGGGTACGCGAGCGACGAATGAACGCCAAGATGGGGTGGCTCGTAAAGCCGAGCGGGTTAGTTGAGCCTAAGGGCCTTCTGAATGGGCAGGTAGAGGGCGCCGACCAGAATGGCGTTAAAGACGGCGGTCATGGCGACGACGGGCAGCATGGCGGCGGCGAGCTCGCCTACCACGCCGAGCATGGCCATCTTGATGATCATGAAGATGACGCCGGAGACAAAGGTGGTCAGGAAGGTTGCGACAATGGCGATCGCGGGCTTGACCTGACCGTTCTTGCCGGCGGCGTTGACGATGCCGGCCATGAGCATGGCGGCGATGCCTTCGGCGGCAAAATCGACAAAGGGCGAAGTGGTGGTGATCTGGATCACGGCAGCCGAGATGAGGCCAATGACGAGCGCCTGACCGATGTTGGGGCGAACGACCAGGATGGTGAGGCAGAAGGCCGAGATGATGAACTCGGGGCTGATCATGCCGCCCGAGATGCCCGAGATTGCCTTGCCGACGGTGAAGTTGAGGATGAAGCCGGCGGCGAGCAGGATGGCGAGCAGGACGAGGGCGCGGACATCGAGTTTGCCGCGGTCGGCGGTCTGGACGGTGCGGGGCTGGGCGGCGGTGGTGTTCTGAGACATGGTGAAAATCCTTTCGGAAGGGGAGTGCAAGAGAAAAGCGGAGGCGCGTGATGCGAATGCGATCGGGCTCGAGATAGAAAAAGGCCCCCGGTCGAAACCGGAGGCCTTCCAATCACCTAGAGCGCAAAAACAGGCATGAGAGACTCACTGTCGACCGATCGTATTCGCATCACGCCACCACCAGTTGTTGAGAGACGTCATCGTGTCCTTCATATTGGTGACTCCTTTCGTGATGCCATGGCGCGGTCGCACCTAGTTGCTGTTGCGCTGCACTATAGCACAGCGAAGTGTGTGCGGGGGAATCTTTTTTGAAAAGATTTCAGGCGGGTTTCCCGTCGGTCAATAAGAGCGGGCTAAGCGGGTGAGGTGACTCATGTGCCCCGCCCGCTCAGCTAGGACATGAGGGTCTTAGGCCTTCTTGCGACGATAGATCACGTAGGCGCAGACACCGATGATGACGACGGCGCCAACGGCCATGGCGGCCATGTTGTTGCCCTCGGACTTCTCCTCGGCGGCCTCTTCCTCTTCGGCCTCGGGCTCGGCCACGTCCTCATCGGAAAGGGCCTCGTCGGCGTAGGTGATGGACTCGACCAGGCAGTCGTTGTCAGCATCGTAGTCACTCGGGACGAACTCCTCGGAGAAATCGCCCTCCTTGAGGTAGTCGCGCATCTCCTCGAGCATGGCCTTGCACTTAACATAGGTGTTCTTGGTTGCAGCCTTGCCGGCCTTGTTGGCCAGGGCGGTACGGGCCTCGGTGCCTTCTTCGGCCTGCATGGCCTCGTCGACGGTCAGGTTCTGCTCGATGAGTTCCTTCTGCAGGGCGTCGAGATAGGCGCGGACGCCGGTGGCGCAGTGGTCGCGGTTCTCATAGGCGAGCGTGTTGATGTCCATGAGGACGTAGTTGATGGAGTTCTTGGGCTCCTCGTTGTTCACGACGTCTTCCTCTTCGCAGTGATCGAAGGAGACATCCTGATCGCTGAAGTAGGGGCTGACCTCGGTGAGCAGTGCGGAGTAGAAGGGGATGGCGACGGAGAATTCGGCGTTGGAGAGCATCTCCCACTGAATGGTCGCGATCTCGGGGTCCATGCCCTGACGGATCTGGAAGGTGTGGATCTCGGTGTTGCGGTTGGAGCCGATGGCATAGGCGCCGTCGGTGTTGGCGTTGAGGCCGGCGACATTCTCGCCGCGAGCGGCGAAGGAACGAATCATCTCAAAGGTGTTCCAGTCGGACTTGCCGGGCTGGAAGAACAGCGGCTGCATCTCGTGGACCAGGGCGCCGGTCGTGGCGCGAGCCTCTTCGCGCTCGTCCTTGACGATCTCGTAGTCGGTGCCCTCGGCAAGCGGAGCCATGAAGTAATCACGACCCTGGATATAGCGCGACCACTGGTGCATACCGGCCTCGCTAATCTCCTCGCCGTAGGTCTTGGCGACGTCGAACTTGCCGTCGGTGTACTCGGCAAAGCCCTTCTCCTTAGGCATGGACTCGATGCCTTCGGAATGGAGACAGTTCTCGGTGTCATCGAGGTCGACGTTATAGGTGAGGTTGCCGATGTTGGGGTTGAGCGAGGCGATGTCATCGGCGAGCTTCATAGCAATCCACTGATGGCCGGAAAGCGCGGCGAACAACCAGGTCTCGGTGCTGTCGGCGATGATGATCTGGTCGTTGGAGCAGACGCCCTGCTCGTCGATCAGGCTGCCGATGAGCTCGACGCCCTCGCGGGCCGTGGCGCTCTCGCCCAGGATGACGCTGGCATAGCTGTATTCGCCAATGCCAGTCTCCTCGGTGATGGGGTCGGCCTCTTCGGCCTTCTCGTTATAGGAGGTGCTCAGCGTGGCAGAGCAGGAGACGCCCTTCTCGTTGATGCCTGCCTCGGAATATGCGTCGTAGCGATCTTCCCACTGCGAGGGGTTGTCGCGAACGAAGGTGTAGCGGTAGGTTGCGCCCTTGGACTTGTACTCAAAACCGGACTCGACCGAGGTGTACTCGTTGCCGTCCTTGTGTGCGGGCTCAATGCCAAAGTGCTTGACATAGCGCGGACCGAAGTCCTCGGAACGGCCGTAGTACGTGTTGCCGTCTGCCGTGAGCTTGCTGCCCATGTAGATCTGGGTGCAGGCGAGTGCCGAAGTCGGCATGGCCATGATGGCCGTTGCTCCAAACGCAAGGCCGCAGCCGAGCTTTTTGAGCGTGTTGACAGGATGAGTAAACCTCATAATCCCTCCCAACCGTTGAAACCCCGCGGAACCGTGCAGGATTTCAGCTAATAAATACATCTATTAGCCTATAGGAAGTCTCAATAGTATTCATCTATTTCGATGAAATACTCGATGAGCGTCCTAAAATATGCGATGAGCGGACAATAATACTCATTATCTAGCTTTATTTAAATAAAGACGCCCTGCAATTACTGTACCTGAATAAAGCGCCTTGCACGGGGCACAAAGAAAAATCCCCCGCTGTCGTGCAAATGCATAAACAACAGGGGAGACGATAATTGGATGAATATCATACCAATGTGGAATTACTTCTTCCGGCGGTGGATCACGTTAATCGCATAGCCGACGAGCATGGCCAGAACAATGACGATAAAGCCGAGCAGGGGATTGTCGTTCATGGGGTCCTCCTATTTTCCGAGCGGGGAGAATTCGTCGACGATGAGGTCGAGGCATTGCGGAAGCGCGCGGGCTCCAAAGACGCCCGAGTTGCTGGAGATGATCTCGCCATCGAACTGCATGCCCAGCGACGGCGTGCAGGTGATTTTGGCTTCCTTGGTCTGGATGATCTTGAACTGCGGACGGCCGAGCACCTTGCCGGCGGGGTCGAGCGCGGCGGTGATCACAGTGGGCAGGAGCTGGACGGTTTTTACGGGCTCGATGACCGCGATGTCGACCATGCCGTCGTTCATGCGGCAGTCGGGGAACAGGTTGATGTCGTTTTGAATGACCGAGGTGTTGCCGGCCATGCAGCAGATGCCATCGAGCTCCTCGACAATGCCGTCATGCTCAATCGTAAAATGCGCCACCGTGGGGTTGGGTGTGGCGAGCGCCGACAGGAAATAGGCGATCTCGCCGATGTCGTTTTTGGCGGGGGCGGCCTTCATCATGATCTCGGCGTCGAAGCCCGAGCCGGCGATGATGATAAAGCCGTGGCGCTTCTCGTTGCCGTTCTCGTCGAGCCAAAAGAGCTCGCCCATGTCCACTTTGACCGTGCGACCGGCGCGGCAAGCCTTGGCAAGCGCCGCTGCCTCGGGGGCATTGCCGATGTTGTTGAAGAACAGGCAGGCTGTGCCGGAGGGGAAGACGAGCGTGGGGACACCGCATCCGCGCATCTGGTCGAGCACGTTGGAGACGGTGCCGTCGCCGCCCGAAACGACCACGCGATCAAACTCGCGCACGTCTGCCACGGCGTCCTCGGGCTCCATGCCATCGCCGATAAAACGCATCACGACCTCGTCGCCGCCCTGCGCGAGGGCGTGCGTGAATGCGTAGATTTCATCTGAGCTGGGGCCCGATGCCGGGTTGTGGATGATAAGGCAGCGCATACTTACGTTCCCGTTCTGTGACTAACCGAGTATAGTTGTAAGGCAATGCCGATATCCTACCCGTGTTTTTCGGGCCTAACCTTATTCGATGGGTTGATATGTACATTTCCACACATCAGGCTCTACTCGACTTTTGCCAGCGCGCCCGTGAGTTCGACGCGATTGCCGTCGATACCGAGTTTTTGCGCGAGCGCACGTTCCATCCGCGCCTGTGCTTGGTTCAGATTGCCACCCCTGCCGAGAGCGTCGCGGTCGATCCTTTGGTGATCGACGACCTGTCGCCGCTTGCCGAGCTTATGGCCGACGAGAGCGTGACTAAGGTCTTCCACGCCTGCTCGCAGGATATGGAGGTCATGCTCCATACCGTGGGCGTGCTGCCGCGTCCCATTTTTGACACGCAGGTGGCCGCCGCCTTTTTGGGCGAGCGCCAGCAGATTTCCTACGGCGCGCTCGTGCAGACGTTTTGTGGCGTCTCATTGCCCAAGACCGAGTCGCTGACCGACTGGTCGCGCCGCCCGCTGACTGATAAGCAGGTCGAGTACGCGATCGATGACGTCAAGTACTTGATCGTCGCCTATACCGAGATGATGAGTCGCCTGCGCGAGCTGGGCCGGGTGGACTGGGTGCTCGACGAGTTGCGTCCGCTGGCCGACGAGTCGCACTACCGCGCCGACCGCCATGAGGCGTTTCGCAAGGTCAAGCGCATCAACTCGTGTAGCCGTCACCAGTTGGGCATCGCACGCGAGCTTGCCGCTTGGCGCGAGGACCGCGCCGAGCGCCGCAACATCCCGCGCAAGTGGGTCATGTCCGACGATACGCTGCTGGCCCTGGTTAAACGTAATCCCGTTCGTGTTGAGGAGTTCCGCAGCATTCGCGGTACCGACCAGCTGGGGGAGCGCGACGTGGACGGCGCGCTCATGGCCATTAAGCGCGGTGCGAGCTGCCCACACGATCGCCTGCCGCTCATGGTGCGCGGGCACCGTCAGATTTCGCCGGAGTTGGAGAGCGTGACGGACCTGATGTATGCGCTCATTCGCCTGGTTGCCGAGCGCTCGGGCGTGGCGACCTCGGTCATTGCCTCGCGCGATGACCTGGCCGACTATATTGAGCATCCCGAGCAGAGCCCCCTGCGCGAAGGCTGGCGCTTTGAGCTCGTGGGTTCGCGTCTGGACGATCTGCTTTCCGGCAATATGGGGCTCACCGTGAAGGACGGAAAGATTGAACTGTTATAGGGAAGCCTAGCCGGCTGAGTGGGTAGAATGCCTCCAACGTGTAACTCGATTCGGAGGAATTCGCATGCCTTATTACTATGGATACGGCTTTGGCATTGACCCGCTGTACCTGCTGGTTGTTCTTGTCTGCACGGTGCTTGGCCTTGCCGCGCAGAGCTATATCAACTCGACGTACAAGACGTGGTCCAAGGTTCGCTCGGACGGCGACACGGGTGCCACGGTCGCTCGTCGCATGCTCGATGCCAACGGTTGCAACGCCGTGGGTATCAAGGGCGTTGCCGGCGAGCTCACCGATCATTACAACCCGCAGGACAACAACCTGTATCTGTCGGATGCCAACCGTTCGGGCGGGTCGGTTGCAAGCGTTGCCGTGGCCTGTCACGAGGCGGGCCATGCTGCCCAGCGTCAAAGTGGTTATGCCATGATGAAGGTACGTACCGCTTTGGTTCCCGTCGTCAACTTTACCCAGAACACCTGGACGATCGTGCTGCTCATGGGCCTGTTCATGAACATCGCGGGGCTCACGACCCTCGCGCTGGTCTTCTTCTCGTTTAGCGTGCTGTTCCAGCTGGTTACGCTGCCGGTCGAGATCGATGCCAGCCGACGCGCCGTGGCGTATATCGAGCAGTCGGGCATGAGCTCCAAGCAGGTCAACGGTGCCAAGAAGGTCCTGACGGCGGCCGCGCTCACCTACGTGGCGGCGGCGCTCACCTCGATTATTCAGCTGCTCTACCTGATGGCTCGCTACAACAGAAACTCCAACCGATAACAAGTTGGCTTGACAGGCGCCGCGGAGATTCTTGTCCCCGCGGCGCTGTACTATGTGTTGGACTTGAATCTGCGCAGGGTCGAAGCCCTTGTGCTCGATGACGAAAGGGGGCTGCGTGGCAGGCTGGAATCTGACCGGCAATACCGTTTCCGCCGAGTTCGACGGATCGGACGAGCAGGAGCGCAAAGAGCTCAGCGTGAGCCAAGCGGTGGAGATCGCCGCCGGCGCGCTCGATGCCATTCCGCAGTTGAGCGTTTTGGGTGAGGTCACGGGTTTTCGTGGTCCCAATGCCCGAAGCGGCCACTGCTACTTCCAGATTAAGGACGACTCGGCGGCCGTCGACTGCATCATCTGGAAGGGCGCCTACCTTAAGCGCACCTTCGATCTGCGCGACGGCATGCAGGTAAGCTTTAAGGGCAGCTTCAATCTCTACAAGCCTACGGGTCGCATGAGCTTTGTCGCTCGCTCATTCTCGCTGGCGGGGGAGGGCCTGCTGCGTCAACAAGTGGCGCAACTGGCCGAAAAGCTCCGCCGCGAGGGCCTGATGGACGAAGCGCGCAAGCGCCGTATCCCGGTGTTCTGCTCACGCGTGGCGGTCGTCACCTCGCTTTCGGGCGCCGTGATCGACGACGTCAAGCGTACGCTGCGCCGTCGCAACCCGCTCGTCGAGCTTGTCTGCGTGGGCGCAAAGGTCCAGGGCGAGGGCGCGCCGGCAGAGCTTATTGAAGGCTTGCGCCGCGCCGCTGCCATTACGCCGGCGCCCGATTGCATTTTGCTTGTCCGTGGCGGCGGCTCCTTCGAGGACCTCATGACCTTTAACGACGAGGAGCTTGCCCGTGCGGTGGTGGCTTGCCCCGTGCCCGTGGTGACCGGCATTGGCCATGAGCCCGATACCTCGATTTGCGACATGGTGAGCGACCGTCGCGCCTCCACGCCAACGGCAGCGGCAGAATCGGTGGCGCCGGCTATGACGGAGTTGGCCGACGTGCTCGAGACGCGCCATCAACGTCTGGGTGCCGCGATGGCTTCGATGATCGGGTCGGATCAGGTCGATCTGGAAATGCTCGACCAGCGCGGTCGTCGTGCCTGGGACACCTATACGGCTCGTTTGGTTGACGCGCTCGATGCGGCCGCGTGCCGCCCGTGCCTCAACGATCCAACGTTTATGGTCGAGCGTCGCGAGTCCGAGCTTGCGCTGACTGCCGATCGACTGTCGGGCGCCATAACGCGTTCGGTTGGGGCCTTCCGCTCCAACTTCGAGCGTCTGCCCGAGCGCTTGATCGCAAGCACCTCGGGGCTCGATGGCAAACGCCATGCGCTCACGCTTGCGAGTTCCCGTCTGGAGCATCAGGGGCGCACAATGCTCAACAAGTCAGCTTCCGACTTGGGCCGTGCAGCGGCTTCGCTCGATGCCCTGTCGCCGCTCAAGGTACTTGCCCGCGGCTATTCCATCGCGTACAGCGATGATGGTGTGGCTACGAGCGCCAAGAGCTTTAAGCCCGGCGATGCCATCCGCGTGCGTATGGCAGACGGCAACGTGGCTGCAACGGTCGATACGGTCGAGTAACCCGCGTTTCATAGCAATAAACCTTTAGGAAAGGAAACAGATATGGCAGAGAAGACCCCGGTCGAGCAGCTTACGTACAAGCAGGCCTCGCAGGAGCTGGAGCTCATCATCCGCAGCTTGGAGTCGGGCGATATGGAGCTCGAGGAGTCGCTCGAGAGCTATACCCGCGGCGTCGAGCTCCTCAAGAGCCTGCGCACCCGCCTGTCCGATGCCGAGCAGAAGGTCTCGGTGCTTCTTAAGGACGTCGACGGCAACGACGTGCTCGCCGACGGCGAAGCCGCCAACGCCGACGACAACCTCTCGTTCTAACCATCCCGACCAAATATAATTACCTTGGTCTGTGAGAAAGGAACCAACCATGTGCGATTGCATCTTCTGCAAAATTGCCAACCACGAGATTCCCTCGACCGTTGTCTATGAGGACGACCAGGTCATCGCCTTCGACGACCTCAACCCCCAGGCGCCGGTCCACACGCTCGTGATCCCCAAGAAGCACTACAGCGATATCGCCGATAACGTGCCGGCCGAGACCATGGGCGCCATGGCTCACGCCATCCAGGAGGTCGCTAAGGCCAAGGGCCTGGAGGACGGTTTCCGCGTCATCTCCAACAAGGGCGTCAACGCCGGTCAGACCGTCATGCATTTCCATATGCACGTTCTCGGCGGCAAGAACCTGGGCGAGAACCTCATCTGAGGGCGCTTTTTCCTTGCAATGAAACGGAAGCTCAAGCACCGATAACTTATATATCAACGCAATAAACCCGAGCGCGAGGGCGTTTGGGTTTATTATTGAAGCGTATGTAACCTGGCGGCGCCACACCGCCTGTTAGTAGGGAGACACATGAACGTTCTGGTCGTCAACGCAGGATCTTCGACGCTTAAGTATCAGGTCATCGATACCAAGTCCCACAAGGTGTCCGCAAAGGGCTCCTGCGAGCGCGTCTGCTTTACCGGCGGTACCTTCACCCACGCTGCCAACGGTTCCAAGAAGGTGACCGAGAACATCGAGTTCCCCGACCACAAGGTCGCCATCGAGGTCGTCCTGAAGGACCTCGAGGCCAACGGCGTCAAGATCGAGGGCATCGGCCACCGCATCGTTCAGGGCGGTTGGTACTTTGGCGATTCCTCCCTCGTCGACGAGGACGTTCTCGCCAAGATTCGCGAGGTCGCTCCGCTCGCCCCGCTGCACAATAACCCCGAGGCCAACGTTATCGAGTACTGCCTGGAGCAGTATCCCGACCTGCCCAACGTCACGGTCTACGACACTGCTTTCCACTTCAATATGCCCGAGGTCGCCAAGACCTACGCCCTGCCCAAGGACGTCTGCGACAAGCTGCACATCCGTAAGTACGGCGCCCACGGCACCAGCTACCGCTACATCTCCAAGAAGGTTGCCGAGATGACCAACGGCGAGGCTCGCAAGGTCGTCGTGTGCCACATCGGTTCCGGTGCTTCCCTGTGCGCCATCGAGGACGGCAAGTGCATGGACACCACCATGGGCTTGACGCCGCTCGACGGTGTCATGATGGGCACCCGCTGCGGCTCCATCGACCCTGCTACCGTGTGCTACCTGCAGCGCGAAGGCGGGTTCACCTTCGACGAGGTCGACGAGATGATGAACAAGAAGTCCGGCCTTTTGGCTGTGACCGGCGGCAAGACCAACGACTGCCGCAACGTTGAGGAGCTCGCCGCTGCCGGCGACCCCGAGGCCCAGCTCGCCTTCGATATGTTCGTCTACAAGATTGCCGCCAAGGCCGCCGAGATGGCCACTTCCATGTGCGGCATGGACACCCTGGTCTTTACCGCCGGCATCGGTGAGCACGCTCCGGCTGTCCGCGCCGGCGTGGCCGACCGTCTGGCCTTCATGGGCGTCAAGATGGACCATGCCCGCAACGCCCTGCGCGGCGACGGCGCTTGGTGCCTGTCCGCCAAGGATTCCAAGGTCAAGATCTTCGTTATCCCCACGGATGAGGAGTTCATGATCGCTTCCGACGTCGAGCGCATCGTTAGCGGTAAGTAATTGATGCAAGGGGAGGGGACTGGATGGCCTTGTGCCGTTCAGCCCCCTTTTATGCTCTTTGGGCGAAGAGCTTAATAGATATTTATTGAATTCTGATAACTTCTTATTAAAGGTACGGCCGCCTTATAGGTTTGCCGACCGTACTGTAATCACGAAGGAGTCTCATGAACGTACTTGTTGTCAACGCCGGCAGCTCGAGCCTTAAATATCAGCTTTTGGATACCGATACCCGCGAGGTTTTCGCCAAGGGCAACTGCGAGCGTATCGGATCGGAGATGGGCGTCTTTGGTCACTCCGAGAACGGTGGCACCAAGCAGACCGAGGAGGTTCCCTTCCCCGATCATCGCTCTGCTATCGCTCGCGTGCTCGAGGAGCTCGAGAAGACCGACTTTACGATCGATGGCATCGGCCACCGTATCGTTCAGGGCGGCTGGCACTTCGATGATTCCGCGGTCGTCGACGATGAGGTCATGGCTAAGATTCTTGAGGTGGCCCCGCTCGCCCCGCTGCACAACTACGGCGAGGCCGCGGCAATCGAATACTGCCGCGAGAAGTATCCGGAGCTGCCCAACGTGGCCGTCTTCGACACCTCGTTCCACATGACCATGCCCGAGGTCGCCTACACCTACGCGCTGCCCAAGGACGTGTGCGACAAGTATCACGTGCGCAAGTACGGCGCCCACGGCACGAGCCACCGTTACGAGTGGATGATGGCCAAGGAGATCCTGGGCACGCGCTGCCACCGTCTGCTTTCGTGCCACCTGGGCAACGGCGCCTCGCTCGCCGCTATTGAGGACGGCGTGTGCCGCGATACCACGATGGGCCTCACGCCGCTCGACGGCCTGATGATGGGCACCCGTTGCGGTTCCATCGACCCGGCCACCGTGTGCTACCTGCAGCGCGAGGGCGGCTACAGCTACCAGGAAGTCGACGACATGATGAACAAGCAGTCCGGTCTGCTTGCCATCTCGGGTATCTCCAACGACGCCCGCGACATCCGCACGCGCGCCTCCGAGGGTGACGAGCGCTGCCTGCTCGCCTTCGACATGTTCGCCTACAAGGCCATGCAGCAGGCCGGTTCCATGATTGCCTCCATGGCGGGCGTGGACACCATTACCTTTACTGCCGGCATCGGCGAGAACGACTGGTCGATCCGCAAGGCTTTCTGCGACTGCTTTGAGTGGCTGGGCGTGCGCATCGACAACAATAAGAACCGCGAGGCCGTGGGCAACGGCCCGCAGGTCATCAGCGCTGCCGGCTCCGCCGTCACGGTCATGGTCATCCCCACCGACGAGGAATACATGATCGCCCACGACGTCGAGCGTCTGACCGGTAGCAACTAGCGCATTCGTCTGCAATTGAGAGAAAGGCCTCCAGAGCAACGAGCTCCGGAGGCCTTATTTGATGGACGAGACGAGCGGGGCGGAAACTCCATCCCACAATCAGCCTCCAAACCGGGACACATTTTCCGGAAGGCCAGAAATCGGAACGCAGTCTATCTTATGGCTCCAAAGTGGTCATTACCTGCAACGCATACGCTCTCAGCAACGTCGCCCATCCATCCAAATTCTCAGCCCCAGCTCGTAGCCAAGCCGCCGTCCACCCCAGATTCCCTGAATGCCACGTGATAGTAGAAGGCCGCACAGGTTAACCCCTGAAAACATTCCGCAGACCAGAAACGCCCCCGTTCGTAGCTCCGAAGGAGCAGAACGGGGGCGTTTCATTGGTCGAGGACGTTTTCAGGGGTTAACCTGTGCGGCCTTCGGGCGAGTACGTCCGCTACTCAGCCATCTGAGCCTGGACGGCGGTGATGGCTACGACACCCACGATGTCGTCGGCAGAGCAGCCGCGCGAAAGGTCGTTGACCGGCTTGGCGATGCCCTGCAGGATGGGGCCGTAAGCGTCGGCGCCGGCGAAGCGCTGGACCAGCTTGTAGCCGATGTTGCCGGCCTCGAGATCGGGGAACACAAGCACGTTGGCCTTGCCGGCAACGGAGGAGCCGGGGGCCTTGAGCTGGGCGACGGTGGGAACGATAGCGGCGTCGAGCTGCAGGTCGCCATCGATGGCGAGCTCGGGAGCCTTCTCCTTGCAGAACTTAACGGCCTCCTGGACCTTCTTGGCGACCTCGCCGCCGGCGGAGCCCATGGTGGAGTAGGAGAGCATGGCCACGTGCGGCTCGACGCTGCCCATAAAGGTGGACCAGGAGTGAGCGGAGGCGATGGCGATCTCGGAGAGCTCGTCGGAGGACGGGTTGATGTTGAGGCCGCAGTCGGCGAAGATCAGCGTGCCGTCGGTGCCGAACTGCGGGGTATCGGTGCACATCACGAAGAAGGCCGAGACCAGCTTGGTGCCCGGGGCGGTCTTGAGGATCTGCAGCGCGGGGCGCAGAGTGTCGGCGGTGGAGTGGCAGGCGCCGGAGACCAGGCCGTCGGCGTCGCCCATCTTGACCATCATGGTGCCAAAGTAGGTGGCGTCCATCACCTGGGCGCGAGCCTGCTCGATGGTAACGCCCTTCTTGGCGCGGAGCTCGGCAAACTTCTGCGCGTACTCCTCGTGCTTCTCGGCATTGCGCGGGTCGATGACGGTAGCGCCGGGAACGTCGATCTCGTCGGGGTTGCCCAGGATGACGATCTTTGCCAGGCCCTCCTCGATGATCTTGGTGGCGGCGACGATGGTGCGCGGGTCCTCGCCCTCGGGCAGGACGATGGTCTTAAGGTCGGCCTTGGCGGCAGACTTCATACGGTTTAGGAAATCGCTCATGTTACTCCTTACAAGCGTTTCGCTAAGCTCCAGGCGCCCGGCTGTACACGAATAAACCCGCTGCTAGCGGGTTTACCTTTCAATAATGTACGCCGCGGTGCTTGAGCTTTCCTTGTGTGGCAAGCTCATTATAGGACGCATTAGCGCTATAATCGCTCTGATAAATATGTCTCGACGTATGTTCGAGAAAAAGCCCAGTTAAAAAGCGTGTGGCTTTTGACAAGGAGTATCGATGCAGATTACCTCAGGCCTGCCTGAAGGCTTTAATGCCGGTGCGTACGACATGATCGTTGTCGGCGCCGGTTATGCCGGTGCCGTTTGCGCCCGCCGTCTTGCCGAAACTATCGGCTATCGTGTTGCCGTTTTGGAGCGCCGTAGCCACATTGCGGGTAATGCCTTCGACTGCACTGACGAGGCGGGAATCCTGGTCCACGAGTACGGTCCGCACATCTACCACACCTTTAACGAGCGCGTGCACAACTTCCTGTCGCGCTTTACCAAGTGGACGGACTACCAGCACAAGGTGCTCGCCAACATCAACGGCACCCTCATGCCCGTGCCCTTTAACCACGCGAGCCTTAAGCTCGCCTTTGGTGACGAGCGTGGCGAGGAGCTGTATCAGAAGCTCGTGGAGACCTTTGGCAAGGACGTCAAGGTACCCATTATGGAGCTGCGCAAGAAGAACGACCCCGACTTGGCTGAGGTCGCCGACTACGTCTACGAGAACGTCTTTTTGCACTACACCATGAAGCAGTGGGGCCAGACGCCTGATCAAATCGATCCCTCGATCACCGGCCGCGTTCCCGTCTTTGTGGGCGACGATGATCGCTACTTCCCGCAGGCCCCCTTCCAGGGTATGCCGCAGGACGGCTACACCGCGCTGTTCGAGCATATGCTCGACCACGATCTGATTGACGTGTTCTGTGACGTGGATGCTCGCGATCTCTTCGAGATCGACGAGACCACCGTCAAGATCGACGGCAAGGTCTATGGCGGCGAGATCGTCTACACCGGTCCGCTCGACGAGCTGTTCAACCTCGACCTGGGCGCCCTGCCGTACCGCACGCTTGACATGAAATTCGAGACGCTCGAAATGGACCAGTTCCAGCCCGTGGGCACCGTCAACTACACTACGAGCGAGGACTACACGCGCATTACCGAGTTCAAGAACATGACCGGTCAGGTCCTGCCCGGCAAGACCACCATCATGAAGGAGTACTCCAAGGCTTATACGCCCGGCTCGGGCGAGACGCCATACTACGCCATTCTTGAGCCCGAGAACCGTGAGCTCTATGAACGCTATCTTGAGCGCGTTCAGAACCTGACGAACTTCCACCCGGTGGGTCGTCTGGCCGAGTATCGCTACTACGACATGGACGCCGTAACCAATTCTGCCCTCGATCTTTCGGATGAGATTATCGCCTGCCATGCATAAAGTCATAACATTCGGTATTCCCTCGTATAACGCCGCCAAGGACATGGACCATTGCATCACCTCCATTCTGGAGGGGAGCAATTACGCTACCGATATCGAGATTATCGTGGTGGACGACGGCTCCAAGGACGAGACGGCCGCCAAGGCCGACGAGTGGGAGGCCCGCTATCCCGGCATTATCCGCGCGGTGCACCAGGAAAACGGCGGCCACGGTATCGCCGTCCTCTCGGGCCTGCGTGAGGCGCACGGTACGTACTACAAGGTCGTTGACTCGGATGACTGGCTCGATGGCGCGGCGCTTTCGACCATGCTGTCGATTCTACGTGGCTTTGAGGAGCGCGACCAGCGCGTCGACCTGTTTATCTCGAATTATGTGTACGAGAAGGTCTACGAGGGCACACATACCGCTATTGGCTACAAGTTTGCCCTGCCGCGCAAAAAGATCTTTACCTGGGATCAAATCGGTCATTTCCGTCTGGACCAGAATCTGCTCATGCACAGCCTGTGCTATCGCACGGATGTGCTGCGCGAGTCTAACCTGCCCATGCCGCCGCACACCTTCTACGTGGACAACATCTACGCTTACGTGCCGCTGCCGCGTTGCAAGACCATGTATTACGCCGATATCGACCTCTACCGGTACTTTATTGGCCGTGAGGGCCAGAGCGTTAACGAGGCCACGATGGTCAAGCGTCTGGACCAACAGTTCCGCGTTACGCGCATCATGATGGAGTCCTACCATTTGTACCAGGACGTTGAGGCTTCGCGCCTGCGCTCGTACATGATGGGCTACTTCACCATGATGATGGCGATCTGCTCGGTGCTTACCAAGCTTTCCGAGGAAGATTGCGCCGATGAGCGCCTGAAGACGCTGTGGAATGATTTGAAGGCTTACGACGAGCGCATGTATCGTCGTGCACGCTACGGCGTGGTGGGCTTCTTTACCAATCTGCGTGGTCGAGCCGGAGACAAAACCACGCTCGGCCTATACCGTCTTGCCTCAAAGATCTTCAAATTCAACTAGCTGCTGAGTAATCGCTGCTGATAGGTTGACTGGGCCCCTTGGCCTTTAGTTTGCTACTGCGAACAGTCCTGCTCGCACGGAAAGCACATTAAGTGCTTTCCGGCTCGTGCGGAACTTGTATCAAACTAAAGGCCAAGGGGCCTCTGCTATAAGAATCGATTGTCAGACAATTTGAATTTGAAGATCTTCGACGCGCGGTACACAGGGGCCTGGGCTGAAAAGAATTAAGTTGGTAGTCGGTCGGAGGCGGGCGGGCATTACGTTTGTCGCGAGTTCCGCATGCAAAGAAGGCCACTTAATGTGGCCTTCGTCTCGCATAGGACTGTAGAGCAGCAAACGTAATGCCCGCCCGCCTCCGACCGACGGTCGAGCGAGGTTACTTCGCGGCGCCGGGGATGCCGTGGGAGGTTTTGGCGGTTTTGGCTCCGTTTACGATGGCGGTTTGCAGGGCCCTTACGGCGAGCATGCCCAGCAGGTCCAGGGGCACGGCGGCGCTTGCCTGGGTGCCCAGCTTGCCGCTGGCGAGGGTGTAGATGGTGTCGCCGTCGTTGGTGGTGTGCGTGGGGCGAATGGCGTGCGCGTAGGCGTCTGCGGCCATCTGGGAGACCTTGGTGGCCTGGGCCTTAGTGAGCTCCACGTTGGTGACGATGCAGCTGATGGTGGTGTTGGTGCGATCGAGCGGCATTTGCATGGAACCGGCGGCGGCGAAGGCTGCGAGCTCCATGTCGACGATCTGGTCGCTATCGACTGCGGCGCGCATGCCGGCGATCCACTCACCGGTGAAGGGGTCGACGACATTGCCGCAGGCGTTGACCGAGACCACGGCGCCCACCTTGACGGGGCCGAGCGCCACGGCGGCAGCGCCAAGGCCGGCCTTCATGCAGGTGGCAGGGCCCATGAGCTTACCCACGGTAGCGCCGGTACCGGCGCCTACGTTGCCCTGCTCGAGCGTAGCGGGGGTGTTGTCGAGCGCCTCGCGCACGGCGGCGATGCCAGCCTCGATATCGGGGCGTACCGTGGGGTCGCCAAAAGCGAGGTCGAAGATGCAGCTGGAGCATACGATGGGCACCTGCGTGGGGCCGACGGGCAGGCCAATGCCGCGGCTCTCGAGCTCGCGGGCCACACCGCTTGCGGCCTCGAGACCAAAAGCCGATCCGCCCGAAAGGCAGACGGCGTGGACCTTGTCGACGGTGTTCTCGGGGCGAAGCAGGTCGGTCTCGCGCGATGCCGGGGCACCGCCGCGAACGTCAACGCCGCCCGTTGCGCCTTCGGTTGCCACAATTACGGTGCAACCGGTGCCGGCCTCCTCGTCCGTATAGTTGCCAAAGCAAAAGCCATCGACATCACAAACGTCAATGGCTTCAAGCAGTGTGTCCATGTTTTCTCCTATCGGTTTTCCGCCGCGCCTTATGCCCGGTCGGGATCCGTACGGTACGCCAAAATTGTAGGCGCTGGGGGATGCCCAGCGCCAGATGCAATTACGAGAGTTTTTGAATCGCGCGTGCGACGCGTGCGATGGGCAAGCCCACCACGTTGTAGAAGTCGCCCGAAATATCGTGCACGAGCATGCGTCCACCGACGCCCTGAATACCGTAGGCGCCGGCCTTATCCATGGGCTCGCCCGAGGCGACGTAGCGCTCGATCTGTTCATCAGTAAGCTCGTAGAACGTCACGTCCGTCACATCGACAAACGACAGGCTCTCGGCAGCATGCGGGGCGGCAGCGTCGCCGGCCTTAACGATGCAGACGCCGGTCGCGACCTGGTGCGTGCGCCCTGAAAGCTCGCGTAGCATAGTGCAGGCCTCGTCCTCGTTTGCCGGCTTGCCCAAAATCTTGTCATCGAAGGTGACGATGGTGTCGGCTGCGACGGTCAGCTCGTTGGACTCGGCATGCTCGGCGGCGATGGCGGCGGCTTTGGCTCGTGCCAAGCGCTCGACAAGTGTAAGCGGCGCCTCGCCATCGTACGGCGTTTCATCGATATCGGCAGGAATGATGCGAATGTCATAGCCAGCTTCGCGCATGAGCTCGATGCGGCGTGGCGATTGCGAAGCCAAAATCATAGCTGGATGCCCTCGGCGACCTTCTCGACGGCCTTGTCGCCGGCGAGCGTGCGCAGCAGTTCAAGCGCAAAGGGGAGCGACTGGGCCATGCCGCTGGCGGTGATGATGTTGCCGTCGTGTGTAACCTTGTCACCGGTATAGGCGCCCTCGGGGAAGCTCTTCTCAAAGCCAGGGAAGCATGTGGCGTGGCGCCCCTCGAGCAGGTCGAGCTCGCCCAAGATAAACGGGGCGGCGCAGATGGCGGCAACGTGCTTAGTTGCGGCGAACTCGCAGACCACGTCGCAGACGCGCTGGTCGGCGCGCAGGTTGGTGGCTCCGGGCAGGCCGCCGGGGAGCACGACGCAGTCATACTCGTCAAAGTTGATCTCGTCAAAGAGCGCATCGCAGGTCACGGGAATTTGCAGCGAGCTCACGACCTCACGCGTGGGCATGATCGAGACGAGCGTGGCGCGCACGCCGCCGCGACGCATGACATCGACCATGGTCAAGCATTCAATAGTTTCAAAGCCATCGGCGGCGAGAACGGCAACGCTGGGCATGAGGGTTCCTTTCATAGGCGGCATACAATTAGCCGTCTTATACCCCGAAGACCTCCGCTTGCCACGCTCGATTTCCCAATGATTTTTCTGAGCAATGATTAAGTGGCTAGTTGCGCCTAAGGTGGACGACCGTCTCGCAGTGGAAGGTTTGCGGGAACAGGTCGACTGGCGTGATCTTTACGGGGGAGAAGGTGCCTTCTTCGACAAAGCGTTTGAGATCGCGCGCCAGGGTGGCCGGGTCGCAGCTCACGTAGGCGACATCGCGAGCACTCGTGCTGGCGATAAGGTCGATCGCCTCGGGGGCGAGACCTGCGCGCGGCGGGTCGACCACCAAGACGTCGGCATCCTGGTCGGGGAACTCGCGCACCGCGTCTCCGCCAATGACGTCGACGTTATCAAGCTTGTTGATCTCTAGGTTACGGCGTAGATCGCGCACGGCGGGGCCGTAGGCCTCGACGGCGGCGACAAAGTCGCAGCGGCGGGCGAGCGGCAGGGTAAAGGTGCCGGCACCGCAGTACAGGTCTACGGCAAGCTCGTCTTCCTGCGGGTCGAGCGCTTCCATGACAAGCTCGATCAAAATCTCGGCACCCTTGGTGTTGACCTGGAAAAAAGACGGGGCAGACAAGCGCATCTGACCCTCGGCGATATTCTCGGTCCATGAGCCCTCTCCGGCGAGCATTTCGACCTTGGAGACACGGCGGGCCTTCTTTTCGCCCTTGCTCATCACGCGCACGATGCTCGTGGGATGAGCGGCGTCCGCCAGCACGCGGGAGACCTGCGAGCGCGGAAAAGAGCCTGTGGGCGTCCAGAGTGCGACCTCGAGTGCCTTGGTGCGGCGCGATGCGCGAATGCCCACGCGTTCGAGCCCCAAGTCATGGCTGCCGCTTAGATAGTTGAGTGCGCCGACGACCGATTTGAGCGCCTTCGGGAAGCGCTTATCGAACAGCGGGCACGAATCGACGGTCACGATTTTGCTGGGGTCGACACCGTGCATGCCAAGGCGAACGCGACCGTTGACGACGGTCGGTTCGAGTTCGATTTTATTGCGGTAGCCCCAGGCGTCCTTGGTGTGGCGGATGGGCTGTATCAGCTCATCGACCTGCTCAGGAGCGAACTTGCCGATGCGCTCGAGCGTGGAGCGCAGGTTTTGCTCCTTGGCGGCGAGCTGTGCCGTGCGTGAGAGATTGCCCCACGAGCAGCCGCCGCAGATGCCCACGAAGGGGCAGGGAGGCTGAATGCGATCGGGACTTGGCTCCAGAATCTCGGTGGTGCGGGCGCGCATGAACGACTTGCCGTCCTGTACGACCTCGGCCTCGACGGTGTCGCCTGCCACGGCGCCCTGCACAAAGACGGCCTTGCCGTTGTCGGCGTGCGCCAGACCGTCGGCGCCGTAGGTCATCGATTCTATAGTGAGCTTCATATCCCTGCCTGTCATTCGCGTTGTTGTTCGCACCATGGTAGCAGGGAAAAGCGCCCCGCATCCGAGGCTTTCCTCAAATGCGGGGCGCTTCTACAAACTGCTTCTACAAACGACTATTTCGTCTTGCCGGTAATGAGCGTCTTAAGACCCAGACCGATCAGGCCCAGGCCCATGCGCACGCGGCCGGGGCGATGGCGCTCGATGGCCTTGGTCTTGCCGGCGGGCTTATCGCGACGGGCACTCGTCCCGGGTGCGGACTTGGTGACCTGCGGCTCGGGCTGAGGTGCAGGTGCAGGCTCGGGCTCAATGACGGTCGCCTGGACCTCTTGGACCTTGGGCGTGGTCGGCTGCGGATCAGGAGCTGGGGCGGGCTTTGCCTCGGCGGCGGGCTCCGGAGTCGCGGTAGCGGGCTCGGGCGCTTTCTCCACGGCGGGCTCTGCGGCAGCCTCGGGCTCATTCACCGGGGGAGCGGAAACCGCTTCCGGTTTGGCAACTGCCCCATGTTCAACCTCGGCCTGAATAGCTTCTTCGGCCACGCGTTCCTTCTCCTGTGCGCGCTGCTGCGCGGCGGCCTCGGCGTTGCGATAGGCACGCTCCAGCAGGGCTTCCTGCGAGTTAAAGGGCCTCTCGCCTTCGTGGCGCTCCACGGGGACCCAGGTGCCGTCGCTCGTGAGGCTGCGGGCCTTCACGTTGTCGCGCAGCTGCATGCCCATGTACTCGTGCACCAGGGCGCGACAGGTGGGGTCGAGCACGGGGAAGGCGATCTCCACGCGGTGCTCGGTGTTGCGCGTCATCATGTCGGCCGAGCTCAGATAAATCATGTCCGAGTCCACGCCAAAGGCGTAAACGCGCGCATGCTCCAAAAAGCGTCCGACGATAGAACGGACATGCACATTCTCGGTCTTGCCCGGAACGCCCGGCTTGAGGCACGAGATGCCGCGGATGATCATGTCCACGCGGACTCCTGCGCACGATGCCTCAGCGATCTTGTCGATGACCTCGCGGTCGGTGAGCGAGTTGAGCTTAAAGAACACACGGGCGGGCTCGCCAACGAGGGCGCGCTGGATCTCGCGATCCAGGCCGCGCATGATGAGCGGCTTCAGGCCGACCGGCGCCACGCCCAGGAAGCGGTAATCGCCGCGCAGGTTGCCCAGCGACAGGTTGCGGAAGAACAAGTTGGCGTCCTCGCCGATGCCGGGATGGGCGGTCATGAGCATAAAGTCGCTGTAGAGCTTGGCCGTCTTCTCGTTAAAGTTGCCGGTGCCCAGCAGCGTCAGGCGTGTAAGCGCCATGCCCTCGCGATAGGTGAGCTGGCAGATCTTGGAGTGGCACTTAAAGCCCTCGGAGCCGTAGATGACGGTGCAGCCTGCCTCTTCCAGACGCTCGGCCCACTCGATGTTGTTCTGTTCGTCGAAGCGGGCGCGGAGCTCCATGAGCACCGTGACCTCTTTGCCGTTCTCGGCGGCATCGATCAGCGACTCGCACAGGCGGCTCTGCTTGGCCACGCGGTAGAGCGTGATTCGCAGCGAGATGCACTCGGGGTCGTAGGCGGCCTCGTGCACCAGATCCAGGAAGGGGTTCATGGCCTCATAGGGATAAAAGAGCAGCTTGTCGTGCCGAAGTACCTGCTCGCGGATGGAGCGGGTCATATCGATGGTGGGGTTGGGCTGCGGCTTAAACGGCGTAAAGAGCAGCTCATTGCGCAGGTGCTCGGGAATCTTGCCCTCAATGCCAAAGACATAGCCCAAGTTGAGCGGGATATCGCAGGTAAAGACCGAGCGACGCGAGAGCTCGAGCGCTTTGCGGATGGTCTTGAGCGTTGCTTTTTCGAGTGAGCCCGAGACGGCGAGCACTACCGGCTGCAGGCGCAAGCGCTTCTTGAGGATGCGCTTCATGTGCTGGCGGTAATCCTCTTCCTCCTCGACGCCCTCGCCGTCCGGGTCGATATCGGCGTTGCGGGTGACGCGGATGAGCGCGCGGTCGAGCGGCTTATAGGAGCCAAAGCAGCTGTCCAGGCAGGCGAGAATGACGTCTTCGAGCAGAATGTAGGAGTAGGTGCCGGTGGGCGAGGGGATCTCGACCACGCGGTTCATCGAGGCGGGAATCTCGATCAGGCCCAGCAGACTTTCCTCGTCGGTGACGCCGTCCAGGCCGCAGGCCAGGTAGAGTGCGCCGTTGCGCAGGTTGGGGAAGGGGTGGCGCGGGTCGATCACCAGCGGTGAGATGACCGGCGACACGTAGGCCTGGAAGTAGCGGGTAACAAAGGTGCGCTCCTCGGGCGTAAGCGAATCGATGCGGGCGCGGTGAACGCCCAGGGTGTCGAGCTTGCCCTCGATGCTCTTAAAGATGGACTCCCAACGGGTAAGGAGCCCGGGCATTTCGGCCATGACGGCATCGACCTGTTCGGAGGCGGTCATATTGCTCTTGTTGTCAACAGGCTGTTTTTTGAGCTCAGCAAGGTCGGACAGGCCACCCACGCGCACCATGAGGAACTCATCGAGGTTTGACTCGAAGATCGAGACGAACTTAAGGCGCTCGAACAACGGCACGGACTCATCGAAGGCCTCGTCGAGCACACGGTTGTCAAAGCGCAGCCAGCTGAGCTCTCGGTTCTGCGTGTACGAGAAGTCGCGCGGCGGCTTGCGCAGCTTTGCGGCGGCTTGCTTTTTTTCGATTTTGCTCGGCATATGCATCTGTCCGTTCAGTCCCCGCAGGGGACGGTAGCCTAACACTATTCACTATTGTCTCAATTTAGTCGACCTGTGGCACGGACGTATTGTGCGAACGGTATCTTTACCTACTTCTTACGCCGTCAAGGCTTGCAACTAACTGCCCGACTCGTTTTGAAAACAATCTATATCCATACTCAACTGGTGAGGATGTATGAATAAGAATGATTGCTAGCTGAATATAATCGAATCCAAATTGAATCATTGACAGACGACATATATATGCAGAAAACAGTTTTAGCTATGCAATTCCTAAACATGAAATTATTTGTGCAATCTTGCTCAATTCCTTAGAAAAAAGAACGATTACCTTTGAAAACCTGCTTTAGAGAACTGAAGTGCATCATGGGGGAATCATATGCGATATACCGTTCATCGCACTTTGCTGACCGTTCGGGGGCGAGGTGGAATTGCGGGTGGTTTTTGGATATAACTAGAGCTGTCAGCAAGCAGCGTCCCATACGGAGGGGCGCTGATACATTCGGCCAGTAAGGCCCGAAAGAAAGGTAGGAGGCCATGACGAAAGGTCTGCACGTGCCTTCCGAGATCGGCAAGCTCAGGAAGGTCTGCCTGCACCGTCCCGGCGACGAGCTCCTCAACCTGCCGCCCGACGAGCTCGAGCGACTCCTGTTCGACGACGTCCCGTTCCTGGAGGTCGCACAGCAGGAGCACGACACCTTCGCCCAGATCCTGAGGGACCAGGGCGTGGAGGTCCTCTACCTCGAGAACCTCGTCGCCGAGGTGTTCGACCAGGTCCCCGGCGCCCGCGCCGAGTTCACCGACCAGTACATCGCCGAGGCCGGCATCCGCGGCCAGCACATGCCGCAGATCGTCCGCGAGAAGCTGGACTCCATCGAGGACAACCTCGAGTTCGTCAAGAAGACCATGGCCGGCATGACCAAGGCCGAGATCGACATGCCCCTCACGGCGTCCACGACCCTCGACTCCCTGGTCAACTCCGAGTCCGAGTCCGACCTGATCATCGACCCGATGCCCAACCTCTACTTCACCCGCGACCCGTTCGCGGTCGTCGGCGAGGGCGTCAACCTCAACCGCATGTACTCGGTCACCCGCAACCGCGAGACCCTGTACGGCAAGTACGTCTTCAAGTACCACCCCGACTACAAGGACGTCTCCCTGTACTTCCGCCGCGACTGCCAGTTCCACACCGAGGGCGGCGACGTGCTGAACATCAACGAGAAGACCCTCGCCGTCGGCATCTCCCAGCGCACCCAGGCCGCGGCCATCGACGTCATGGCCCAGAACATCTTCTGGAACTCCGACTCCAAGGTCGAGCGCATCCTGGCCTTCGACATCCCGGTCTCGCGCGCCTTCATGCACCTCGACACGGTCTTCACCCAGATCGACGTCGATAAGTTCACGATCCACCCCGCCATCATGGGCACCCTGCGCGTCTACGAGCTGACCGCCGGCAAGAACCCGGGCGACGTGAACATCCGCCTGATCGAGGACACCCTCGAGCACGTCCTGGAGGACGCCACCGGCGTCGACCAGGTCAAGCTGATCCCCTGCGGCGGCGGCGACCCGATCGCGGCCTCCCGCGAGCAGTGGAACGACGGCTCCAACACCCTGTGCGTCGAGCCCGGCAAGATCTGCGTCTACGCCCGCAACACCGTCACCAACGACGTGCTGTACAAGGAGGGCCTGGACCTTCTCGTCGTGCCCTCCGCCGAGCTCTCCCGCGGCCGCGGCGGCCCGCGCTGCATGAGCATGCCCTTCTGGCGCGAGGACCTCTAAGGTCTTCAAGGACCCGTATAGGTCTTAATACATACATCTAGCTGCCAATAGATGTCTCCCATTGGGGCGGTGCGGGTTTTCGCACCGCCCCATTCTTGTATGAGGAACGTCAACACGATTGGATGACTGCTTTTGTAAGGAGCTTGGCCATGGACATCAAGACAATCGGCGTTGAGGAATGGCTTAACGTTTGGGAGAAGAGCGCTACGTGGGATATCGCCCAGTCGACAATCTCCTCGCTTACCATGGGCGAGCTGCGCGCGCTCGACGCCCAAGATGGCGCCACGTTCTACGAGCGCCTGGACCGCGAGAAAATGAACTACGGCTGGATTGAGGGTTCGCCGGAGTTTAAGGCCGAGGTTGCCAAGCTGTATCGTCGCGAGGTCAATCCCGATCATATTCTGCAGACCAATGGCTGCACGGGTGCCAACCTCAACGCCATCATGGCCGTGGTCGAGCCCGGCGACCATGTGATTGCCGAGTGGCCCACCTATGCGCCGCTCTATGAGATCCCGCGTACACTCGGCGCCGAGGTTGAGTATTGGGAGCTTTGCGAGGAGCTCGGATGGAAACCCGATATCGAACAGCTCAAGCGCCTCGTTCGCCCCAACACCAAGCTCATTTGCATCAATAACGCATCGAATCCCATAGGTACGGTGCTTGATGCCGATACGCTCGGCCAGATCGCCGAGATTGCCCGCTCGGTTGGCGCCTATGTGCTGTGCGACGAGGTGTACCTGCCGCTTGAGAACACTGAGGACTTTTTGTCGATGGCCGATGTGTACGAGAAGGCCATCGTCACCAACTCGGTGTCCAAGACCTATTCGACGCCCGCGGCCCGCGTGGGCTGGGTTGTGGCAGACGAAGAGGTATCTAACCGCATTCGCACGTACCGCGACTACACCATGATTTGCGGCGGCGTGTTCAACGACGCCCTGGCGACCTATGTGCTCAAGCACAAGGACAAGATCCTCGAGCGCAACCGCAAGATCGTGTTTGGAAACCGCGATATCGCGCAGGCTTGGATTGATACGCAGCATCGCGTTTCCTGGACGGCCCCGCAGGGCGTGTCTACCTCGTTTATCAAGCTTGATATTCCCGAGGACGACGAGGAGTTCTGCAAGCGCCTGCTGGCCGAGAGGGGAGTGCTGTTGGTTCCCGGTAGCCGCTTTGAGCTTCCCTGCGGCGCACGCCTGGGCTACTGCGCGAGCGAGGACGTTCTGCGCGAGGGTCTGAGGCTTTTGGGCGAGGCACTGGCGGTGTTCGATCGCTAGGATTCCGACGGCTCTCAAAGCCGCTCAAATCTGTCTACGATTATCGATAACTGACCCGTTTCCCAAGAGGGGAGCGGGTCTGTTTTTCTATACCGAGAAGTCAAGTTGTTACAAATGAGGCCGTAAGGCGAGCCGGTATCCGATGGGCCTTATACTGAGCTTCCGGTGAACGGTATCAAGCGTCTGGTAAACGGTAATTTGTTACCAGAAATGAATAGGACAAACTTTTTTCTGAATAAAAATGAAAATGGTTGAGACGCGGTATGAATCGCTAATTCTATTCATAGCTTTATTGGAAATATGCAATTTGAGGGTGGTTTAATAAAGTTAAGTTCCATTTGTTATTTGGATTGAAAACGCGTTTAAGCACGTAAATAAACTTTATTAAATCAAAGTGTGCCATGCGTGAAGTATATGTGTATGCCGTTCACCCCTCATATAAAACCGTTCGGGGGCGAGGTGGAAGTATGAACTGATTTTGGATATAAATATGTCGTCAGCAATAACGCCTCACACGGAGGGGCGCTAACGAATCGGCCCTGACAGGGGCCCGAAAGAAAGGTAGGAGGCCATGACGAAAGGTCTGCACGTGCCTTCCGAGATCGGCAAGCTCAGGAAGGTCTGCCTGCACCGTCCCGGCGACGAGCTCCTCAACCTGCCGCCCGACGAGCTCGAGCGACTCCTGTTCGACGACGTCCCGTTCCTGGAGGTCGCACAGCAGGAGCACGACACCTTCGCCCAGATCCTGAGGGACCAGGGCGTGGAGGTCCTCTACCTCGAGAACCTCGTCGCCGAGGTGTTCGACCAGGTCCCCGGCGCCCGCGCCGAGTTCACCGACCAGTACATCGCCGAGGCCGGCATCCGCGGCCAGCACATGCCGCAGATCGTCCGCGAGAAGCTGGACTCCATCGAGGACAACCTCGAGTTCGTCAAGAAGACCATGGCCGGCATGACCAAGGCCGAGATCGACATGCCCCTCACGGCGTCCACGACCCTCGACTCCCTGGTCAACTCCGAGTCCGAGTCCGACCTGATCATCGACCCGATGCCCAACCTCTACTTCACCCGCGACCCGTTCGCGGTCGTCGGCGAGGGCGTCAACCTCAACCGCATGTACTCGGTCACCCGCAACCGCGAGACCCTGTACGGCAAGTACGTCTTCAAGTACCACCCCGACTACAAGGACGTCTCCCTGTACTTCCGCCGCGACTGCCAGTTCCACACCGAGGGCGGCGACGTGCTGAACATCAACGAGAAGACCCTCGCCGTCGGCATCTCCCAGCGCACCCAGGCCGCGGCCATCGACGTCATGGCCCAGAACATCTTCTGGAACTCCGACTCCAAGGTCGAGCGCATCCTGGCCTTCGACATCCCGGTCTCGCGCGCCTTCATGCACCTCGACACGGTCTTCACCCAGATCGACGTCGATAAGTTCACGATCCACCCCGCCATCATGGGCACCCTGCGCGTCTACGAGCTGACCGCCGGCAAGAACCCGGGCGACGTGAACATCCGCCTGATCGAGGACACCCTCGAGCACGTCCTGGAGGACGCCACCGGCGTCGACCAGGTCAAGCTGATCCCCTGCGGCGGCGGCGACCCGATCGCGGCCTCCCGCGAGCAGTGGAACGACGGCTCCAACACCCTGTGCGTCGAGCCCGGCAAGATCTGCGTCTACGCCCGCAACACCGTCACCAACGACGTGCTGTACAAGGAGGGCCTGGACCTTCTCGTCGTGCCCTCCGCCGAGCTCTCCCGCGGCCGCGGCGGCCCGCGCTGCATGAGCATGCCCTTCTGGCGCGAGGACCTCTAAGTCTTTCCGTTTCCGGTGCGGTCCCCCTACAACCGCACCGGTTTCGCCCGTCAAACGGGCAACACTAATACTTACGTAATTCATTTTTTCGAAAGGAAACGAACCATGGGTGTTAACCTCTCCGGCCGTAGCTTCCTCAAGCTCCTCGACCTCTCCACCGAGGAGATCGAGTACCTGCTCAAGCTTTCCAAGAACTTCAAGGACATGAAGCGCGCTGGCGTTCCGCACCGCTATCTCGAGGGCAAGAACATCGTTCTGCTCTTCCAGAAGACCTCCACTCGTACCCGCTGCGCCTTCGAGGTCGGTGGCATGGATCTGGGCATGGGCGTCACCTACCTCGATCCCGGTTCGTCGCAGATGGGCAAGAAGGAGTCCATCGAGGACACCGCCCGCGTTCTCGGCCGCATGTATGACGGCATCGAGTTCCGTGGCTTTGCCCAGGACGACGTCGAGGAGCTCGCTGCCAAGTCCGGCGTGCCCGTGTGGAACGGCCTGACCACCGAGTGGCACCCCACCCAGATGCTTGCCGACATCCTGACCGTCCAGGAGAACTTCAACTACGACATCAAGGGCAAGACCCTCGTCTTCATGGGCGACTGCAAGAACAATGTCGCTCGCTCCCTCATGGTTGTCTGCTCCAAGCTCGGCATGAACTTCGTGGCCTGCGGCCCCGAGGAGTGCATGCCCGCCGACGACGTCATCGAGGCCTGCAAGCCCATCGCCGAGGCCAACGGCTGCACCATCAAGCTGACCACCGACGTCAAGGACGGCGTCACCGGTGCCGACGTTATCTACACCGACGTGTGGGTCTCCATGGGCGAGCCCGACGAGGTCTGGGCCGAGCGCATCGCTCAGCTCACCCCGTATCGTGTCACCTCCGAGGTCATGGCTATGGCCAACCCGGGTGCCATCTTCCTGCACTGCCTGCCCAGCTTCCACGACACCAACACCACGATTGGCGCCGAGAAGTGCGAGCAGTTCGGCATCACCGAGCAGGAGGTCACCGACGAGGTCTTCGAGAGCCCCGCTTCCAAGGTCTTCGACGAGGCCGAGAACCGCATGCACACCATTAAGGCTGTCATGTACGCCACGCTCAAGTAAGAGCATCTAGCATCTCGCTCGGGGTGTCTTGCTGCACACCCGAGCGGCTTTGTCTGGTAAATATCTCGCGTCGGGCGGTGGGCACGGCACGGAAGATCCGCTTCGCGCGAGAAAGTTAAATGATTTATGAAGGGGGGATGAGAACCATGACTGAGACCGCTAAGAAAAAGCGCGGTATGCCTTCATCGTTCACCATTCTTCTAGCTCTGCTGGCAATTGTTGCAGTGATTACCGTTATCGTCTCCGGCACGTCCGGCGGCGCGGTTACCGCAGCCCGCCTGAGCGATTTCTGCACCGCCCCGATCCTGGGCTTCGCTGACGCTCTGCCCGTCTGCCTCTTCGTTATGATCCTGGGCGGCTTCCTCGGCATGATGACCGAGACCGGCGCCCTGGACAACGGCATTGCCGTTCTGGTGCAGAAGCTTAAGGGCAACGAGATTATGCTCATTCCCGTGCTGATGCTCATCTTCTCCCTCGGTGGTACCACCTATGGTATGTGCGAGGAGACCGTTCCCTTCTACGCCCTGCTCGCCGCTACCATGATGGCCGCTGGCTTCGACCCCATGGTCGGTGCCGCTACCGTCCTGCTCGGCGCTGGCTGCGGCTGCCTGGGCTCCACGGTTAACCCGTTCGCCGTCGGCGCTGCCGTCGACGCTCTGACCGGCGTTGGCATTGAGGTCAACCAGTCCATCATCATCGGCCTCGGTGCCGTCCTGTGGATTGTCACTACCGCTATGTCCATCTTCTTCGTGATGAACTATGCCAAGAAGGTCAAGGCTGACAAGGGTTCCACCATCCTGTCGATGCAGGAGCTCAAGGACGCCGAAGAGGCTCACGGCAAGGCTGCTTCCGAGGTCCACAAGGAGGTCAAGCTCACCGGTCGTCAGAAGGGTGTTCTGATTGCCTTCGCCTTCACCTTCGTCGTCATGATCGTCGGCTTCATTCCGCTGGCCGACCTCAACGAGGGCGTCGCCAACTTCTTCGACGCTGGCGCCGTCTACGACGCCGACGGTAACGCCGTCGTCCAGGGCTGGTCTGCCCTGATCACCGGCCTGCCCATTGGCCAGTGGTACTTCGACGAGGCTTCCACCTGGTTCTTCCTCATGGCCGTCCTGATCGGTATCATCGGTGGCCTGTCCGAGAAGCAGATCGTTAACACCTTCATCACCGGCGCTGCCGACATGATGTCCGTTGTTCTCGTCATCGCCCTCGCCCGTGGTATCTCCGTCCTCATGGCTAACACCGGCCTCGACGTTTTCGTCCTTGACGCTGCCGCCAATGCCCTGGCTGGCCTGTCCGGCGTGATCTTCGCTCCCATGAGCTTCCTGGTCTACTTCGGCCTGTCCTTCCTGATCCCCTCGACCTCCGGTATGGCTACCGTCTCCATGCCCATCATGGGACCGCTGGCTGTTAAGCTCGGCTTCTCGCCCGAGGTCATGGTCATGATCTTCTCCGCCGCCATCGGTGTCGTGAACCTGTTCACCCCGACCTCCGGCGCCATCATGGGCGGTCTCGCCCTGGCCAAGATCGAGTGGACGACCTGGCTCAAGTTTGCCCTTAAGCTCATCGTCGCGCTCTCCGTCGTCTGCGCCATCATCCTGACCGTCGCCTGCGTGTTGCTCTAAGTACCCAACGGGTACCCCACGGAAACCTTGACGATCCTGTAAAGGATCATCTGGTCATCGTCTGTCCGGTGGGGTCAACCCACCGGTAGACTCCTACCTTTAGCCCCCTCCCGTTCCGTGCGCGGGAGGGGGCGCTCTTGTGTTCCGGCGTTTTACCAAACGCCGGAACCACTCGACGCTGCAAGCCCGCCAGAGCGGCAATCTGAAGCTCAATCGTCGGGCATGGCCAAAAGGCCTATGCCCTCCTCTTTCACGTCACCTTGCTCGCTCTGGCGGGCTTTCGCTGGCTTATGCTCAACCTGCGGCGCTGCCATCGTTGGTACTGAGCGACTTGTTCCCCGCCTCAAATTAGCCATCCTGGGTCCCCGGTGGTTGCGGTGGGCGTGTTTGGTTGGTGCCTGTTGATGGTTTGGGTATCGGGGAGGGCGGGCTCCGTTATAATCGCCTAGAACATTAAATGGAAACGGGACGGGAGCCATATATGCGCCAGGGTTTCGACAACGCGAAGTATATCGAGCTGCAGGCTGCTCATATTAAGGAGCGCATCTCGCAGTTTGGTGGCAAGCTCTATTTGGAGTTTGGCGGTAAGCTGTTCGATGACTATCATGCGAGCCGCGTGCTGCCGGGTTTTGAACCGGACAGCAAGTTCCGCATGCTCAAGAGCATCGCCGACGATGTCGAGGTTATCATCGCGATCAACGCGAACCACATCGAGAAAAACAAGGCTCGTGGTGACCTTGGCATTACCTATGACGAGGATGTGCTGCGCCTGGTTGACCTGTTCCGCGGCAACGGCTTTGCCGTCGCGGCTGTGGTCATCACCCAGTACGCCGGCCAGCCTGCTGCCGATGTGTTCCGCAACCGCCTGAACGCGCTCGGTATTCCCGCCAAGCTGCACTATCCCATCGAGGGGTATCCGCACGATGTCGATCTGATCGTGTCCGACGATGGCTACGGCAAGAACGAGTTTGTCGAGACCACGCGTCCGCTCGTTGTCGTGACGGCGCCCGGCCCCGGCTCGGGCAAGCTCGCCACTTGCCTCTCGCAACTGTATCACGAGCATAAGCACGGTACCGCCGCCGGCTATGCCAAGTTCGAGACCTTCCCGGTCTGGAATCTTCCTCTGACGCATCCGGTCAATATTGCCTACGAGGCCGCCACGGCTGACCTCGACGACGCCAATATCATCGATTCGTTCCACCTCGAGGCCTACAACAAGACCACGGTCAACTACAACCGCGACGTCGAGGCCTTCCCGGTAGTCCGTGCCCTGATGGAAAAGATCCTGGGCAAGAGCCCCTACCAGAGCCCTACGGACATGGGCGTCAATATGGTCGGCTTTGCCATCACCGATGACGATGCCTGCCGCGACGCTTCCAAGATGGAGATCGTCCGCCGCTACTTTACCGCGGTCGAAAATGTGCGCCGTACCGGCGTGGGCGATGAGCAAGTCGACCGTCTCAAGATTATTATGAAGAAAGCCGGCATCGATAAGAACTACTCACCGGCGCGCTCGGCGGCCCTCACCAGGGAGCAGCTGACGGGTGGTCCCGTGGGTGCCATGGTCATGCCCGATGGCTCCGTGGTGACCGGTAAGACCTCCACGCGCCTGGGCGCCGCAAGTTCGCTCATCATGAACGCCCTCAAGCATGTCTCGGGCGTCGACCTTGAGCTCGAGGTCATTAGCGATGAGGCGATCGAGCCCATCAGCAAGCTCAAGACGCATTTTCTGGGCAGCAAAAACCCGCGCCTCCACACCGACGAGACGCTTATGGCGCTGTCGATCACCTCGGCCACGAGTGAGACGGCCGCTCGCGTCCTTTCGGGCCTGGAGCAGCTGCGCGGTTGCGATGCCTTCTTTAGCGTGATTATCTCGCCGACGGACGAGACAGTACTGCGCAAACTGGGTATCAACGTGTGCTGCGAGCCCAAGTTTGAGCGCCGCGGTTTCTTCCATCGCTAAGTTTGAAGCACTGCGGTAATTGCATTGCATTTGGCCGTATCGGGTTAGCGCCCGGTACGGCTTTTTGATCAATAAAGCGCCTATTTCGGCGAAAAATAGCCGTTTACCTGCCTAGAAACAATTAGAGCGGTATACAATAACCGTAACTGTTTCATCCTTAGCGGGATGCCGCATGATGGATATTACCTGCCATCGTGAGGTGTGTCGGTCGCGCACGGCGCGTTAGATGCTCGTGCTCGGTTTGAGGAGGCTGCTATGGCGGGCAAGGGTCGTGCGAGTGTCAACGATATGAAGCGTGTCGAGGTGCTGGTGTTGATGGAGATCGACCAGCAAACCGAAGACAATGGCGGGCCGTATGGTTTCTCGCGCAAAACGCTTGCCGAGCGCGTGGGGGTTTCGCCGTATCGTGCCCGCGCCGCAATCGATCGCTTGGATTCCGAAGGCATGATTGATGTCGTCTCGCGTTATAGCGACGACGGCGGTCAGCTTGCAAATGGCATTTGCCTCACCGAACGTGGCGAGTGGTATCTTGAGGGCGTCCGTACCGGCATGCTCGTTCAAGAAATGCTTGAGGACGAGGTTGCTGATCGATAGCAGCATGTAACCCTTGCCATAGCGACGCCGCCTGGGAAACCGGGCGGCGTTTTGTTTCAAGATTGAGAAATGCAATCGCACGCGAGAAAAATTGCGAACGGTCCGCGGCGCGAGTATTACAATGAAGACCCGTAAGATGTGGATAAACAACTTCTACGGGAAGCGCAGGTAACTCAATATGACCAAGCATGTGTTCGTAACCGGTGGCGTGGTTTCGTCCCTGGGCAAGGGTATCACCGCGGCCTCGCTGGGCCGTCTGCTCAAGTCGCGTGGCTACAAAGTAACGATGCAGAAGGCCGACCCGTATCTGAACGTCGACCCCGGTACCATGAGCCCCTTCCAGCATGGTGAGGTCTTCGTTACCGAGGATGGTTACGAGTCCGACCTGGACCTGGGTCATTACGAGCGCTTTATTGATGAGAACCTGACCCGCGATTCCAACTTTACGACCGGCGCCATCTATAAGAGCTTGATCGCCCGCGAGCGTCGCGGCGACTTTTTGGGCGGTACCGTGCAGGTGATTCCTCACGTCACCAATGCCATTAAGGACAAGTTCCGCCGCATCGAGGAGCAGACCGGCTCCGATGTAGTCATCACCGAGCTGGGCGGCACGATCGGCGACATCGAGTCGCAGCCGTTTGTCGAGGCCATCCGCCAGTACCGCAAGGAGGCCGGCCCCGAGAACGTCTGCTACATCCACGTGTCGCTCGTTCCCTATATCGCCGCCGCCCACGAGGTCAAGACCAAGCCCACGCAGCATTCCGTCAAGGAGCTCCGCAGCTTTGGCATCCAGCCCGATATCATCGTGCTGCGCTCCGACCACCATATCGATGACGCTATCCGCGGAAAGATCGCAAGCTTCTGCGACGTCGACACCGATTGCGTCTTTACCAACGAGGACTGCGCGAGCATTTACGATGTTCCGCAGCTGCTTGCCGAGCAGGACTTTGACCTGCGCATTTGCGAACGCCTGGGTCTGGACCCGCGTGAGCGCGACATGAGCGAGTGGAACGAGTTCCTGCGCAAACAGAATCACGCCAACCATCACGCCGACAAGGTGAAGATTGCCGTCGTGGGTAAGTACACGCAGCTGCCCGATGCGTACCTGTCGGTTATCGAGGCCCTGCACCATGCGGGCGTCTTCTACGATCGCCATGTGGACGTCCAGCTGGTCGACGGCGAGAGCCTCGACGAGCAGAATGTCTCTGAGGTTTTGGGCGACGCCTCGGGCATCCTGGTCCCCGGCGGCTTTGGCAAGCGCGCCCTGGAGGGCAAGATCCTCGCGGCCGAGTTTGCCCGTGAGCACAAGATTCCGTATCTGGGCATTTGCCTGGGTATGCAGGTGGCCGTGTGCGAGTTCGCCCGCAACGTCGTCGGCCTTGCCGGCGCCAGCTCCTCCGAGTTCGATCCGGACGGCCCGTTTAGCGTCATCGATCTGATGAGCTCGCAGGAGGACGTGACCGAGAAGGGCGGCACCATGCGCCTGGGCGCCTATCCGTGCAAGCTCGCCGCCGATACCCTTGCTCGCGAGGCATATGGCGAGGAGCTCGTCTACGAGCGTCACCGTCACCGCTTTGAGTTCAACAACGCCTTCCGTGACCAGCTCGAGGACGCCGGTTTGGTTATCTCGGGTCTGTCGCCCGACGAGCGCCTGGTCGAGATGGTCGAGCTGCCGCGCGACGTGCATCCGTGGTATGTGGCAACCCAGGCTCATCCCGAGTTCAAGAGCCGCCCGACCAACCCGCAGCCGCTGTTCCGCGAGTTCGTGCGCGCTTCGATCGGCCAGCACGAGGGTGTCGACCGTCTGCAGGTGACGCCCATGAACCTCGCTACGGACTAAGGGTGCCGGCGAATAAGGAACATACCGAAGCTACTCCCTCGTCGCTCGCCGTGGCGGCGGGGGAGTATCTCGATTACCTCGCGGTCGAGCGGGGTTTGGCGCGCAACACGATTGCGGCCTATCGTCGTGACCTGACGACGTACTGCGCCTATCTGGAGCGGGCGGGTATTGTGTCTTTTGAAGAGGTGACCCGTCAGGTCGTGGAGGGCTTTGTTGCCGACCGTCGCGATGGGGGCTATTCCGATGCCTCGGTGGAGCGTGCGCTTGCGGCCGTGAAGGGCCTGCATGCCTTTTTGGTGCGCGATGGGGCTGTGGCCCAAAATCCAACGGCGGCGTTGCGCCTGCCTAAAAAGGCTGAGCGTTTGCCGGAGTATCTATCGGTGGAGGATGTCTCGGCGCTGCTCGATCAAGACTTCCCCGAGGGCGAGATGGGCTTGCGCGACCATGCCATCTTGGAAGTGCTCTACGGATGCGGTTTACGTGTGAGCGAGTTGGTGGGGCTCGATGTGGGCGATATCCATATCGACGATGGCTTTGTGCTCGTTCGCGGTAAGGGCTCAAAGGAACGCCTGTCACCGCTGGTGGGAAGCGCGGCGCGAGCTCTGACGCTCTATGTAACTGAGGGGCGTTCTCGCTTGGCGGCCCATGCGCGCGGAACCGAGACCTCGGCGGTCTTTTTAAATAAGAACGGCCGCCGTCTGTCGCGCCAGGCCGTGCATGCGATATGCGAGCGGTATGGGCGTCAGGTGGGGCTGGTGGGGCTCCATCCCCATACCTTGCGCCACTCCTTTGCTACCCACATGCTCGCGGGCGGTGCCGACCTGCGTGTGCTGCAGGAGATTTTGGGCCATGCCGATATTTCGACCACGCAGGTCTACACGCATGTCGACCGAACGCAACTGACCGAGGTCTATCTGGCGGCGCATCCGCTAGCACATCGCTAGCACCTCGCTGACCTGCATATTTATAAATATTAAATGGGACGGGCCCCAGATTGCCGAGACGCACTTTTGCGCGCATGGGCAATCTGGGGCCCGTCCCATTTTTCGCCAGACACCGACGCGGTGGTGGGCCGTGTGTACCGTGGGTGGGGGAGTTTGGGGGCGATGTGAACGGCATGTAAAGGGACGTAAAAATCGCCTCAAGGTCAACTTGAAGGTTGAGGTTCGCGGGTGTGGTTCTACAGGTGGCATCCCGCCGTTGCTGCAAACACAACATATTGTGTTTTCGAACATATGCTTGGGGGTGTTTTGCAATATATGGTGAGTGGAGTGGTGGGGCGGGGTGGGGGAAGGGGTGGGGAAAGGTGTTGAAAAATGGGGCGGTTCACCATATTATTGATGACGTCGACAGGCGGGGTGGTTCCCCGCGTACGTGCCATCTGAGTAACCGAGGGGAGGGCGCACATGGGAATGACTGGTGCATACGAGCGCAATCTCGATGCAAAAGGTCGTCTGTCCCTGCCTGCACCCCTTCGCGAGGAGCTTGGAGAGCACGTTCGCGTGTTCAAAGCCCTGGATGTCGATGCTCTGTACGTGTTCTCTGCCGAGGCCTTCGATAAGTGGGTCGAAGGACTCTTCGCGGGTCGTGAGGGCCACGAGGGTTTTAACCCGCGTGACATTAATGACCAGAAGCTCATGAGGGCGATCAACAAGCGCACCACGTCGATGGACGTGGACAGCGCCGGTCGTATCGGTCTTTCCGAGTCTCTCCGCAAGCAGGCGAACCTCGACCGCGAGGTCACGGTTGTGGGCAACTACGACCACCTTGAGGTTTGGGATCGCGCCGCGGCCGATGAGGACGATGACGATGAGGCCCTGCTGGACCTCTTCTTCTCGTAAGGGCAAGGCACGGGTAACGGATGGAGCGTGGGATCTTGACACAAGAATATCGGCATGAACCTGTCATGCTCGGCGAAGTGCTTGAGTCGCTGCGGCTAAAGAGCGGCTCCGTTGTCTGCGATTGCACCCTTGGCGGTGCCGGCCATTCGGTAAAGATGGCCGCGCAGGTGGGGGAGACGGGCCTTTTGCTCGGCGTCGATCAGGACGACATGGCCCTCGAGGCCGCTGGCGCCCGTCTGGACCGCGAGGTTCCCGGCGTTCCGCACCGGCTGCTGAAGGGCAACTTCGGCGACTTGGACGAGCTGCTTTGCTCGGCCGAGGTGCCCGGGGTCGATGGCTTCCTGTTCGATTTGGGCGTTTCGTCGCCGCAACTCGATATCCCTGGCAGGGGCTTTTCGTATAACGAGGACGCCCCATTGGACATGCGGATGGATCCGGGTAATAACACCTTAAACGCAGCTGAGGTCATCAACACCTATAACGAACACGACCTCGCCCGGATTCTACGCGTCTACGGCGAAGAGAAGTTCGCCTCGCAGATCGCGCGCGAGATCGTGCGCCGCCGCGAGCAAGAACCGATCGAAACCACCGGCCAATTTGTCGAGATCATCAAGGCGGGTATCCCGGCTGCCGCTCGTCGGCATGGTGGACACCCGGCCAAGAAAAGTTTCCAGGCCATTCGCATCGAGGTCAATCACGAGCTCGATGTGCTCGAACGAGGGCTTGATGCCGCCACCAGGTGGCTCAACCCGGGCGGACGTATCTGCGTCATCTCGTATCACTCGCTCGAGGACCGTATCGTAAAGAACCACTTTAAGGAGATGAGCCAGGGGTGCACGTGTCCGCCGGAGATTCCGGTGTGCGTGTGCGGCAACGTGCCGATACTCAAGGTCATCACCCGCAAACCCCTGGTTGCCCAGCCTGATGAGGTTGAGCGCAACCCTCGGGCGAGATCAGCCAAAATCCGCGTGGCGCAGCGTCTGTAGGCGCGACCGCGCGATATTGGACCTCCCGCTCGCACCATAAACGAAGCTTAAACACACTACCAACGTACTCGGGATGGGAGGCGGCATATCATGGGCTACAACACTTCAAGCGCAGCACTCGCCTATGATATGAACGCCATGCCCGCCTATCGTGAGACGCCGCAGGCCCCCGTTGCTCCCCGTGAGCAGCGCACGCCGCGCTTTGATGTCTACACGGGCGCGGGCCGTCAGGCAAACCAGGCGGTAAGCCCGGTTTTCATGAGCGTTCTTAAAACGTTTTGCATCATTGCGGCTATCTTCATGACGATCGGCGTCGCCCGCGTGGCGCTCGCCGGCGTTACGGCCCAGGTGCTCAACAGCAACGCCGAGCTTACCAACACGCTCGAAAAGGCGACCGATGAGAGCTCCGACCTGGAGGTCATGCATTCGGTCTATGGCGCCGACACGCGCATTCGCGACCTTGCGGGCGCTTATGGCATGGTGGAGCCCAGCGAGAGCGTTACACTTGACTTTTCGCAGGATGCAGCCGCGGGCGCCAACGCGACCGCGACCGCTCAGTAGCAAGACGGTAGCTGAGTATGACAAATGACTATCGCCGCGGTTCCGATAGGGGCCGCGGTTCTGGACGTCCCTCGTCGCGGGGACGTTCTGGTTATCAAGGAACGGGTCGGCAATCTTACAACGCCGGGCGGTCCCGTGGCAACGACCCGGCGTCGCGACTTCGCGGCTCGGGCGGCCCTCAAGTGCATAACACCAGGTCGCGCAAGAGTTCGCCGACCGAATGGCTCACAGGCACGCCTCTGCCTCGCCGCAAAGCCGTCATGGGATTCATTGGGCTTGGCTTGGGCTTGGGCGTCTTTCGCCTTGCCGACTATCAGGTTGTCGAAGCCGATAAACTGCGCGAGCGTGCCGATGCGCGTCGCCTGCTTGCGCAGACCCTCTATGCCAAACGTGGCACCATCTACGACCGCAACGGTAACGTGCTGGCGTCGTCGGTCGAATGTCGCAACATCGCCGTGAACCCGCAGCTTGTCGAGGACGTTGACAAGACGGTGTCGGCGCTGGTCAAGGCAACTGGAATCGATAAAAAGACCTGCCGCAAGCTCGTTGAGTCCGATGGAACCTGGGTGTATATCAAGCGCCAGGTGGACGAAGACGATGCTGCGACGCTGGAGAAGAAGAACCTGCCCGGTGTGCTTTTTGAGCAGGCCATGAAGCGCGTATATCCATACGGCAATCTGGCATCGCAGGTGCTGGGTGTAGTGAATGTGGACAACGATGGCTTGACGGGTCTCGAAAAGCAATACAACAAGCTTCTGACCGGCACGAACGGTTCTCTCGTACGCGAGCGCGCGAGGGACGGCAGCTATATCGCGGGCGGTGCCTATAAAAAGGTGGCTGCGGTCGACGGCGTTGATATCGTGACGACGCTCGACGTCAATATCCAGCGTGCGGCCGAGGATGCCCTGGCAGAGGCAGTTGAGAAGACTAAGGCCAAGAACGGCTCGGCGCTGGTCACCGATCCTACGACAGGCGAGATCTTGGCAGCCTGCTCGTATCCGACTTACGACCAGACCAATCTGGAAAACGCCAAGACCGAGGATATGAACTTGCGCCTGGTCACCGACGCCTACGAGCCCGGCTCGGTCTTTAAGACGCTCGTGGCGGGCGCCGGCTTCGACTTGGGCGTCGTGCGATCGAGTACGTCGTTTGAGGTGCCGGCGAGCATCAAGGTGGGCGACGATACCGTCACCGATGCCGACAAGCGCGACTACGCCATGACCATGGATGTGCGCGAGATGATGCGCCGTTCGTCCAACGTGGGCTTTGTCCTGGTGGGGCGCAAGATCGGTGCCGATGACTTTGCCGCTTATGTGGACAAGTGGGGCATCGGTCACAGCTCTGGTGTCGATTTTCCGGGCGAGAGCCTGGGTATCGTCAAGGAGCGTGACCAGTATGACGGCGCCACGCTGGGCTCGATGAGCTTTGGACAGGCGCTGTCCGTCTCGCCGATTGAGATCGCACGCGCCGTGGGCGGCATCGCCAACGGCGGCGTGATGATGACACCGCACTTCTATAAGTCCAGCAAAGGCGACGAGAAGGACTGGGGCGAAGGCGAGCGTGCGATTTCGGAGGACGCCGCATCCCAGGTGACATCGTGCATGCAGACGGTCGTGTCCGAGGGAACGGGCGTTGGCGGCGCGGTTGACGGCTATGACGTGGCGGGTAAGACCGGTACGGCCGAACGTGCCGACGAGAACGGCGGCTACCTCAAGGAGAACTACATGTCGTCCTTTATGGGCTTTGCACCGGCACAATCGCCCAAGGTGCTGTGCTATATCACGCTCGACGGAACGCCGAGCGGCTCAGATGCCGCTGCGGTGCCGTTCCAGTCCATTATGGCCAACGCGCTCGACGTGCTGGGTATCCCGCACACGAAGTAGGGGGTTACAATCTTTGGGGCGTTGTTTGTTGTCCCATATGAGGGTGTTCACATGCCCTGCACCACGCATGTGCGGCGCTGGGATACAATACGCCGATAGCATTATTAGGTTTACAGGGGAGCTGCAATGATAGAGATCGCCGTCAACAACCTCGCGGCCGCAACAGGGGCCCGAACCGTGACGGGAGAAGCCGATCGGGTATGCCGCGGGTGCGTTATCGACTCGCGCCAGGTCGAGGAAGGGACGATTTTCGTCGCCTTTCCCGGTGAAAACGTCGACGGCAATGATTTTGCTTCCCGTGCCGTCCAGTCGGGTGCCGGCGCCGTCGTGATGACGCGTGAGCCCGAGGCCGAGCTGGTCTCGCTGGCGCAGGACAAAGGATGCGCCATCCTGCTGACCGATGATCCCGAGGAGTTTCTGCTGCGTTTGGCGCACGCGTACCGTCTGGAGCTTGGCTGCCTGGTCGTTGGCATTACCGGTTCCATCGGCAAGACGACGACCAAGGACGTGCTCGCCGCTGTGCTCGCCAAGCGCTATCGTGTCTGGGCCACCAGGGGCAATTTCAATAACCTGATCGGCATGCCGCTCACGGTGCTTTCCGCTCCGGCCGATACCGAGGTCCTGGTGCTCGAGATGGGCATGAACCATTTCCACGAGATTGAGCGCCTGTCCCAGTCCGCCAATCCCAACCTTGCCATCGTGAGCAAGATCGGCACCTCTCATATCGGCATTTTGGGTAGCCGCGAGAACATCGCCCGCGCTAAGGCCGAGATTGTCCAGGGTATGTGCGCCGCTGGCGACTTCTTGCCGCTGCTGGTTTTGGGCGGCGAGGACGACTTTACGCCGTTCATTCGCGATACGTTCGCCCAGCCTGCTGGTATCGACGTGATGCTGGCCGGCGTCTCGGACGATGATGAGGTCCGTGCCCGCGACGTTCGTGTTGATGACGAGGGCCGTCCGGTCTTTACGCTCGATTTTGGCCAGGGTGAGACGATCGATACCATGCTTGCCATCCCCGGCGTGCAGTCCGTTCCTAATGCCGTTAAGGCCGCCGCGGTTGCCTATCGCTTGGGCGTGACGCCCGAGCAGATCGATGCTGCCTTTAGGGGCCTCACGATCACCGGTCACCGCCAGGAGATCAAGCGCGCCAAGAGCGGTGCACGCATCGTCGATGACTCCTATAACGCCAGTGCCGAATCGATGGCTGCTGGCCTCGATCTGCTGTGCTCGCTTTCGTGCACGGGGTCTCGCATGGCTATCCTGGGCGAGATGGGCGAGATGGGCGATGAGGCTCCTCGCATGCATGAGCTCGTGGGCGCCTATGCCGCCGCCAAGAAGCTCGACATGCTGGCGTGCGTGGGCGGTGAGCTGGCCCAGCTTATGGCCGATGCCGCGCGCATGATGGGCATGGACGAGGACCGCATCCAAGTGTTCTCCGATTATCAGCAGGTGCTCGACCGCATGGGCGGCGCGCTTGAAAAACATGATGTTGTACTGGTCAAGGGTTCCCGCTTTGTTGAGCTCGACCGCTTTGTGGAAGGTGTGTGCTAGCCCATGTTCGGCAATCCCTCGTATCCAACGTATCAGGCTTTTTTGGGGCTTGGCATCGCCGCCGCCATTGCGCTGCTGCTCATGCCGTGGTGGATCAAGCTACTCAAGGTCGAGGGTATCGGCCAGCAGGTTCGTGCCGACGGCCCCAAGCGTCATTTGGTTAAGCAGGGAACGCCCACCATGGGTGGCGTTGTCATCCTCGTCGCGATCTCGCTGACCTGCCTGCTGATGGGCAAGCTCACTACCGAGCTCGTGCTCGTGCTGCTCGCCACGCTGGCGACCGGCGTGCTGGGCCTGATCGACGACCTGACCTCCGTTACGCATGGGCGCTCGCTCGGTCTGACGCCTCATGCCAAGATGATCGGCCTAACCATTATATGTGTCACCTTTACGGTACTTGCCGTCAACTGGTGCGGCGTCGCCCCCGAGATTCGTTTTCCCGGCGGCCTGACGATTGACCTCGGTGTTCTTTCGACCACCATCTGTGGCCTTTCGTTCCCGTGGCTCTACATTGTCTTTTGCTGGCTGATGATCGCCGGTCTTTCTAATGCCGTGAACCTGACCGATGGCCTTGACGGTCTTGCTGGCGGCACCTCCATGATTGCCATGCTCGCCATGGCCGCCATGGCGTTTTTGCACGGAGACGTGAACCTGTCCATCTTCTGCACCGCGTGTGCCGGTGCCTGCTTGGGCTTTCTGTGGTTCAACTGCTATCCGGCGAGCATCTTTATGGGCGATACCGGCTCGCTTGCCCTGGGCGCCGCGTTTGCCTGCACGTCCATCATGACCAACACCGAGGTCGTCTCCCTCATCATCGGCGGCCTGTTTATCGTTGAGACCCTGTCGGTCATGATTCAGGTTGTCTACTTCCACTTTACGCACAAGCGCGTCTTCCTTATGGCGCCCATCCATCATCATTTCGAAAAGAAGGGCTGGGCCGAGACCAAGGTCGTCATCCGTTTTTGGATTATCGCTGCGGCCTTTGGTGCCGTTGGCCTTGCTCTGTTCTTCCAGTTGGGATAGTGGTCTTTCATGCCTCTTGCTGATGTCTTTAGCCTGCTCGTTTTGGGTCAGGGCAAATCCGGTCTCGATGTCGCCCGCTGGGCGCTGGCACATCCCGAGCGCGTAAGCGCCGTTACCGTGTATGGCGGCGGCACCTCTGAGCCCAATGACGCCACGCGTGCGCTCGAGGCTGCTGGTGCGTCGTTTGTCTATGGGACCGAACAGGTCGAGGGCGCCTATGACGTATGCGTGACGTGCCCGGGCATCTCGGAGTTCTCGGGCTTCTTTAAGGCCGGGCGCGATCATGCCGCCCAGATTATGGGCGAGCCCGAGTTTGCCTATCGTCTGTCGCCCGATAACTGGATTGCCATCACGGGCACCAACGGCAAGACGACCACCACGTCGCTGACGGATTATCTGCTCAAGGCTGCCGGCGAGGCCAGCGTTGCTGTCGGCAACATCGGCGAGCCGCCGGTCAACGAGATTGACGGCCGAGCCCACAACGAGTGGTTTGTGGCTGAGCTCTCGAGCTATCAGATTGCTACGACCACCGAGCTCCACCCCCGCGTGGCGGTGCTGCTCAACATCACTCCCGACCACTTGGGCTGGCATAAGAGCCATAAGAACTATGCGCTTGCCAAGGTCAAACTGTTTGACAATATGGTCGATGACGATCTGGTGGTTGTCGACGTTGAAGACGCCGGCATTCACGAGTTCGATGAGTACATCTACACGCCGGGTCGTCGCATCTGCAAGGTTGCCTTTGACGAGCCTGAGGGCGAGGATGCCGCCTTTGTGCGCGATGGCAAGATGATCGTGCGTCTGAAAGGCGTCGAGACCCCGCTCATCGCTACATCCGAGCTCAAGATCTCGGGCCATCACAATGTTATCAATGCCCTGTGCGCTGCCACGGCTGCCTTGGCGGTCGGTGCCGATGTTGATGGTGTCTGCCGCGGTCTTGCCTCGTTCCAGCCGCTCGAGCACCGCGTGGAGCCGTGTGGCGAGATTGACGGCGTGCGCTACGTCAACGATTCCAAGGCGACTAACACCGATGCGGTCGAGAAGGCGCTGACGGCATTTCCCGATGACGACGTGATCTTGCTGCTCGGCGGCCACGATAAGGGCACGCCGCTCACGGACTTCGCGCGCGTCGTTATGGACAACGTGCGCTCGGTCGTCTGCTTTGGCGATGCGCGCGAGCGCTTCACCGCCGCTATGGACGAGGCCGATGTCGATGGCGATGTGGATATCGCTCAGGCGGATGATCTGCGCGACGCCGTGGACGTTGCCCGTTCGCTTTCGAGTCGTGGTGACGTGATCTTACTTTCTCCTGCCTGCTCTTCGTTCGATGAGTTCTCGGGCTATGAGGAGCGCGGCCGCGTGTTTAAGGACTACGTGGCTCAGCTTGCCGCTACAGCGAAATCACAAATGGAATAGGGGTTGCGGTGAGAGAGGAGAGCCCCCGACAAGGTATGAGGAGGCCCGACTCGGACCGTGCTTCCTCACGTCGCATCACACCGCGTTCCAGCCGCGGCGGGCAGTCGTTTAGCGAACGCTATATTGCCGGCGTTCCCGCCCGTATCATGCGCCCCCGTTTGATATTCATGGCCTGCCTGTTTACCTTGGTATGCTTTGGCCTGCTGATGGTGTACTCGGCGTCTTCGGTCGAGGCGCTGCACGAGAATGGCTCGGCGACGTTTTTTCTGGGTCGACAGGCCGCGTTTGCCGTGGTCGGTGTTCTAGCGCTGATTGCCATCGTGCGCGTTTTGCCGGACAGCTGGTTTGGGGAGGATGTGCTCAGGATCTTCCTTATCGGCATGATAGGGCTACTGCTTCTGGTGTTCTTGGTGGGCAGCGGCAGCCGTGGCGCCACGCGCTGGCTCAACATCGCCGGTATTCAGTTCCAGCCTTCCGAGTTTTTAAAGCCATTTGCCATTGCGTATTCGGCCATCATGCTTGATCGCTTCTTTTCGCCCGGTGGCAACATCAACGAATTCCTTCGCAAGATGGGCATCTACCTGGGCATTTCGCTCTTTCTGATCTTTATCCAGCCCGATTTCGGTACTGTCCTGATCATCCTGTTGACCCTCATGTGCATGGCGTTGTTTGCGGGTCTCGACCCCAGATTTATCATCGGCGTGCTAATCTTCGGCATTCTCGTGATCGTGATTGCGCTTGTCGCAGAGCCGTACCGTATGGTGCGCATTCAGGTTGCCTTGAACCCTTGGGCCGACGAGTATGGTGACGGCTATCAGGCCACGCTTGCCATCATGGCCTTTGCCTCGGGCGGTCTGTTCGGCCGTGGCATCGGCAACTCAACCATGAAGTACTCGTATCTTCCCGAGGCGCACAATGACTACATCCTGGCCATCATTGGCGAGGAAGTCGGTTTTGTCGGAACCGTGCTGTTCTTCTTTGTGTTTGCGATGCTGATCTACTCGGCGTTTCGCATTGCCGAGCAGGCGACCGATCGTCGGGGCGCGCTTATGGCGTCTGGCTCCGCGGTCATTCTCGCGGTGCAGTTTTTGATTAACGCGCTGGGCATCCTCAACGTGTTTCCCATGACGGGCAAACCGTTGCCGTTTATTAGCTACGGCGGTTCGTCGATTATCGTGTCGCTTATGCTCGCCGGTCTGATCCTGCGCGTTTCGTATGAGAGCGCCCGTCGCGATGAGTACGACCGTCGCCGCGAGAGCTTTGCCGTTATGGACGAGAGCACCGCTGGCGTGGCCCATGTGCGCGGTGAACGACCTTCGCGTAGCGGCTTTACCGTTCTTGATGGTTCTCCATCCGAGCCGGCAGCTCGTCCACGCCCGCGAATGGCTCCGCAAGGTCGTCCTCAGCGCCCCAGCCCTCGCAACGCGGGCGGCGGATATAATCGAATCGATTTGAACTCGGACCCGTCGGCGCGTCTGCGCACCGACGACCAGGGACCGCGTGTACGAAGGGACTACCATGACCGATAAGATGACCGTTGCTATCGCAGCCGGCGGCACGGCGGGACATATCAACCCCGCACTCGCCTTGGCCGAGGAGCTGCGTGACCGTGGCCACCACGTTGTATTTGTGGGTCAGTCGCACAAGCTCGAGGGTCGTCTGGTTCCCGAGGCTGGGTTCGATTTTGTGCCGATTACGGTTACGGGCTTCGACCGTTCTCGCCCTTGGACGGCGTTGAGCTCGCTGTGGCGTGTCTATAAGGCGAAGCGCGCGCTCGGTAACCATTTTTCAAAAGCCTGCAAGCCCGATGTCGCCATAGGTTTTGGTGCCTATGTCGAGGTTCCGCTGCTGGGGTGGTGCAAGGGCGCAGGCGTTCCGTATCTGCTGCATGAGCAGAACTCTGTTCCGGGCCTGGCCAACAAGATGATGAACTCCCACGCCGCCCGCGTGTGCATCTCGGTGCCGGCAGCGCGTTCGGTCTTTGAGCGCGAAGGTGACCCTGACCACGTGCTCATGACCGGCAACCCCGTACGTCGCTCGGTAATCGAAGGCGATCGCGCTCGCGGCCGCAAGGCACTTGACGTTCCCGAGGACGCTACGCTGCTGCTCGTCTTTGGCGGTTCACTTGGCGCCCAGCACCTCAACGAGCGCGTGGTTTCGCTCAAAAACGAGCTGCTTTCGCGCAAGAACCTCTATGTGTTGCATTCGACGGGTGCCGACGGCTTTGAGGAGACCGAGCGCGCTTTGGCGCTGACGCCCGAGGAGGCGGAGCGTTACCGCGTCCAGCCTTACATCGACAACATGGGCGATATTCTGGCTGCTGCCGATTTGGTGCTCTCGCGTTCGGGCGCATCGAGCGTGGCCGAGATCGCTGCGCTCGCCGTGCCCTCGGTGCTCGTGCCGTATCCGCATGCGACGGCCGACCACCAAACCACCAATGCCCGTTATCTGGTCGACGCCGGGGCCGGTGTGCTCTGCGCCGATGCCGATATCGACGGTTCTGCCTTTGCCGATGAGCTGCTGCACTTGGTCGATGACGCGGCGGCGCGCGACGCCATGCGTCAGGCGGCACGTGGTCTGGCTCAGGATAGGGCCGCCGCTCTTCTGGCGGATGCGGTAGAGGGTTTGCGTTAGTTAGACGGGATATCGTCGGTCGCCCTCGCGCTGATGCGGTAGGTGCGGTACAGTTAACGGGTTACAGGCAGTGTTTACGCAAGGAGTACACGAGCACATGGCTGATTCCCAGACTGCAACCTCCGCGCCCGAGTTTAAGAGCGCCCACTTTATCGGTATCGGCGGCGCCGGCATGAGCGGCATCGCCCTCGTTCTGCACGAGCGCGGTTATGCCGTTACCGGCTCCGACCTTAAGACGTCACGTTATATCCGCCAGCTTACCCGCGCTGGTGTGAAGGTGCATGTGGGCCATGAGGCCGCCACGATCGACGAGGTCAAGCCCGACGTGGTTGTTGTCTCCACCGCTATTCCGGACTCCAACCCTGAACTCGTGCGCGCTCGCGAGCTTGGTATTCCCGTGTGGCCCCGTGCTAAGATGCTCTCTGCTTTGGGCCACGGCTACACCACCGTCGCTGTTGCCGGCACGCATGGCAAGACCACCACGTCTTCGATGTGCGCCACCATGCTCGACCGCATGGGTCTGGATCCGAGCTTCTTGATCGGTGGCATCGTCGAGGGCTATGACACGAACGGCAAGAACGGCTCGGGCGACTACTTTGTTGCCGAGGCCGACGAGTCCGACAGCTCCTTCCTGTTCCTGAACCCCAACGTGGTCATTGTGACCAACGTCGAGGCCGACCACCTCGATCACTACTCGGGTATCGAGGAGATCGAGGCAACTTTCGCCAAATTCATGAGCCTGGTGGGCGAGGACGGCACCGTCATCGTCTGCGGTGAGGACTCGCATCTGGTCGAGCTCGCCAAGTCGACGGGCCGTCACGTGCTTTCCTACGGCTTTGCCGAGAGCAACGACATCGTCTGCATGCACCCGGATGTCAAGGGCATCCAGAGCGACTTTATCGTTCGCTTTGAGGACGGCACTGAGCACGCTGTGGAGATCAAGAGCAATCCCGGTCGCCACAACATGCTCAACGCCACGGCGGTGCTCACCGTCGCCCATGTCCTGGGCCTTGACATCGACGCCGCCGCCAAGGCGCTCTCGAGCTTTGAGGGCGTCCGCCGTCGCTTTACCCACGTGGGCGATATCGATGGCATCACCGTGGTCGATGATTACGGCCATCACCCCACCGAGATCAAGGCGACGCTTGCTGCCGCTTCGTCGCTGGGCTACAAGCATGTCGACGTCGTGTTCCAGCCGCACCGTTATTCGCGTCTGCAGGCCCTGTGCGACGACTTTGCCGATGCATTTGCCAATGCCGATAAACTGCTGCTGATTGATGTGTTCTCGGCTGGCGAGATGCCCATTCCGGGTGTTACCTCTAAGATGCTCGCCGATACCGTGCGCGCCAAGCATCCTGGCAAGGAGGTCGTGTACTGCTCCAGCCGTCTTGAGCTCAATCAGGAGCTCGAGCAGATGGTGGGCGAGGGCGACCTGCTGCTCACTATGGGTGCTGGTGACGTTACGACCGTCGGTCCCGAGTTCATTGAGTATCTGACTGCCAAGAAAGACGCTTAAGTCTAATGGGTCTGTTTAACGCCGTCATGGCGCTCTCGGGCATGATCGACACGGATGTGATCGAGGACGAGCGCCTTGCGCGTCATACGAGCTATCGTATCGGCGGCAAGGCCGACCTCTTTGTGACGTGCCATAGCTATCATGCCCTTCGCCGCGCCGTGGCGGTGCTCGATCGTGAGCAGGTGCCGTGGGTCATCATCGGCAAGGGCTCCAATCTGCTGGTTGCCGATGGCGGTTATCGCGGCGCCGTCATTTCGCTCGGACGTGAGTTTCAGCGCACGGTTGTTGCCGATGACGGTTGTACGCTGACGGTCGGTGCGGGCGTGATGTTTGCGCGCCTGGTCAACGATGCCCTGTCGCGTAGCCTCTCGGGCCTTGAGTTTGCCGTTGGCATCCCTGGCTCGGTTGGCGGTGCGATATCTATGAATGCCGGCACACGGACCGAGTGGATTGGCTCGCTGGTTGAGGATGTCGTAACGTTTGACCCGGCATCCGGTATCAAGCATTATGCGGGGTCCGAGATCACTTGGGGCTACCGCGAATGTAGCCTTCCCCGCAATGAGATTATCCTCGAGTGCGTGCTCAAGCTTAAACCGGCGCCCAAGGCCGACATTCGCGAGCGCATGGAGCGGTACCTGACGAGGCGCAAGCGTACGCAGCCCATGGGTCGCGCATCCTGCGGGTCGGTCTTTCGCAACCCGCCCGATGCGAGTGTGGGCAAGCTTATCGAGGATTGTGGATTAAAGGGTTTTTCGATTGGCGGCGCGGAAGTTTCGCCCGTTCACGCTAATTTTATCGTTAATAACGGAACTGCCTCGGCCGATGACGTTGCCGCGGTTATCAGACATGTGCACGGAAAGGTGAGGGAGGCGTATGGCATCGAGCTCAGACCGGAAGTTAAATTCCTCGGCTTCTAGAGCATCGAAACCCACCTTCCGCCGCGCCGGAGGGCGTTCCGGCGCGCCTGCCAAATCTCAACGCAATACCGTCGCGCATTCTAAGTCTGTCGGGCATGCTCGACAGACCAGTCGTCCGGTCGTCGGCTCGCAGCTCGGTAATCGTCCGGCCGCAAAAAAGTCCTCGCGTCCCTCGGTGACTTCAAAGCCTGTTATGGGCGCCAAACCTGCCCGTCCCATGGCAACTCCTAAGCCCTCGACGGGAACTAAAGCGCCGCGTCCAGGTCGCACGCTGGGCGCATCGAAACCGCGCTCGCTGACATCGGTGCCGGCTACCGCCAAGAAGCCTTCGGGTAAAAAAAGCGTCAACCCGTTGTCTTCACTTGGGGCGATGGTAAATAAAACATCAGACGCCGCTTCTGTCGTTACAGGCAAAGGCAAAATCGTTGGCGGCGTTCTGGCCGTCTTGGCCGTGCTCGTCGTCGTTGCCATCGTGGTGATTAACTCTGGATTGTTTACCGCCACTGATATTCAGATTCAAGGCAGCGAGCATGTGACGAAGCACGATGCTATCCAGCTGATCGATTTGCCCGAGGGAACGTCGCTTTTTAACGTCGATCCCGACCAGATTACCGAGGACCTCAAGCAGAACCCGTGGGTCTCGGGCGTAGATGTCCAGCGTCAGTTCCCGCATACGCTCATCATTACGCCGATGGAGCGCAAGGTCATCGCAATTGCCTATATCAGCTCCGATGACCTTGCCTGGGCCATCGGGGATGATGACACCTGGATCGCCCCGCTGTCGACGTCGGTCGAAGTGGATGACCAGGGCAACGTCATCACGACGGGGCAGGGCTCAAATACCCTGACCGGCATTGATGCCGCGCTGGCGCTCGCTAAGCACTATGGCGCGGTGTTGTTGACTGATGTCTCGGCGGATGTCGCTCCGGTTTCCGGCCAGGCGGTGAGCTCCAAGGCCGTTAAGGCTGGCTTGGATTATGTGCGTGGTTTTTCGAGCGAGTTCTTGGGACAAGTCAAGGATATTTCCACACCTTCGGTCGAAGCCATCTCGGCAAACCTCAATAACGGCATTGAGGTGTCGCTGGGCGATTCGGACGATATCGTCAAGAAGGAACGCGTAGTCACCAAGTTGCTTTCGCAGGTAGAGGGCGTAACGTATATCAATGTGCGCTCTCCGGGTAACTATACATTTAGGAACGCTCCGACCTCGTAGCGCTGGTTGATGCTTTGTTGAGGGGCCATACCACGCCGTTTATCTGGTTTGTTTGGTTTTCACGGTCAATTATTTGACTGATACGTTCATAATGTGCAAACATAATACGGTTTACCTTTGCATTTACTTTCAACCTGAAGGTTAATGTGCGCAGGGGTCGACCCATGCTATGGCTATAACCTTTGTTCGGAGGACCGACATGCACGAGACAGAGATCAACAACTACCTTGCCGTCATTAAGGTGGTCGGCGTCGGCGGCGGCGGTACCAACGCGGTCAATCGAATGATCGAAGAGGGCATCCGCGGCGTCGAGTTTGTTGCCATCAACACCGATGCTCAGGCTCTCGCGATCTCTGATGCCGATATCAAGGTGCACATCGGCACCGACCTTACCCGCGGCCTGGGCGCCGGCGCCAACCCCGAGGTTGGCCGCAAGGCTGCCGATGAGTCCCGCGACGACATTGCCGAGGCGCTCGCTGGCGCCGACATGGTGTTCATCACCTGCGGCGAGGGCGGTGGCACCGGTACCGGCGCTGCTCCCATCGTTGCCGATATCGCGATGAACGAGGTCGGTGCGCTGACCGTCGCCGTCGTGACCAAGCCCTTCACCTTCGAGGGCCGCAAGCGCAAGAAGAGCGCCGAGGAGGGCATTAAGACCCTCTCCGATTGCGTCGACACCATGATCGTCATCCCTAACGATAAGCTGCTCGACATCGCCGAGAAGAAGACCACCATGCTCGAGGCCTTCGCGATTGCCGATGGCGTCCTTTCCCAGGGCACCCAGGGCATCACCGACCTCATCACCGTCCCCGGTATCATCAACCTGGACTTCGCCGATGTTAAGACCATCATGAAGCAGGCCGGTACCGCCATGATGGGTATCGGTACCTCTTCTGGGGACACCCGTGCCGTCGACGCTGCCCAGCAGGCCATCTCCAGCCCGCTGCTCGAGAGCTCCATCGATGGCGCCACGCGCGTACTGCTCTCCATCGCCGGTTCCAAGGACCTGGGCATCCAGGAGATCAGCGACGCCGCCGACGTTGTCGCCAACGCCGTCGACCCCGAGGCCAACATCATCTTCGGTACCGTTGTCGACGAGTCCCTGGGCGATCAAGTGCGTATCACCGTCATCGCTACGGGCTTCTCCGACTCCAACGTCAACCGTCAGGACGAGCTCTTTGCCGCTCAGCAGTCTCAGAGCAAGGCCGCTGCCTCCGCTGAGCCGCAGCGCACCGCTCCGGCCACCAGCCCGGCTCAGGGCGCTCCGACCCGCAACGTCGGTGGCACCGAGCTTCCTAACTTCGGCAACGATCAGTTCGAGCTTCCCGATTTCCTGAAGCGCGGTAGCTTCTAAGTCGTTCTTTGCATTGTTGTGCACAGGGGCGTGTCCGTATGGACGCGCCCTTTTTATTTCGACTTTGTAAACTAGAACCTCCAATCTCCTTACGTTCCCTTTACGATTGCCTCCAGCGCAGCAGGTATCCTTTTAGAGAAGTATGACAGCCGTATAAACGCGGGCTGTAGCGGCGATGCCGCGGTACTTGTGTTATTAGGAGGCTTTAGTATGGCAGCACGTGCGGACAAAGTTTCGCGTGTCGACCATGATGGAGTTACGTTGGTGGAGGGCGCGACATCCGATGTTCGCTTTGCCTTCACCGAGCGCGCCGGTGGCGTTTCCGAAGATGCGTACTCCTCACTCAACTTGGGCTCGCATGTTGGCGATGACCCCTTTGCTGTTCAAGAAAATCGTCGTCGCGCGCTCGAGGCTATGGGTGCCGCCGAGTGCGAGCACAACCTGCTCATTCCCAATCAGGTCCATGGTGACCATATCGTTGCGGTGGCCTCGAACGGCGCCGATGACCTTGAGGACGTCCGCGAGCAGATTGCCGAGGGCTGCGATGCCATCGTCTGTACGGCGCGTAACGTGCCCGTGCTGCTCTGCTTTGCCGACTGCGTTCCCGTGGTGCTGGTGGCCCCTGGCGGATTTGCCGTGGTGCACTCCGGTTGGAAGGGCACGATTGCACGTATTTCTGCCAAGGCGTGCCAGGCGCTTTGCGATGCTGCCGGCTGCGATGCGAGCGACGTTTCCGCCTATATCGGCCCCCATATCTTGGATGACGAATATGAGGTATCCCAGGAACTCATGGATCGCTTTGCCGCCGAGTTCTCGTGCATCGATGCGAGTACCTCTCGCATGCTCGATCTTTCCGCTGCCATTCGCGAGGCGCTGGTAGATGTCGGTGTCGACACGGATAATATCGTGGATACCCAGCTTTCGACCGTGCGTCAGAACGACCGCTTTTATTCCTACCGTAACGAGGACGGCACTTGTGGGCGCCATGCTGCGATCGGCGTGATGCTATGAGAAAGATCGTATCGGTCCTGAGCGCCGCTGTGCTTACGCTTACGCTGTGCGCCTGTTCTTCGGGATCTTCTACCTCTTCCATTACCGTCGCCGGCTCCACGACCTGCCTTCCTATCGCCGAGATTGCGGCCGAGGGCTTTAAGGAGGAGACCGGCATCGACGTGCTCGTTTCCGGTTTGGGTTCTTCCGCTGGCATCGAGGCCGTCAGCGCCGGCACGGCCGATATCGCCAGCTCCTCCCGTGGACTCAATGCCGACGAACAGGATCTGAGCCTGACTCCCATCGTCATTGCCCACGACGGTATCGCGGTCATCGTGAACGACGATAACCCCGTCGATAACCTCTCGACCGAGCAGCTCCGCGATATCTACGCCGGCAAGATCACCAACTGGAAAGAAGTCGGTGGCGAGGACCTGAGGATTCAGGTCATCAACCGAGATGAGGCGTCCGGCACGCGTGAGGCCTTTCGCACCATCGTGATGGACGGCACCCCGTTCGATCGCCGCTCGGCCGTTCTTTCGGGCACGGGCCAGGTGCGCGACGTGGTATCTCGTTCGCGTGGGGCCATCGGCTACATTTCGCTGGGCTTCGTCGATAGCCTCAACGCCAAGACCTCGGTCAAGGCCGTCTCGGTCAATCATGTTGAGGCGTCCGAGAAGACGGTCGCGAACGGCGGCTATCCTATCTCGCGCGACCTTTACTTCTTTGTGAAGGGTGTGCCCTCGCAGCGGGCGCAGGATTACATCGACTACGTGACGTCCGAAAAGATGGACAAGCAGATTCGCGAGGCGGGCTTTATTCCCGTCACCAACGACGAGAAGGGGAGTGAGTAGCATGGAAGCACAGGAAAACTCCCAGACTGAGCAGAATGCTCAGGCGCCCAAGAAGCGCGAGCTGGCGCTCGTATCGCGCAGTACCTATATCAAGGAGAAGGCGCTGAAGTGGATCTTCTTTGCCTGCGCGTTCTTGGCGGTCGTTACCGTCATCTTGATTTTTGTCTTTACCACGTACTCGGCGCTGCCCGTCTTTACCGACATCGGTCTGGCGGATTTCTTTAGCTTTACGTGGGCGCCCTCTGAGGGCCACTACGGCATCTTGTCGCTGCTTGCCGGCTCGGGTCTGGTGACCGTCGGTGCGCTCGCCATGGGCGTGCCGCTGGGCGTGGGTACGGCCGTTTACCTGGTCGAGATTGCCAGCAAGCGCGTGCGCAAGCTCATCAGCCCTGCCGTCGACCTGCTGGCCGGCATCCCTTCTATCATCTACGGCTTCTTTGGCATGATCATCATCCGCCCGTTTATCGCACAACTGACCGGCGGCCTTGGTTTTGGTGCGCTGACGGCGTGGTTTGTGCTCGCCATCATGATCGTCCCTACCATCACCACGCTCACCATCGATGCTCTCAATTCCATTCCCATGGGCATTCGCGAGGCATCGTATGCCATGGGTGCTACTAAGTGGCAGACCATCTATAAGGTCGTGCTACCTGCCGCGAAGCTGGGTATTGTTGATGCCATCGTGCTGGGTATGGGCCGTGCCATCGGCGAGACCATGGCCGTGCTCATGGTCGTAGGTAACGCCCCGGTTATTCCCGACAGCATTGCGAGCCCCATCTCGACGCTCACGAGCCAGATTGCGCTCGACATGAGCTATTCCTCGGGTCTGCACCGCTCGGCGCTGTTCGGCATGGGTGTGGTCCTGTTTATCATCTCCGCCACGCTGGTGGGCATCGTCCGTCTGATTTCCAAGAAGAAGAGGGGGTAGGCTATGTCCGATTCCGTTGACACGACGGTCGATACGACCTCGTCGCGCGAGCGCATCAAGCGTGCCCTTTCCCACGGCAAGAAGGGCCGCATCAACAAGGACCTGTCCAACAAGATCATGCTTGGCGTGTTCCGTGCCGCTGCCTACATCACCACGCTGGTGCTGGTCGCTATCATCGCCTACGTGGTCATCAACGGCCTGCCACACATCTCGCTCGACTTTATCTTCGGTTGGCCCCAGGGCGTCAACGCCGAGGGCGGTATTTGGCCCACGATCGTCTCGACCGTCTACGTGACGGCGCTCGCCATGCTTATCTGCACGCCGATCGCTGTGCTGGCAGCCGTCTATCTGGCCGAGTACGCCAAGCAGGGCAAGGTCGTCGAGCTCATTCGCTACGCTGCTGACGCTTTGGCCTCGGTGCCCTCCATCGTTATGGGCCTGTTTGGCTACGCCTTGTTTGTCGAGGCTATGGGCCTGGGCCTTTCGATGGTCTCTGCCGCTCTGGCACTCGCGCTCTTGATGCTCCCCATCGTCATGCGCACCACCGAAGAGGCCATTCGCGCCGTTCCGCGCTATATCCGTTGGGGCGCGTACGGCCTGGGCGCCACCAAGTGGCAGGTTGTCTCCAAGATCGTGCTTCCTTCTGCCTTTGGCCGTATTGCCACGGGCATCGTCCTCGCCATCGGCCGTGCCATTGGCGAGACCGCGGTGGTGCTCTACACCATGGGCCAGGCCATCAACCTGCCTATTTCGCCGCTCGATTCCGGCCGCCCCATGACGGTTCACCTGTACCTGCTTGCCAACGACGGCATCAACATGAACGCAGCCTACGGCACTGCGCTCTTGCTGATGGTGATCATTTTGGCCTTCAACCTGTTTGCGCGCTTCCTGTCGCGTAAGCGTCGCTAGTTAAGGAGTCCCATGTCCGTTTATCAGTCCGCTCCCGCGTTGGAGCAAGCGGCCATTACGGCCAAGGATTTCAACTTTTGGTACGGTGACTTTCATGCGCTGACGGGGCTTGACCTCAACATCGCCAAAAACGCCATCACCTCCTTCATTGGCCCTTCGGGCTGCGGCAAGTCGACGTTTTTGCGCTGCATCAACCGCATGAATGACCTGATCGAGGGTACGCGCGTCGAGGGCACCATGACGCTCGACGGCAACGATATCTATGCCGAGGGTGTCGACCCGGTCGACCTCCGTCGCCGCGTGGGCATGATCTTTCAGCAGCCCAATCCGTTTCCCAAATCCATCTACGAGAATGTCGCCTTTGGCCCTCGTCTGCAGGGCGTGACTAGCAAAAGTGACCTCGATGACATCGTGGAAGAATCGCTCAAGCGCGCCAACCTCTGGAAAGAGGTATCCAATCAGCTCAACAAGGATGGTTTGGCGCTCTCGGGCGGTCAGCAGCAGCGTCTGTGCATCGCGCGCGTGCTTGCGGTGCAACCCGATGTCCTTCTGATGGACGAGCCCTGCTCCGCCATCGACCCCACGTCCGTCTCTAAGGTCGAGGATCTGATGGCCGAGCTGGCGCCCGAGATGACGATCATCATCGTCACGCATTCAATGCAGCAGGCAGCTCGCATTAGCGACTACACCGCATTCTTCTTGCAGGAAGTTGCCGGCGAGCCCGCTACGCTCATCGAGTATGGTCAAACCGACGCGATCTTCACCAGCCCGGTGGACTCGCGGACGGAAGACTATATCACCGGCCGCTTTGGCTGATCGGTGCGACTAGTCCCAAGCCGATCGGATCTGGTCCGGTGCGTATTCACTGTGCGGGCGGCATGACCGCACCCAACTGATTGGAGTGAACCATGCGCAAACTGTTTTCCCGTCAGCTCATCGAGGCCCGTCACGAGATGCTGAGCATCTACGAGGCCGTCGATCTGGCCCTCCACGATGCCGTGAAGGCCTATGTGACCGACGACCGCAAGCTCGCCACCAAGACCAAGAAGCGCACGCTTTCGATTGACGCACGCTGCGCCAACCTGGAGGCCGTCTGCTACAACCTGATTGCCACGCAGTCACCGGTCGCCTCCGACTTCCGCTTGTTGCAGACGATCATCTACGTCGACTTTAACCTGCAGCGCATGACCGATAAGGTTCGCCAGATTTGCCGCGCCACGCGTCATATGATCAAGGCCGACATCTCGCTGCCCAAGGAGCTTGTCGGCACGGTCGAGGCCGAGGCTGAGGCCGTCTACCAGGTGCTGGGCTCTTCGCTTTCTGCGCTCGTCACCAACGACATGTCCATCATCTGCAACTTGGCCGTCGAGGACGAGCCAGTGCACGCCGCCTACGAGAAGTTCTTCCGCACCTTTAACCGTATGGACACGGGCGATTTTATGGACGACGACAGCAACTATGACGACCTGCGCCGCGCCATCATGGTATCGCGCTATCTCGATCGCATCGCCTCGATTTCCATCGATGCCGCCTGCCGTCTGACCTTCCTGTTGACCGGACAGCGTATGACTGCCGGTGATATCGCCTGCACTGATGAGGATGAGCTCGAGAGCATGCGCGTGCCTTCGGGCGAGGGTGTTATCATTAGGCCCGCCGTCGATGCACGCTACGTTGCCAAGGTGCCCGTTAACGAGGTCAGCGAGGGTCTTCGCTACCTGCTCGATCATCTTGAGGATGAGGACGATGGCGAGGACGACGAGGAGTAAGTAACCCCGTTCGTCGAAAGATTGTAAATACCTAAGTGAGCGCGGCCTTGCACATGCGGGGCCGCGCTCTTGCGTTAGCATGGGACTACTTGTTTGGCTGTCAGCGGAGGCGATTGGCAATGGATAACTATTTGGACTTGATGCGCGCTCGCCGCGAGCAGATTCTGGAACGTTTTTATGCGGCGCTCGATCGCGCGGGCCGTCCCCACGACGCCGCGAGCCTCATTGCCGTGTCCAAGACCGTTGGTGTCGATGAGACCGTTGCCGCCATCCAGGCGGGGTATCGCCATTTTGCCGAGAACCGCCCGCGGGAGCTGGTTCGCAAGCTCACGGGTCTGGCGGAGCATCCGGAGCTGCCCGAGGTGCGCTTCGATATGATCGGCAACCTGCAGACCAATAAGATCAATGCGGTGCTGGGCTCAGCCGAGCTGATTCACTCGGTGGGTTCGCTGCATCTGGCGCAGGCGATCTCGAGCCGTGCTGTTCGCAAGATTGAGGCAGGCGAGCTCGTCGGCCCCCAGCGTGTGCTCATTGAGGTCAATGTGAGTGGTGAGGAGTCGAAGGGAGGCTTTTCACCCGATGAGATTCGCGCCGCCGCGGGTGAGCTTGCAGAACTTGAGGGAATTTGCGTACAGGGGCTTATGACTATGGCGCCCCGGGGGAATAAGGATGTGGCACGCCGCACCTTTGCGGGGCTTCGTGAGCTGAGGGATGAGCTGGAGGCGGCGCATCCCGATTTGAACCTGCCTGAGCTTTCCTGCGGTATGAGCGAGGACTTTGAGTCTGCCCTTGAGGAGGGCTCTACGCTCGTTCGCCTGGGCAGGGTAGTATTTAGCCCGGAGTTTGCAGTAAAATAAGGCTCTGAAGTGCGCACTGATTATCGGGGCGCCTGCACTAAACCGCGAGAGGACACAACCATGGGCTTCCTTGACGAGATTAAAAATAAGATGCACCTGGGCGGCCAGCAGGGTTACGACCAGGGTTATGGCCAGGACGACGACTACGGCTACGATGACGGCTACGACGATGGCTATCAGAACAACGGCTACAGTGGTGCTTCGGGCGAGGGCTTCTACACCCAAGACGAGCCGAGCAACGGCCTGCTTGGCCAGACGCGCCGCGGTGAAGCTGAGTCGGTTGCCGTGTATACGCGCTCCGGTCAGCTGGTCGGCGATGACTCCCGCCATGCCACGACGTATAACCCGCCTTCGCGCTCGCAGGACAGTGTTGCGAGCGGTTATCGTCCTGGTGCCTATGACACGCCGTCGAGCTACGCCGAGAATACCCGCGCCCGTGCCGCCGCTGCACCCGCGCCTGCACCGAGCGATGCCTCGGCCTATGCGAGCAATATCATCAACGCCACGCCGCAGCTGCCGGCCTATGTCCTGCGCCCCGAGAGCTATGACGACGTGGAGACCGTGGTGCGCCGCGTTCGCACCAAGCAGCCTGTCGCACTGATTTTTGTGGGCGTACGCACCGAAGTTGCCAAGCGCGTCTTGGACTTCTCTTACGGCTTTGCCTGCGGTCTGGGTGCCACGGTCAAGGAGGTGGGCGACCGCGTGTTCATGGTGCTGCCCGCCGGTTGCGAGGTCAAAGATTCCGATCTCAAGAAGCTTCGTGCCGACGGCTACCTTAAGTAAAGACAAGACGAGGAGATTCCCATCAACATCTACACTATCGTCCAGCTGGTCAACACGCTGTTCAACTTCTATTCCACGCTCATTGTCGTCTACTGCTTTATGACGTGGATTCCCATGAAGCAGGGTGGTTTGCTTCAGGATATTGCCGCGGTGCTTGATAGCGTGTGCGGTCCGTGGCTCAACCTGTTCCGTCGTTTCATCCCGCCGATGGGCGGTATCGATTTTTCGCCGGTCGTTGCGATTATTGCGTTGCAGTTGGTGCAGAGGCTGGTTCTGCAGCTTCTTATAGGTATACTCGTGTAGAACTGACTTAGTAACTTACGTCGGGCGTGTAGCGCCGAGGCGATGAAAAAGGAGACTTGTTATGGCTATTACCCCTGCAGACATCCAGGCTCAGACTTTCTCTGAGGCCAAGCGTGGCTACGATCCTGCCGAGGTCGACGTCTTCTTGGAGACGCTGTCCTCCGAGGTTGACGCTATGCTCGCCAAGATCGTTGACCTTAAGGGTCGTCTGACTGCTACCGAGCAGCAGCTTGCCGATGCACAGGCTCAGCTTGCCCAGGCTCAGGATACCGCCGACCAGGCCGTTCCTGCCGCCCCCGTGGCTGCTCCCGCCCCTGACTTCTCCGCTCAGGAGCGCCAGATTTCCGCCGCCCTGATCGCTGCCCAGCAGACCGCTGAGACCATCGTCAACGATGCCAACGAGAACGCTGAGCGTATCCGCAACGAGGCTGACGCCAAGGCCCGCGAGGTTATCCGCCAGGCTCTGACCGAAAAGCAGGCCGAGCTCGAGGAGATCGATCGTCTCAAAGCTTCCCGTGAGGAGTTCAAGGCCGAGTATCTCAAGCTCATCCAGCACTTTATGGACGATGCCCAGAACTCCTTCCCGGCCGATCTGATGGCCTCTACGCCGGTCGGTTCTGCCGCTTCTCCTGCGGTGACTGTTCCCGCCGAGCCGCTGCCCGTCGCTGACCCGGTTGTCCCCGTGGCCGATCCCTTCGCCCCGATCGACAACTTCGCTGCCGACGACCTGGACTAACATTCGGCCTACAATTTAGTGCCTAGAAAGGACCCGCAGCTTGCGGGTCCTTTTTTATGACTGTACCGGGGCGCGCAACATAAAAAACCGAGCCCTGCACATAGTGGCGCAGAACTCGGCGAACCGGTGAGCGGTCAAGGATAGGTTTTAGGGCATGTCCCAAAATCTACTTGAGGAGGAAGTCGGAGAGGGGAATGGTACGGGCCTCGCGATGCTCGGAATCGGCGATGTGGTCGGCAGGATATCCGCAGACGAGCATGTGATAGGGATAGACGCCCTCGGGCAGGTTGAACTGCTCCTGTGCCACCTCGGGCTTAAAATGGCATACCCAACACGTTCCCAGGCCCTGCTCGGTGGCCTCCATCATCATCTGATCGCAGACGATCGAAGTATCGATGGCACTCGAGTTCATCTGATCATACGGGCGCACCCAGGCATCATCGGTAACGCTGCAAATAAGGAAGATAAGCGGAGCGCCAAAGATAGACCCATCACGAGCAAACCGAGGCTGACAAGCAGCTGCCTTCTCCAGAAGCTCAGGCGTATCCAACACCATCACACGGGTTGGATGATTATTACAAGCAGAAGGAGCAATACGCCCAGCCTCAACAATGGCATCCACCACCGACTGCTCAACAGGACGGTCTTCAAACAAACGACAAGAATACCGAGAACGAGCCAAATCCAAATAACTCACAACCAAGCCCTCCAAATTCAACGAATCAATCCAAATAAACCAAAGGGTACCCAAAGCCCCATCCAGCCAAACGTTTAAGGCGGTCCCAAAGTTCCCAATCAGGCCCCAAGGCCCTGCCAACAAAAGCCCCATCGCTTTCAAAGTATCAGCCAAAGTTCCCAATGGTGGTACGTAAGGGAGCGGGCCCGACCACTGATAACCTTTTGAACGACTCTGCTTGCAGCCGGAGTGAAAAAGGTTATCAGTGGTCGGGCCCGCGACCGGTGGGACACGTACCCCCAATTAACTGTTCTTCATGACAATCGAATCCACAACATCGGCCACATTCTCGCAGCAGTCGGCGCAGTACTCCAGGAAGGCGTAGACGTCACGCCAAGCGATGACCTCGAGCGGATCCTTGCCGTTAACGTGCAGGTTGCGCATGGCGTTGATGTAGAGCTCGTCGGCCTCGGACTCGATGGTGTTGATCTGGATGACCAGCTCGCGCAGCGTTTTGGACTTGCGGTAGTTGGGAAGCTCGACCATCAGGTCTTTCATGGCGCGGCAGGCGTCAGTCACCTTGTGGGCGATGACGATGGCGTCGGGATGGATGCTCTGAATGTTGGTGAAGTAGACGCGCTGCACGACGCCCTCAATACGGTCGAGCACGGTGTCGAGCGCGCAGCTCATCAGATCCAGATCCTCGCGCTCGAGCGGGGTGATAAAGGCGGTGAGCAGGGCGTCTTCGAGCTCGTGGTGCTTCTTGTCTGCCGCATGCTCAATCGCATGCATCTCCTCGAGCATGTCGTGGATCTGCGCGGGATCAAAGTTCTCAAAAATCTTGATGAGCAACTCTGCGGCCTGGACAGCAAGGTCGGCGCAGGCGACGTAGTTGTCAAAGTAGAACGAATCGGGTTTCTTTGCCATGGGTGGGTCCTTTCGAGGCGAAGACGGGTGGGCGAAGTGTTGCGGTCCAGATGGACGTTCGGTTTGACTAGAGGAACATCATGAACAGCTTGGCCATGACAAAGCTGATGAGTCCGCAGGCGGGGAAGGTGAAGAACCAGGTGAACATCATGTCCTTGACGACGCCGAAGTTGATGGCCGAAAGGCGCTTGACGGCACCGACACCCATAATGGCGCAGGTTTTGATGTGCGTGGAGGACACGGGGATGCCGGTAAGGGTGGCAAGTAGCAGGTTCGCGGCGCCCGCGAGGTCGGCGGAGAAGCCCTGATACTTCTCGAGCTTAACCATGCTCTGGCCGACGGACTTGATGATGCGCTCGCCGCCCACGCTGGTGCCGATACCCATGGTGGCCGAGCACAGCAGCATAATCCAGATGGGGATGCCTGCATCGCCGACGCTCGTCTGGCCGCTGGCAAAGGCCACGCCTAAAAAGAGCACGCCGATGAACTTCTGTCCATCCTGCGCGCCGTGCATAAAGCTCATGGCCGCAGCGCTCGCGATCTGAGCGTATTTAAAGAAGACATTGGCACGTCGCCTGTTGGCGGCGGCGAAAAGGATCGAGACGAGCTTGCACAGGACCCAGCCCATGACAAAGCCCAGGCCTATGGAGAGCGCCAGGCCGTAGATGACCTTCATCCACTCGTGGACGTTGACGCTGCTCGCACCGCCGAGGGCGATGGCGGCACCGGTCAGGCCGGCGATAAGGCTGTGGCTTTGCGAGGTGGGGATGCCAAAACGCGACGCTGTGGCGCCGTAGACGACGATGGAGAACAGCGCCGCGCATAGGCAGGCGAGCGCCATGGTGCTGTTTCCGCCAAAGTCGACGATATGTGAGATGGTGTTGGCGACGCTCGCGTTAAAGTGCGTCATGATGAGCACGCCGAGGAAGTTGAATGCGGCGCTCATGAGAATGGCGGCGCGGGCGGGCATGCAACGCGTAGTGACGCAGGTCGCGATGGCGTTGGGCGCGTCGGTCCATCCATTGACGAAGATGGCGCCCAACGCGAGGATCACGGTGACGGCAAGGACTGGGTTCGACACAATTTGGCCGAGGAAGGTTGAGAACGTTACGTCCATATATGGGCTTTCTCGAAGTTTGCAGACACGTTACAAAAACATGATAAATCGTATCACCTCCTGCGGGTCTCTTTACCGAGTTCTGATGGGAGAAGTGAACTTTTTGGCACTAAAATTGAATATTAGCCCTGTTGACCGCGGGTGTTCTTTTTGCTAACACGCCATGCGGACACGTGCGATTACTACGACACTCCAAAACCACAGTCTGTTCGCTTTACAACATGCAAACATGCGTTCGATAATAGGAGGCATGGAATATCGACAGACAGACGGCAAAACTCGGCGCGTGCACAAGCAGTATGTGGACGTCGTGGCCCGCATCCTCGCGGGCGGACAGGTCGTGCCGGTCACCGTCTGCTGGGTCGACGGCCGTTGTTTTACGATCGACGAAATTATCTCGACCACCGGGTTTGGCCTGATGGTCCACGGCATCCGTACGGCAACATATAAGGTGCGTTTTGGCGGGCACGCGACCGAGTTGTATCTGGAGGACCAGACGCGCGAGCGGGCAGACGGCTCGCAGGCACACGTGATGCGTTGGTGGGTCTGGGCCTTTGATCGTACGCTTGAGGGCGAGCGCCGTAGGTAAGGACGTACGGCATTCGGGTACAATGACAGGAATCTTGTCAGCTACTGCGCTGTCGCGGCGCTTTTGAAAGGACGAACCTATGAACGATATCCAGGGCTATCAGAACGGCCCCGTCGAGAGCGGCGCAAGCCGCGCCAAGGAGATGTCGCCGCGCGCGTACAATCTCGCCATGTCTGCCCTGATCTTCTTGGGCTTTTGCGCCATGGGCGCCGGTGCCTACTTTACGAGCACCATGTCGTTTGCGCGCATGATGATGAGCGGCGCCGCCCTGCCGCTGGTCTTTGGCTCGTTTATTTTGACCATCGTCGGCATGGTCATGATGTCGGCCGCCGCCAGCAAGCAGTCCGTGGGCCTGTCCCTTGTGGGCTACGTAATCTTTGCGAGTACCTTTGGCCTGACCGCGTCGTTTGGCCTTGCCAACTACGACCTGCCCACCATCAACACTGCCTTTATCGCCACGGCCGCCATCACCTTTGTCTTTGGCGCCTTGGGCGTGACGTTCCCCAAGTTTTTCCAGCGCGTATATGGCATCGGTTTTGGCATTCTGCTCGCAACTATTCTGGTTGAGATCGTGCTGATGTTCATGGGCGTCTCGCAGACCATCACCGACCTGATCGTGATCGTGGTGTTCGCCGGGTTTATTGGCTATGACACCTATGTTGCCACGACGGTGCCGCCCACACTGCCCAATGCCGTGCTTATGGCCTCTAACCTGTTCGTGGATATTATCAACGTGTTTTTGCGCATTTTGAACATCCTCGGCCGTCGCGATTAAAGCGCGGCATTGCGACGCTTCCTGCCGGACACGGTAAAACGATGCGAAAGGCGGTCCTTCGGGGCCGTCTTTTTTGTGCGCGGCGGGGTATCATGGATGGGAAAAAGCCGATAGCGGCAGCGACAGGAAAGGTGGCCACGTATGGCAGACGTCGACAACAGGAACCGTAACCGCAGGTCCAACCGAGCGGGTCAGCCCAATCCCAAGCGCGAGGCCCGTGCCAAGGCCGCCGAGCGTCACGTGGCAACTGTGTCCGAAGCGTGCGCCAAGGATATCGAGCGTTCGCTTGCCGGTGTTCGCGAGTTTGACGGTATGCCTGCCGGCTTTGTCGCGGCGATGAAGGCCAAGGTTCAGAGTGCTGTGGCCACCGAAGAACAGGTTGCCGAGGACGTCGAGGGCGCGGAGGCTGCCGAGGTCGAGGCAGCTCCTGAGCCCGTCGAGGAGCCTGCCGAGGAAATCGCCGAAGCTGAGTCCGCGCCTGCTGAGGAGCCTGCTGCGTCCCTGCCTGAGGTCACCGTGCTCGATGCCTCCGCCACGCAGGCCATCTTGGACAACGGTCGTGGCTATGCGCAGTTCTGCGACATGGCCGTGCTCGCCTTTGCCTCGTTCACCAACCCGGGCGGTGGCTATATTCAGGGTTATCTGGGCCAGGAGGCCACACTGTGCGCCGATTCGTATCTGTACAACGTTCTCGATAAGCAGCGCAAATGGTACGGCGAGAACCGTCGCCGCAACATCAACTGCGAGCTCTATCGTAACCGCGCCCTAGTGGTGCCTGCGGTGCGCTTCGACCGCAACCACGTGCATGCATACGCCGACGTGATCGTGGCCGCCGCGCCCAACGTTAAGCGCGCCCGCCAGGAGTATCGCGTGAGCGACGATGCTCTGCTGGATGCCCTGCGCGACCGCATTCGCTTTGTGCTTGCCATCTGCGACGAGCTGGGTCGCGAGAAGCTCGTGCTGGGCGCTTGGGGCTGCGACAACAACGGCTTTGACGCCGAGGCCGTGGCCGAGCTCTTCCGCAAGGAGCTCGCGTCGGGCGACTTTAAGGTCAAGCAAGTCTTCTTTGCCGTGCCTTCTACGCGCTGGGATGAGGATTTTGCCAAGTTCGAGCACGTGCTGGCAAACTTCCCCGAGCGCAACGAGGAGTCCTATGCCCAGGTTGCCGCTCGCGCTGCGGCAGCTCGCGCCGCCGAGCAGACCCAGGCTGCTACCGAGGATGATGAGGACGAGGACGATTGGCGCAAGTACCTGTAATTGGTACGTGCTGACAGATAGGTCGAGCCGGCGGGAGAGGCTGCTTCCGTCGGCTTTTTACTGAGCGAGGGGCTTACGATGAAAAACGTTCTATGCTTTGGCGACAGCAACACCTATGGTTACGATCCGGCGGGCATGCGCGACGGCACCGCGGTGCGCTATGCGCAGGATGTGCGCTGGTGCGGCGTGGCCCAACGTGACTTAGGCGAGGGCTGGCATGTAATTGAAGAAGGCCTCAACGGCCGCACGACGGTACGCGACGACATGTGCCATCTGGACACCAATCTTAACGGCATCCGCGCACTTCCGATGCTGCTCGAGGCCCATAAGCCGCTGGACGCCATTGTGATCATGCTGGGCACCAACGACTGTAAGACGGTCTTTAACGTGACAGCTTCCGATATCGCCCGTGGCGCCATGGCGCTGATTCGCGCCGTCCGCGCGTTTCCGTGGACCGACGCTGCGCCTTGTCCGCGCATTCTGCTGATGGCGCCTATCAAGATTAAGCCGCAGATCGCCGACGTATATATGACCGATTTTGACGAGCATTCCGTAGAAGCCTCGGAACATTTTGGTGAGTACTACGCGCATGTGGCTGAGCAGTTTGGCTGCGACTTTTTGAATGCCGCCGACTTTGCCGAGCCGGGCGATATCGACTATCTGCATATGATGCCCGAAAGCCATGAGAGCCTGGGTCACGCCGTGGCAGCCAAGCTCCAAGAGATGCTCGGAGAGTAGCGCGACCCCAAGCCACCACAGAAGTTCCCCTTGTGGTGGCTTGTTTCGTTGCTTTGTCTCGATCTGTAACATCTAGGGTCGATTTTGCCGAGTTACTGTTACAGATCGAGATTTTCTTCTCTGCGGAATTTGAATGTCTCAATCTGTAACAGGTGAGCCGAAAAATGGGCTCTAACTGTTACGGATCGAGATGTTTGTGGGAACCACCGCAAAGGTGCCTGTCCCCTTTGCGGTGGTTTTGGGCTGCAAATCTTAATACTGCCACATGTGATTGACGGGGCCGGAGCCTTTGCCCATGTTCAGGCCGGCGGCGAGAGCGCCGGTTAGGTAGGCCTTGCCGGCGTTGACGGCGTCGGCAAGATCCATGCCCTGGGCCAGCGCGCAGGCGATGGCGGACGAGAGCGTGCAACCGGTGCCATGCGTGTTGCCGGTCTCGATGCGCTTGTGGCGGAACCACGTGGTGAGCGGATCGCCCAGGTGGTTGCCCTCGTCATCGAGCGGCGCGGGCTCTGCTAGCACATCGTTGGCCTCGTTGACAAAATGCCCGCCCTTAACGAGAGACGCGCAGCCAAAGCGGCGGGTGAGAAGCATGGCGGCATTTTGCTGAGTGCGCTCGGAATCGACCTCATAATCGAGCAACGCCATGGCCTCGGGAATATTGGGCGTGATGACGGTCGCCAGTGGGAACAGGCGGCGTGTAAGTGCTTCGGCGGCGTCCTCTGCGATCAGACGAGCACCCGAGGTGGCGACCATGACGGGGTCGACGACGATATTTTGTGCGTCCCAGGCACTCAGACGGTCGGCGATAACCTCGATAATCTCGGCAGAGGAGACCATGCCGATCTTGACGGCACTGGGGCGGATATCGTCAAAAACGGCATCGATTTGCGCCGCGACAATATCCGGGGAGATGTTTTGCACGGCGGTGACACCGAGCGTGTTTTGTGCGGTTATGGCTGTGATGGCCGTCTCGGCATACAGACGGTGCGCCGTGATGGTCTTGATGTCGGCCTGAATGCCGGCACCACCGCTGGAATCTGATCCTGCGATGGATAGAACGGCGGGTACCTTACTGCGATCCATGTTCGCTCCCTTGTTCGGTCGGATTCAAATGGGTCTTCTGCCTGCATTATAAAGTTGCCCGGGCCGGCTGTATGTCGAACCCGGGCGGGTAGTGCAATCTTTACGCAAACGCAAGCAAATGTTCACACGTCAACAATTGACGAACACCTTGTTACCGATTGTGGCTCCGGAGACGCGTTAATCCTCCATGCCAAGATCGATCGTCGTGCCCTCGAACACCTTGTTGACGGTGCGGACGGCGCACATCTTGCCGCACATGGTGCAGGTGCCCTCGGTGGCGGCGGGGGATTCCTCATAGCGCTTCTTGCCCGTAACCGGGTCGAGCGCGCACTTCCACATGGCGTCCCAGTCGAGCTTGCGGCGTGCCTGGCCCATCTTGTCGTCCATGTCGCGGGCGTGCGGCACCTTTTTGGCGATATCGGCGGCATGTGCGGCGATCTTAGTGGCCATGAGGCCGTCGAGCACATCCTGGGCGTTAGGCAGGCATAGGTGCTCTGCCGGCGTCACGTAGCACAGGAAGTCGGCGCCGGAGCTTGCGGAGATGGCGCCGCCGATGGCTGCGGTGATGTGGTCGTAACCCACGCCGATATCGGTCACCAGCGGCCCCAGCACATAGAACGGGGCGTTGTGGCACAGGCGCTTCTGCAGCTTCATGTTGGCGGCGATCTCGTCGAGCGCCATGTGGCCCGGTCCCTCGACCATAACCTGGACGCCGGCGGCCCATGCGCGCTTGCACAGCTTGCCCAGCTCGATCATCTCGGCGGTCTCGGTGGCGTCGTTGGAATCGTAGAGGCAGCCCGGGCGGCAGGAATCGCCGAGCGAAATCGTCACGTCGTACTCGTGGCAAATCTCGAGCAACTCATCGTAGAACTCATAGAACGGGTTCTCGTTGCCGGTGACCTCCATCCAGCCAAACAGCAGCGAGCCGCCGCGGCTGACGATGTTCATAAGGCGGCCGGTCTCCTTAAAGGTTTTGATGACCGATTTATTGATGCCGCAGTGGATGGTCATAAAGTCCACGCCGTCCTCGGCATGCGCGCGCACGACCTCGAGCAGGTCATCCTTGGTAAGCTTGACCAGCGGCTTTTCCATGTAGCCGATGGCGTCGTACATGGGGACGGTGCCCACCATGAGCGGCGTCTCGTCGATGAGCTGCTGGCGGAACTGGCGTGTCTTGCCCGAGTTGGAGAGGTCCATGATGGCGTCGGCGCCAAAGTCCTCGGCGATCTTGACCTTCTTCCATTCCTCGGCGGCGTCGGCCTTGTCGCCCGAGATGCCCAGGTTGACGTTGACCTTGGTGGACAGGCCCTCGCCGACGCCAAAGGCGCGCATGCCCTTTTTGATGTGCACGATGTTGGCGGGGATGGCGATGCGGCCGTCGGCCACGCGCTCGCGGATGTACTCGGGGTCGCGATGCTCGCGCTCGGCGACCTCCTTCATTTGCGGTGTGATCTGCCCGGCGCGGGCGAAGTCGATTTGCGTGACGAGCTTGGGCTCGGTCTGTGTGCTCATTGGCACGGCTCCCTTCGTTGGCATTACCCATATCAGGTTTGCGGGTCAGGGCGGGCGCGCCCAATCTCAGCCTGCCGTCTTGTCCTGCAAGCTCCCCGTTATGTCATGGGCTCAAGTATAGCCTGAATGGGTACGATTGGGCCAACGAGCGTGCCTGTGGGGAGGCGAACATGGAAGACAAGCATCTATATCGAGAGACGCAATGGGATGTATCGGCCGAGGAAAGCCGCGCGCACCATGGCCTTGTCGCGATTGGTTTTGCGGTGCTTGCCGTGCTGGTGATTGCCTTTTGTATCTGGACGTTTGGTGGTCGCGGCGGCGCTGCCTGGGAGTTTGAGGCCGACGATGCCCTGCCGATCATGACAGTGAAGGTCGCGGGCGACAATACCGTTGCCGCGCCGGGCGACTATTGGTATCCGCGCGACGAGTTTGTTCAGCTGCAGCTGAGCGGTGGCTCCATTCCTGGTGAAGAGATCGAGCGCGTGACCTTCGATGCGTCGCTTAAGACGCTGTCGGTCGAGCTCAAAGATCAAGGGGATGTGCCCACGACGATGGATATCGCGCTGACGGAATGGCGCCTGGAGCCCCCATCGGGCGTCAAGGTGTCCGAGGTGGAGCATGTCAAGGTTACTTATCAAGATGGCTCGACGAGCGAGATCGCTAAGGCTGATGGCTTGGCGGAGTAACGGGGTGTTTGGAAACGGCGGGCCTATTGTGCCTGAACGTTCATGAATACCAGGGTGTTTTTGTCTGAAAGCTCGGGAAAGTGGCGATAACCAACGTCGAACGCGGTGAGTTCGCCTACATCCTCGAGCTTGTTTTCTGCCATCCAGCGCACCATGGAGCCGCGTGCCTTTTTGCTGGCGGTCGAGCGCTGGATGGGCTTGCCGTTGCGGATGCCTTCGCCAAAGAGGCATGTGACGGCTGTGGCGTCGCCCGCGAGGTGGGGCAGAACGGCTTTGGCGTATTCCGCGCTGGCGAGGTTGACGATCGTAGCGTTGGAGCCTGCCGGAGCGATAGCCCGTGCGAGCTTGTCGCCCCAAAACGCGTAGAGGTCTCGGGCACCGTCGACGGCAAGCTTCGCGCCCATCTCCAGCCGATACGGTTCAACGGCATGAAAGGGGCGTACGCATCCGTAAAGGCCCGAGAGGATCCAGAGATGGTTTTGTAGCCAGTCGAGCTGCGCGGAATCCATCACCTTGGGCGCCATGCTCTGGTATTGAATGCCGTGATAGGACATGACGGCGGGGGAGAGGTGACGGGCGAGTGCGGGATTGTCGAGATCGCCGTTTTTCAGGATGGGCCTGAACTCATGCAGGGTGTTGAGGCAAGGCCCCAGCAGTTTGTCGCTCACGTTCCAAAGGGCCTGCAGGCCGCCGCTGCCTTCATTCCGCTCGATATCTAGCAGTGCGCGGTGGAGGCGAGCCGTCTCGTGCGCAAAAGGTGGAATGCCCAGGACTTCAAAAGCATCTTGGGCCGCGCGCATTTGCTTGGCGGGCGAAATGATGGCCTGCAGCATGGACTCTCCTCTGCCAAAAAAGGAAGTTGCGGTGGAATACGGTCTGTTTTGGCCGTTTATGGGCCAGTTTAATCTGTATTTCACCGCAACTGATGAAGGGTTGGTTAGGCGCGCTCGAGGAAGGCCTTGTAGCCGCGGTAGGCCTCGTAGATGTCGGCCTTGTTGGCGACCTCCCACAGGGCGTGCATGGACAGGACGGCAACGCCGGAGTCGATGACGTTCATGCCGTACTTGGCCATGATGTAGGCGATGGTGCCGCCGCCGCCCGCGTTGACGCGGCCGAGCTCGCAGGTCTGGAAGTCCACGCCGGCCTCGTCCATGATGTCGCGGACGAGGGCCACGTACTCGGCGTCGGCGTCGTTTGAACCGCCCTTGCCGCGGCTGCCCGTGTACTTGTTGAAGCACAGGCCGCGACCCATGAAGGCGGCGTTCTTGGTCTCGAACTTGCCGGCGTAGCCCGGGTCGAAGCCGGCGGACACGTCGGAGGAAAGCATGCGGCTGCGGGCGAGCGCGCGGCGCAGGGCCAGCGGGCTATCCTCGCCGGCGAGCGTCATGATCTCGGCGACGGTGTTCTCGAAGAAGCGGCTTGTCATGCCGGTGGCACCCACGGAACCGATCTCCTCTTTGTCGACGATGAGTGTGATGCTCGTGCGCTCCACGTTGGCGACGTTAATCTGGGCGAGCATGGACGGATAGGCGCAGACACGGTCGTCGTGGCCATAGCCCAGAATCATGGAGCGGTCGAGGCCCATGTCGCGGGCGGGACCGGCGGGCACGACCTCGATCTCGGCGGAGAGGAAGTCCTCCTCCTCGACGTCATACTGCTCCTTGAGGATGTCCAGGAACATCTGCTTGACGGGCTCCTTGGGAGCGTCCTTGTCGTCCTCGTCAAACTTGACAGGGCGGCCGCCCACGATCACGTCGAGGATCTCGGCGTCGACGGCGTCCTTGGCGGGCTTGGCCATCTGCTCGCTCGAGAGGTGGATCAGCAGGTCGGAGATGGTAAAGACCGGATCGTCCGCCTTGTCGCCGATGTTGATGTCGACGGTGGTGCCGTCCTTTTTGCAGATGACGCCTACGAGTGCGAGCGGGGAGGCCACCCAGTGGTAGCTCTTGACGCCGCCGTAGTAGTGCGTGTCGAGGTAGGCCATGTCGCCGGCCTCGAAGGCGGGGTTCTGCTTAAGGTCCAGGCGCGGCGAGTCCACGTGGGCCCCCAGGATGTTAAAGCCCTGCTCGAGCGGGGCGGTGCCCAGATTGACGAGCATGAGGTCCTTGCCGTGGTTGGCGGCGTACACCTTGTCGCCGGCCTTGAGCGCGCGGCCCTCGGAGATCACGGTCTCCAGATTGACGTAGCCCGCCTCCTCGGCCATCTTGATACCGGTCTTGACGCACAGGCGCTCGGTCTTGTTCTCACTCAAAAACTGCTTATAGCCGCGGCAAAGCTCCTCGAGCTCCTCGATCTGCTGTGGCGTGTACTTTTTCCATGCGCAGGGACGCTCCATGACGCAGGCTCCTTTCGGATCGATCGTGCTGGTTGATGTACCGTGAGCCATCGTATCACGCGCGGGCTCGCGGCGGCGGGGAAGACTGATGTGCAGTGGCCGTGGGGCGGGGAGCGTGTAAACTGGAGTGAGCAAACCGTGCCCAGCCCAAAGCGAGGTATTCAATATGTCTGACAAGCGCCGCACCTTTGCCGTTATCGACGGCAACTCGCTCATGCACCGCGCCTTCCACGCCGTGCCGCCCACCATGAACGCGCCGGACGGTCGTCCCACCAACGCGATCTTTGGCTTTTTGAATATGTTCCTCAAGATGATTGACGCCTTTAATCCCGACGGCGTTGTTGTGGCGTTTGACAAGGGCAAGCCGCGCGTGCGCATGGAGATGCTGCCGCAGTACAAGGCTCAGCGCCCGCCCATGGACCCCGATCTGCACGCGCAGTTTCCCATGATTAAGGAGCTGCTCGCCGCGCTCAACGTGCCGATTTTGCAGTCCGAGGGCTGGGAAGGCGATGACATCCTGGGCACTATGGCGCGCCTGGGCGAGCAGGCCGGCTGTGACATGCTGCTGGTGACCGGTGATCGCGATATGTATCAGCTCGTGACCGAGCACGTCAACGTGGTCTCGACCCGCAAGGGCCTGTCCGACGTGGCGATCATGACGCCCGAGAGCGTGGACGATCTGTATCACGGCATCACGCCGGCGCTCGTGCCCGACTTTTATGGTCTGAAGGGCGACACGTCCGATAACATCCCCGGCGTGCCGGGCATCGGCCCCAAAAAGGCGAGCGCGCTCATTGCGCAGTACGGTAGCCTGGACGAGGTCATCGCACACGCCGACGAGGTCAAGGGCAAGATGGGCGAAAACCTGCGCGCGCACATCGACGACGCGCTGCTGAGCCGTAAGGTGGCGACCATCCGCACCGATGCACCCGTTGAGCTCGATTTTGAGGCGACGTCCTTCCCGGCGTTTTCTGCCGATGAGGTTTCCGCGGCGCTGGGTACGCTCGGTATCACCGCCATGCAGAACCGTTTCTTGGCGCTGATCGGCGGCGAGGACGGGGCTGCTGCCTCCAGTGTGTTTGAGATGCCCGCGATGGTTCGCGCGGCCGCCGGCGATGCTGACGCGCTTGGTGCCGTTGCGGCTGAGGTCTCCCGTGCGATTGGTGCCGGTGAGTGGGTCGCCGCCGTGGTGGACGACGACAAGGAAGAGGGTGCGCTCTTTGGACTGACGCGCACACTGTGGTTGGCGACGTCTAAGGGCCTGTTCGCGCTCGAGGAGGGCGACAGCGGTGCGGCGGCTGAGGTTGAGGGCTTCAACTTCGTTCACGGCGTGATTGCCGGCGTGCTCGCGCGTCTGTTTATGGAGGGCCGTGTGGCGAGCCCAGATATGAAGGCGCTGTTGCACGAGCTTTCGCCCATCGATTCTTCGGAGCCCGAGCTCATGGATCCGCTCGCTGCCGATTCCACGCGTATCTTCGATACCGTGGTCGCTGCCTATCTGCTGGATTCCGATCGCTCCGAGTTCGATGAGGCATATCTTGCCGATACGTATCTGCAGATGGCGCTGCCTGCGGCGCGCGGCGCAGAGGGTGCCGGTGAGGACGCTCCGGCGCCCGCCGCTCGCACGGCGGCCTTGACGCTGGCGCTGGTCGCACCGCTGCGCGAGTGCATGGCCCGTGAGAATGCCGCCAACGTGTTCGATGGCATCGAGATGCCGCTCGTTCCGGTGCTTGCCAAGATGGAGCGCGCGGGCATGCTCGTGGATCCCGACCGCCTGCGTAATCTGTCCGAGGGCCTGGCGACCCAGATCACTGAGGTCGAGCGAAGCATTCGCGACCTTGCCGGTGATGAGACCTTTAATATTGGCAGTCCCATGCAGCTGTCGCATGTGCTCTTTGATGTGATGGGGCTTCCGACCAAGGGCCTCAAGAAGACTAAGCGCGGCTATTATTCGACCAACGCCAAGGTGCTGAGCGATCTTGCGCGTGACCACGAAATCGTGCGTCTGATCTTGGACTGGCGTGAGAAGTCTAAGATCAAGTCCACCTATCTGGACACCCTGGGCCCGCTACGCCGTGGTGACGGTCGCGTACACACTACGTACAACCAGACCATCACGGCAACGGGGCGTTTGTCCTCGAGCGACCCGAACCTGCAGAACATCCCGACGCGCTCGGAGCTGGGTCGTACCGTCAAGACGGCGTTTTCGGCAGGCGAGGGAAGCGTCTTTTTGGCGGTGGACTACTCGCAGATCGAGCTGCGTCTGCTGGCGCATCTCTCGGGTGACGAGCACTTGGTGCGCGCCTTTAACGAGGGCGAGGACTTCCATGCCGAGACGGCGGCGCGCGTGTTTGGTGTGCCGGTGTCCGAGGTAACGCCCGACCTGCGCAGTCGCGCCAAGGCCGTGAACTTTGGCATCGTGTATGGTCAGCAGGCCTACGGCCTGTCGCAGTCGCTGCATATCTCGATGGCCGAGGCGCGCGACATGATCGACCGCTACTACGAGGCCTATCCGGGCGTGCGTATGTTCCTCGACAACGTGGTGGCACGCGCCAAGCAGACGGGCTACGCCGAGACCATGTACGGGCGACGTCGCCATATTCCGGAGCTCAAGGCCAAAAACCCGCAACTCCGTGGCTTTGGTGAGCGCACGGCCATGAACCACCCCATGCAGGGCACCGCCGCCGATATCATCAAGATCGCCATGGCCCGCGTAAGCCGCCGCCTGGAAGAAGAGGGCTTTGCCGCCCACATGATCCTGCAAGTGCACGACGAACTGGACTTTGAGTGCCCCGTCGACGAAGTCGAGCGCCTGACCGCCATGGTCCAAGACGTCATGGAACACGTAGTAGACCTACGCGTACCGTTGATCGCTGAAGCCAGCACCGGCATAACCTGGGCCGATGCCAAATAAAGACGTACCAACAACACCAAAGTAGCCAAAAGCAGAAGGGGGCTCCTTGCCAACAAGGAGCCCCCTTCATTCCAAAAAAATCAGCCAAGTATCTAGACGCCAAGACGCCATCTAGGCGGCAGGTAAGTAAACCTAGGGCCTGGCCGGGCGGCACGGGATAACTTTTCGTAGATTCCGCACGCAAAGAAAGCCACTTAATGTGGCTTTCGTCTTGCGCAGGACCTGACCGAGCGAAAAGTTATCCCGTGCCGCCCGGCCAGGCCCGATGGGACGGCTACCGAGCCGCCAAGATGGCGTCGATGAGCGTCAGTACGCCCCCGTCGTTGTTGCTCGGAATGCGCCACTTAGCATGCGCGTTCATATGCTCCTCGGCGTTGTCCACGATAAAGCTGTGACCGACGCGCTCGAGCATGGGGATGTCGTTGTAGGTGTCGCCCACGGCGGCAGCATCGGCAATATCGATGCCCAGGTGCTCGCACAGGTGCGCGACGCCGGCGCCCTTGTCGACGCCCAGGTTCATAAAGTCGATCCACTCGCGCCCGGCGTTGGTGACGTAGAGCTTGTCCGAGAACTCGGGGCTATAGGTCTCGCGGAAAGCAGGCTCGGCGTCGTAGCCGGGGAAGAAGACCGAAATCTTGTTGGACTCGAAATCAATGCCCTCAAAGCTGTCGACGTAGTTGATTGTGTTGTAGTAGACGCTGATCTCGTCGTGGTATTGATGGTCGCGGGCAAGCACGTAGAACTCGTCGAAGCAGCACAGGACGGGGACAGCGCGAGGATCCTCCGAGGCACGGCTCAAGACCTGCTGATACAGCTCCACGTCAATATTGCTCTTATAGATATAGCTGCCGCGATAGATCACGCACGCTCCGTTATCGGGACAAAAAGCGAGGCGGTTCTTAATGCCCTCGAACATCTCTTCGAGCTTGGGGGCGGGACGTCCGCTGGCGGGGCAGAATACGATGCCTGCGTCGGCGAGCTTGTCCAGACGCTCGTCGAGACCCTGGGGCAGCATGCGATCGTCGGTCAGCAGCGTCTTGTCCATATCGACGGCGAGAATCTTAATGTTGCCGATGTTGGCGTCCGATTCGTAAGTTTGCATAAAAAAGCGCCTTTCGTTTCGAGATTGTTTCAGACGTTATAACCATCAACTAGTAGTCGAGCGTATTTTCGCAGGAATGGTGCGTATTTGCACTGCAATTCACAAACTAATGAAAAAACTTTTCAGAAATTTGAATTTGTCGCTTGTGCAGCGTGCACTTTATCGTAATATAGCGAACATCGAAAACGGAGACGGCAAAAGAGCCGTTTACCGAGGAAAAGGTACCGTTTGCGATATTTGAATTGCGCCCGGCGATACGTGAGAGGAGAGGCAGATGCAGTTCGTAAAGATCATCACCACTGCAGACAATGCCATCCGACGCCAGCGCGCAATTTCCCGACGACGATAACAATCGTCTCTGTCCGCATGGGGCGCAATGCCTCAACAGAGTCATTTTGAGGTCGTTGGGTTTAAGCACGACATAGCCGCATGTTTCTAGGGCATGCCTGTGATGCATTCTGCTGAATAACCTGATATTGCACGGTTTTTGACCTCAAGGTGACTTGCAACTGACCGATGTTCTAACTAGCTACCAAGGGCGAAAGGAAACAGCCATGAGCAAGGAAAAAGTCGTTCTCGCATATTCCGGTGGTCTTGATACATCCGTATGTGTCAAGTGGCTCCAGGACGAGAAGAATCTCGATGTCGTTTGTGTCTGCGGCAATGTGGGCCAGGAAGAGACCGGACTGGATGCCAAGAAGCAGAAGGCGCTCGACCTGGGCGTTCTCGATTGCCAGGTGCTCGACCTGCGCGACGAGTTCTCCGATGAGTTCCTGGCTAAGGCCATCGCCGCAAACTCCATGTACGAGAACAAGTACCCGCTGCTCTCCGCTCTTTCCCGCCCGCTGCTCGCCAAGAAGCTTGTCGAGGTCGCTCACGAGTTTGGCGCGACCTACGTCGCCCACGGCTGCACCGGCAAGGGTAACGACCAGGTCCGTTTTGAGGCTGCCGTCAAGGCCCTCGACCCCGAGCTTAAGGTTATCGCCCCGGTTCGCGAGTGGGACCTGAAGTGCCGTCCCGACGAGGTCGCCTATGCCCACGCCCACAACGTGCCGGTTCCCGAGGGTGCCAACGATAACCCCTATTCCATCGACGACAACCTGTGGGGTCGCGCCATCGAGTGCGGTCACCTGGAGGACCCTTGGAATGAGCCGCTCGATGACGCTTGGGTTATGACCAAGAACCCCGAGGACACGCCTGACACCCCGACTTACACTGAGATTGAGTTTGAGGCCGGCAAGCCCGTCGCCGTAGACGGCAAGAAGATGAAGCTCTCCGAGATCGTCATCGCCCTCAACAAGATCTCCGGCGACAATGGCTTTGGCCGTCTCGATCTGGTCGAGGATCGCCTGGTGGGTCTTAAGAGCCGCGAGTGCTACGAGGTTCCCGGCGCCCTGACGCTCATCACCGCCCACAAGGCGCTCGAGGACATCTGCGTCGAGGGCGACCTGCTCAAGACCAAGATCAAGCTCGAGCAGGATTGGGCCACCGCCGTGTACAACGGCCAGTGGTACAGCCCGCTCAAAAACGCGCTCGATGCCTTTATGGCCGATACCCAGAAGTTCGTGACCGGCACTGTCCGTCTGAAGTTCTTTAAGGGCAACTGCCATGTCGTCGGCCGCAAGAGCCCCTTCAGCCTCTACGACTACGGTCTGGCTACCTACGACCGCGACACCACGTTTGACGAGAAGGCCAGCGCCGGCTTTATCGAGATCGATACGCTGTCGCTCAAGACGTGGGCAAAGGTCCAGGGCCCCAGCTCTGCTGCCGCCCAGGCCTAGCGCCCCCTTCCCTTGGTATCCGCGCGGCCCATCCGCGTGATACATAACGGGCGCACGGGGTCCCTACCTTTCGTTATGCTTGCTGACACTTCTTAACATCGGTGGCCCCTACGTTCCGCCCGCATATATGATGCCGCGTCTGCGGCTGAGTCCGAGCCCCGCCGGGGTTGTCCGGCGGGGCTCCTTCTATCAATTTGGCGGCTCTGCGCCTATATATATGAGGAGTATCCATTATGTTCAATGCTATCGCGCATGCTTTACTTGCCCTCGCGCCCGAGTTCGATGCTGCAAGGGTCGAGGACGTCCCTATGAGCCTGAAGGCCTGGATCGATGGCTCGCAGGGCAACATCCGGAGGGAGACGTTGGGCGCCAAGTGCATGGCGCGTCACTTCTTTGCAAATTAGCTACATGGCTCCGCACACGGTGGGGAATGTGTAAAACTAGCGGTTGAAAAATCGCTTTAGCGATATGGCGCATTGCTTTGGGCGCTTGTTTTGGTATTTGGAGAAAGGGGACGGTTCCATGGCTCTTTGGGGCGGTCGTTTTGAGGCGGGCGTGGCCGAGGTCACGCAGGAGTTTGGCGCGTCGCTGCCGGTCGACAAACATCTCTATAAGCAGGATATCGCCGGCTCTAAGGCGCATGCCAAAATGCTGGCGGCCCAGGGCATCATCAGTGCCGAGGACGAGCAGGCGATTGCCAAGGGCCTGACCGGAATCGAACAGGATATCGATGCCGGCAACTTCACCTTCGACATCAACGACGAAGACATTCATATGTCCATCGAGAGCGAGCTGACGCGCCGCATCGGCGAGGCCGGTAAGCGCTTGCATACCGGGCGTTCGCGCAACGACCAGGTGGCGACCGATACGCGCCTGGGCGTCAAGGCGCTGGCCAAAGAGCTCATGGAGGCCAATCTTGGGCTGCGTCATGTGCTGGTTGATGCGGCCAAGAAGTACGACAAGGTGATTCTGCCGGGCTACACGCACATGCAACATGCTCAGCCCGTGCTGCTGTCGCATCACCTGCTGGCGTATTCCTGGATGTTCGCGCGCGACTTTACGCGTTTGAAGGCCGCCTTTGATGCTGCCGACAACTGCCCGCTGGGTGCCGCTGCGCTTGCCGGTACGAGCTATCCGCTCGATCGCCAGATGACGGCTGCCGAACTTGGCTTTGCGGGCGTGATCCCCAACTCGCTCGATGCCGTTTCCGACCGTGATTTTCTGCTCGATCTGCATTACGCCGGATCCGTCATGGCGATGCACCTGTCGCGTCTTTCCGAGGAGATCGTACTGTGGTCGAGCTCCGAATTTGGCTTTATCACGCTTTCCGACTCGTACTCCACTGGCTCGTCCATCATGCCGCAGAAGAAGAATCCCGACTTTGCCGAGCTTATCCGCGGCAAGAGCGGCCGTGTGTATGGCAACCTGGTGCAGCTGCTCGTGACCATGAAGGGCCTGCCGCTTGCTTATAACAAGGACTTGCAGGAGGACAAGGAGGGCGCGCTCGATACCGCCCATACGCTCATGCAGTGCCTGTCCGTTATGGCCGGAATGATTTCGACTTGGACCGTCAACGAGGATGCCATGGCGCGCGAGTGCGGCGTGGGGCACCTTGCCGCCACCGATGTTGCCGATTACCTGGCCAAGCGTGGCCTGCCGTTCCGCGAGGCACATGCCGTGGTGGGCCATCTGGTCCTGATGTGCGAGAAGCGCGGCTGCAATCTTGAGGACCTGCCGTTTGAGGTGTTCCAGGAGGCAAGCCCGCTCTTTGAGCGCGACATTACCGAGGCGCTCGATATCCCGTCGATTGTCGCCGCGCGCACGACCGAGGGCGGCACCGCTCCTGCCGCCGTTGCCGTGCAGTTGCAGCGTGCCGAGGCACAGCTCGTGGCTGACGAGGGCGTGTTTGGATCGCTGACCAAGGTCGTCGAGATGGGTCACGGGGCAAAGTAGAGGTTTGGCTGAAGCCGTTTTGGCCATGTATTGATAAATCGTTTTGCTTTACGGGCGTCTGCTGATGTGGGCGTCCGTATTTTGTTGCTATGGGGGAGGGGCTTGTCGAGAAGTTCTGTAGGACCTTTGGGCAGGTTGTGAAGGGGGTACGTTCGCGGGCGGCAACCGACCGCCTGCTCTGTTCGATGCGGTTGATGGGCGGTCGGATGGTACTCTAATCGGGCTTCGAAACAGAAGTGACACATATGGAGCGCTTTAATAAATTGCAGCGTTTCAATAAACAGCTTTTTGTTTAACTGCAGCTAAAACTCTGTTACGATGCAGTCCAGGCGGGTGCCGGAATGGGACTTGGGCACGCGCGAACCTACTTGAAAGGCTACTTTTATGGCTATCGAGAAGACCTTCATCATGATTAAGCCCGACGCCGTGCGCGACCGTAAGATCGGCGAGATCGTTGCTCGCATTGAGCGCAGCGGCCTTGTCATCGAGCGCATGGAGATGACCACGCTCGAGCGCGCTGCCGTCGAGGAGCACTACGCCCATCTGGCCGACAAGCCCTTCTTTGGCGGTCTCTGCGACTTTATGACGAGCGGTCCGGTCGTCAAGATGGTCGTTTCCGGTCTCTCCGCTGTCTCCAAGATGCGCACCCTCATGGGCGCCACCAACCCGCTTGACGCTGCCCCCGGCACCATTCGCGGCGACTTCGCTGTCGATGTTAACGCCAACGTGATCCACGGCTCCGACTGCCTGGAGAACGCCGAGATCGAGATCAAGCGCTTCTTTGGCTAAACCAGCTTTGACTCCTTAAAGCTGTTAGCGTGTGGCTTTGGCGCCGCGGAATTCCATCCGCGGCGCCCTTTTTATTCCAAAATCTATGAAGGGGCCCGCTCGGACATGTGTTCCGAGCGGGCCCCTGCTGTTAGCTTGTGGTACTGAGTAGTTTAAGCCTCGTCGACGACCTTGAGGCCGCGCGTGTGGTCGATCTCGTTGAGGAGGTTAACGCGACGCTCGTGACGACCGCCCTCAAACTCGGCGTCGAGCCACTCGTCGACAATCATCTTGGCGAGCTCGGAGCCCACGACGCGGGCGCCAAAGGCGAGCACGTTGGTATTGTTGTGCATGCGGGAGAGCTTGGCGCTGAAGGGCTCGGAGCACACAACGGCGCGTACGCCCTCGACCTTGTTGGCAGCCAGGCTGATCCCGACGCCGGTGCCACAGATGAGGATGCCCAGGTCGACGTCGCCGTTGGCAACGGCCTTACCCACCTTGTAGCCGGCGATAGGGTAGTCAAAGCTCTCGGAGGTGTCGGTGCCAAAGTTCACGACCTCGCAGCCGCGCTCCTTCAGGTGCTCGGAAATGATGTTCTTGAGCTCGACGGCGGCGTGGTCGTTACCGATACCGATCTTCATGGATGGTTCCTCTCTGGTCTGTGCGGCGCAAATGCTAAAGGTGTTTACCGCGTTCGACTGCATGATAGCGCGACTTTTGCGTAAACGCTCGAGCGTTTTTTGGTCAAACGCTTTAGCAGGCAACAAGACTGACTTCTTGTGAATGAATGTCGTCAGTTTGCGCTTGAGCGCCGTCTGCCGGAACCATGGTTGCGGTTTTTGATGCATTGTTATCAAATAAAGGAGCTAACTATTATGAGAGCCCAGCCCGTTATGCAAGCAGGAGATACCTATGCCTACCGATTCCATCCGTGATGCCGCGTTTTGCGATGTTTTGAACCGCGAACTTGTCTGCGCGCTCGGCTGTACCGAGCCCATTGCCGTTGCCTATGCAGCGGCACTGGCGAGCCAGACGCTCGGTTGCGAGCCCGATCATATGGATGTTGCCTGCTCGGGCAACATCATCAAGAACGTCAAGAGCGTGACCGTGCCCAACTCGGGCGGTATGCACGGTATTGAGGCCGCGGCCGTGCTGGGCGCCGTGGGCGGCGACGCTAAGAGCGCGCTCGAGGTGCTCGAGAGCGTTAACGATGAAGACCGCGCTCGCGTGGCCGAGCTCCTCGCCGACGCCGGCTACTGCGATGTGTCGCTTGTCGAAGGTGTGCCCAACCTCTACATCAAGGTGACTGCGACGGCCGGGGGCCATACCGCGGTCGTCGAGATTACCGATCACCACACTAATGTCACGTGCCATACGCTCGATGGTATTCCGGTATGCGGCAAGTCGGCGGGGGAGTGTGCCGCCTGCGCCGAGCGCGTGGTGGCCGAGCGTGCGGCGGATAAGGCCGATGCCCCTATGAGCATTGAGTCCATCATCGACTTTATCGAGGACGGTGACATTGAGGACGCCCGCGCTGCCGTTGAGCGTCAGATTGAGCTGAATGGCGCAATCAGTGCCGAGGGCCTTGCGCACGCTTGGGGCGCCGAGGTGGGTCGTACGCTGCTGGGTGCTCGTGCCGATGACGTCGCCTGCCGTGCCCGTGCCCGTGCGGCCGCCGGGTCCGACGCCCGCATGAACGGCTGCGCGCTGCCGGTCGCCATTGTGTGCGGCTCGGGCAATCAGGGCATTACCTGCGCATTGCCCGTCATGGAGTATGCCGAGTACCTGCGTTGCGACCACGAGCGCCTGGTGCGCGCCGTGATGCTGTCCGATCTTATCGCCGTGCATATCAAGAGCTATATTGGTGCGCTCTCGGCGTTTTGCGGTGCTATTTGCGCCGCGTGCGGCGCCGGCGCTGCGATTACCTGGCTGTGCGGTGGCACGCGCGAGCAGATTGGCGCGACGGTCTCGAATACGCTCGGTAACGTGGGCGGCATCGTGTGCGATGGCGCCAAGGCGAGTTGCGCGGCTAAGATTTCCGCTGCCGTTGATGCTGCGATTCTGGGCCACGATATGGCCATGCAGGGCCGCGGCTTCCGCGCCGGCGAGGGTCTCATTCAGGATACCGTCGAGCAGACGATTGCCAGCATGGGCTACGTGGGCCGCGTGGGCATGAAGGACACCGACATCGAGATCCTCAACATCATGATCGGTAAAACCCAGGTTTGTTAGTTACGCGGTTTTACCAAACCGCGTAACCAGTCGACGCTGCAAACGCCCCTAAGCGGCAATCTGCCTTTCAATCGTCGGGCATGGCCAGAAGGCCTATGCCCTCCTCTTTCAAGGCACATTGCTCGCTTAGGGGCGTTTTCGCTGTCTTTGCCATAACATCGGCGTTGCTTTGTAAGGTGACAAAGGGACTGTCTCTTTGTCACCTTACAACCTGCGGCACTATTTTGTTTGGAGCGAGGGGTCCTACGACAGTTCGTTGGCTACTTGGTGTTCGTAGAAGGCTTCTACTACGGCGTTAAAGTCGCGGGCGAAGTCTTCCATGGTTCCGCGCCAGGTGGCTCGGCCTGGTTTTCCCTGGCCAACATAGGCGGTTTGAATGCCGCAGGCGGGGCTGGGGAAGTCGCGCTTGGGGTCGTTGCCCACCATGAGGACCTCGTGCGGCTCGAGCCCCATCACCTGAAGCTGCTCTAGATAGTAGGTGGCATCGGGCTTGCAGCGGGTGGTGTTTCCCATGTGCGTGACGAGCTCAAAGGGGGCGTCGGCCAGGTCGCCCCAACCCATGCGGCACTCGATGGCCCCCTGCGGAAAGCTGGGGTTGGTAAAGAGCGCGCAACGCAGTCCTGCATCCTGTACGGCCTGAAGCGCGGCATGTGCGCCGGGCATGGCGTGGGCGTTGATGACATCGTCGTTCTTGTACGGCAGGACTTCACGATCGTAGTAGGTAAACGCCTCGTAGATGAGTGGGTCCGAGAGGCAAATGCCGCACCGGCGCTCAACCTCTTCTTGGTAGAACTCAAGATTGGTGCGATTATCCGTGCCGCGTCGGCGGTTGGCGTTGAGGTCGACCAAGATGGTGCCGAGGCGTGCCATCGTGCCACCGCGGCTGCGTCGCCCGATGTCCGCGAGCATCGACGAGACATCCTTAAAATACCGAAGGATGAATGCGTTGAGGTTGATGCTAAGAAGCGTCTCGTCCATATCGAAAACGACTGCTTTGAGCACGCGGGCACCTTTCTCGATAAATCGTTCTAGAATCGTTGGCTCCGGATACTTTACCTCAAAGGCGTATGGGCAAACTGCTTATCGTCAAGTTGTGGAGACAGCTGTCCATAAGATTACGAAAAAGTCTCCACACGAGTAAAAAAACGCAGTTCACGCTTGAAATCGAACCCATTTCCCCGTAACCTATACGAACGTGATTGCATAAGCGTCACATTAGTATCTGTCGGCTCCCGAGTGTTCCTAAACGTTGTGTGCTTGTCGCACCCTTCTGTAGGTCCTAGCAATCGGGGCCCCGTAGTTCGAAAGGGGTCCACCTTTGAGTGAGATTCAGAACTCGTCCATTTTCTCTCTTGACGATGTCAACGAGGAGGAGATGAACAACCTCATCGACGGTACGATTACCGACTTTGATGAGGGCGATCTCGTTAACGGCACTGTCGTTAAGATCGAGCATGACGAGGTGCTCGTTGACATCGGATTCAAGTCCGAGGGCGTTATCCCGGTCCGCGAGCTGTCCATCCGTAAGGACGCTAACCCTGCAGACATCGTTGCACTTGGTGATCCCATCGAGGCCCTGGTTCTCCAGAAGGAGGACAAGGACGGTCGTCTGGTCCTGTCCAAGAAGCGTGCCGAGTACGAGCGTGCTTGGAACCGCATCGAGGAGAAGTTCAACTCCGGCGAGAACGTCGAGGGCGAGGTTATCGAGGTTGTCAAGGGCGGCCTGATCCTCGACATCGGCCTGCGTGGCTTCCTGCCCGCTTCCCTCGTCGACCTCCGTCGCGTCAAGGACCTCACCTCTTACATGGGCACCCGCATCGAGGCCCGCGTCATCGAGATGGACCGCAACCGCAACAACGTCGTCCTCTCCCGTCGCGTCGTGCTCGAGGAGTCCCGTAAGGCCGAGCGCTCCGAGATCCTGTCCAAGCTCAAGTCTGGCATGCGTCTCCAGGGCACCGTTTCCTCCATCGTCGACTTCGGCGCCTTCGTCGACCTCGGCGGTATCGACGGCCTCATCCACATCTCCGAGCTTTCCTGGAACCACGTCAACCATCCTTCCGAGGTTGTCAAGGTCGGCCAGGAGGTCGAGGTCGAGGTTCTCGACGTCGATCTCAACCGCGAGCGCATCTCCCTGGGTCTCAAGCAGACCACCGAGGATCCGTGGCGCGCACTGGTCAAGAAGTACCCCGTCGGCGCTATCGTCGAGGGCACTGTGACCAAGCTTGTCCCGTTCGGCGCTTTCGTCGACCTGGGCGAGGGCATCGAGGGCCTGGTGCACATCTCCGAGATGGCCAACAAGCACGTCGACCAGCCTTCTCAGGTCACCCACGTGGGCGACAAGGTTCAGGTCAAGGTCATGGAGATCGACCTCGACCGTCGTCGTATCTCCCTGTCCATGAAGTCCGCTGCTGAGACTCTGGGCGTCGAGATCGAGGTCACCCCGCTGCCTTCCGAGAAGAAGGACGAGGAGACCGACGCCGAGTAAATCGGTTTGACGATCACTTGTTTTAAGGGATCCGTCCGCAATGGACGGGTCCCTTTTTGCATTTGTTGCTGAGGTACGCGATGCTGCCCGTGCGCAATGCTGTCCGGTCTGTCTGCTTGCTATTGGGTTGTCGGTGCATGAAAAAATGCCGACATCCCGCCTCGGGGAGGAGGCGGGAACGCACCGAGTAGACGGAGGGGTGCGGAGCGCGGTCGCGTCTCGACTGACGACGTTGCCCATCGACGATACTATTGTACTGCATAGCGTGGTTCTTGGTTTATCGTGTCGAACGCTTGTGTTGTGCCATTGCCTGTGACAACGGTGTGCTACACTCTTGCACTGCTGAGTGGGCCAGACGGTCGCGCGATGTGCTGCTTGCGGCACGCGTGAGGAAAGTCCGGGCTCCAGAGGGCGGGATGCCGGCTAACGGCCGGGCGGAGTGATCCGACGGAAAGCGCCGCAGAAAAGAAGACTCCCACCTGCGCCGCAAGGCGTAAAGGGAAAAGCTGAAACGGTGGTGTAAGAGACCACCAGCGTCGTGGCAACACGGCGGCTTGGCAAGCCCCATCCGGAGCAAGCGCGAATAGGAACGCTATGGGCCGGCCCGGTCCGCGTTCGGGTAGCGTGCGTGGAGCTGCACGGTAACGTGCAGACAAGATAAATGACCGTTCACGACAGAACCCGGCTTATAGGCCCACTCGGCACTTTGTTGACGCTGCGAACCCGTCAGCGCGGCAATCTGCCTTTCAAGCCTTCGGGCATGACCATAAGGTCAATGCCCTCGTCTTTCAAGGCACCTTGCTCGCGCTGACGGGTTCTCGCTTTCGTTTGCGGAATCATCGGCGGTTCCGTTCTTGGCATCTCGCTGTTTTTGCCTGGTCATTGGCGTTGCTGTTCTATTTACCGGGGTTATCGGTACGGCCTTTGCCGTATTATTGAGGCTGTTTGTTGCTTTGCTTGTTGTTGAGGGGCTTTGTTGGACAGCTATTTTACTCTGCAATCGAATATTGAGGCTTCGGGCGAGTTTGTGGACCGCAAGAGCCGGTTTATTGCCCAGCTGGTCCATATTGAGTCCGAGGATGAGGCGAATGCCTTTATCGAGATGGTTCGCAAGCGTCATTACGACGCTCGACACAATGTTCCCGCGTGGATTTTGGTCGATGGGCGCGAGCGTCAGAGCGATGATGGTGAGCCGAGCCGCACGAGCGGCATGCCGACGCTCGAGGTGCTGCGCGGTGCGGGGCTCAAAAATGTTTGCTGCGTGGTGACGCGCTATTTTGGTGGCACGCTGTTGGGGCCTGGTGGCTTGGTACGCGCCTATACCGCGGCGACGCAGGCGGCGGTGGCCGCGGCTCAGGAGGCAGGGCAGATCGTTGAGATGACAAGCGTCGTGCCGGTTGACGTGCATGTGGCCTATCCGCAGTATGAGCAGGTGCTTCGTTTGGCGCAGGATTCGGGTGCCAAGGTTTCGGATACCGATTTCGCGGATGCCGTGACACTTCACTTGGTGTTTAAGGCAGGGGAGCAGGAGTCGTTTTGCGCCAAGATGCGCGAGCTTATGGCGGGGCGCGAGGAGATTGAGGTCGGCGCTTCCGCATTTGCCGAGTTCTAACGGCGACGGCCGGCGTACTATTGGATGGATCCCAAGCGAGCCGGCCGTCGTTTTATGTTGCTGCCGTTTACTCTGCGAGCCGCTTTAGCACATCACAGGCGATTTCGACGGCATCGTCGATGCAGCCGGGGCAGCTGCGGAGCGGACCCTTGTCCGATCCGATGCCCTTGAGCGTGCCACAGACGGTTGTCGTGTTCTTCTCGCCAAAACGCTTGGCGATTTCGCGCGACAGCTTGTAGGTCTGGCCCTTAGTCTTGGGGTTTTCCATGCCGTCGCTCATTACAAACCCCATGATGGCCACGGCGCCCGAGATGGCGCCGCAGGTTTCGGTCATGCCGCCCATGCCGGCGCCAAAGCCCTCGGTGAGGGTAAAGGCGACCTGGGGGTCGAGTCCGACGGCAGGCGCGAGCGTGCAGGCGACGGCCTGCGCGCAGTTAAAGCCACGGGCGTGGTATTCGGCAGCTTGAGCCTGACAGGCGGTGATGTCGAGCTGGGCCGTATCGATTTGCTTCATCGTTGTCTCCTTGGTCACGGTGTACCCGCCTATGGTACCCGTGACGGGGCATGTAATCATCGAGAGCTTCATGTATGCCTCATTTTTATCTATCGAGCAAATGCCTAAGGCTTGAGATAAATACCCCTGATCAATTAGTCCAATAACCTATCTTGGTGATGGGTTGAGAGGGGTGCGGGGTAGCGGTATCGTGAACCGAATAAAACTAAAACCCAGGCAAGGGAGCTAGATATGAGCGAGCAGACCATCGGTACTACATGTGTTCAGGGCGGCTATCACCCGGGAGATGCCGAGCCGCGCCAGGTGCCCATCTACCAGTCCACCACGTGGAAGTACGACACGTCGGAGCACATGGGCAAGCTGTTTGACCTGGAGGAGTCGGGCTACTTCTACAGCCGCCTGCAGAACCCCACGTGCGATCTGGTTGCCGCCAAGATCTGCGAGATGGAGGGCGGCACTGCAGCGATGCTCACGAGCTCGGGCATGGCCGCGAACTTCCTCGCGATCTTTAACGTGGCCGGTGCTGGCGATCATGTGGTCGCTAGCTCTGCTATCTACGGCGGTACCTACAACCTGCTGGCTCATACCATGGAGCGTATGGGTCTGACCTGCACGTTCGTTGCCCCCGATTGCACCGACGAGGAGCTCGAGGCGGCCTTTGAGCCCAATACCAAGCTCGTCTTTGGCGAGACCATCGCCAATCCAGCCCTCGCCGTGCTCGATATTGAGCGCTTTGCCAAGGCCGCGCACGACCACGGCGTACCGCTGATGGTCGACAACACCTTCCCGACGCCCGTGATGTGCCGTCCCTTTGAGTGGGGCGCCGACATCGTCACGCACTCCACCACCAAGTACATGGATGGACATGCGGCCTACCTGGGCGGCGTGATCGTCGATCACGGTCAGTTTGACTGGATGGCCCATGCGGACAAGTTTCCGGGTCTCACCACGCCCGACGAGAGCTACCACGGCGTGACCTATGCCGAGAAGTTCGGCCGCGAGGGCGCCTTTATTACCAAGGCTACCGCGCAGCTCATGCGCGACCTCGGCCCCATGCAGAACCCGCAGGCGGCGTTCTTCCTGAACAGCTCGCTCGAGAGCCTGCACGTGCGTATGCCGCGCCATTGCGAGAACGGTCTGGCGGTCGCCAAGTTCCTGCAGGGCCACCCCAAAGTGCGCTTCGTGAGCTATCCGGGCTTAGAGGGCGACAAGTACTACGACATGGCTCAGAAGTACATGCCCAACGGTACCTGCGGCGTCGTGAGCTTTGGCTTTACCGGTGGTCGTGCGGCGGCCGAGACCTTTATGAAGAGTCTTAAGCTCGCCCAGATTGCCACGCACGTGGCCGATGCCCGCACCTGCTGCCTGCACCCGGCAAACGCCACTCATCGCCAGATGAACGACGAGGAGCTTATCGCCTGCGGCATCTCCGCCGACATGGTGCGCCTGTCGTGCGGCCTTGAGGACACGGCCGATCTGATTGCCGACCTTGAGCAGGCGCTCGAGCAGTGCTAGGCTAGCGTGCGTGCGAGGCGTGGGACGGCTTTTCGGCTGACGACGTCCTCATAGTTCCGATTCCGTAGGCGGGACCCCGATCGTGTCCGTTTGTAGGCGATTGGGGTCCCGTTTTTGCGTTGCACGATAGAAAGGATATACATGGAGAAAACTGCCGAGCAGCTGCGCCGCGAACACATTGCCCTAGAGGGCGACACCCACGGTAAGAATAAATGGGCGATTCTGTTCACCGTGCTCGTCATGACCTTTATGGCGTGTCTGGATGCGAGCATCGTGACGGTGGCGCTCCCAGTGATGCAAAAGGAGCTGGGGGTGGGTCTCGACCGCATTCAGCTCGTGAGCTCGGTGTATCTGCTCGCGACGTGCGTCGCCATGCTGCCGTTTGGCCGCTTGGGCGATGTGCGCGGCAAGGTGAATGTGTTCCAGCTTGGTGTAATCGTCTTTACGGGTGGCTCGTTGCTTTGCGGGCTTTCGGCTTCGCTCGAGGTGCTTATCTTGGCGCGTTTCGTGCAGGGCATTGGCTGTGCCGCCGCGATGGCCAACAATATGGGCATCATCACCGAGTCGTTTCCGGCGCGTGAGCGCGGCCGTGCCATGGGCATTCTGGCGACCTTTGTGGCTCTTGGCATGATGTGCGGCCCCGTGCTCGGCGGCGTGCTGGTGGCGAGCTTTCCCTGGGAGAGCATCTTCCTTATCAATCTGCCCATTGGCGTAATCTCGTTTATCGTGGGACTCTATACGCTGCCGCATGTGAAGCCGGAGGCTGGCGAACGCCCTATGCCGTTGACAGAGGCGGCGCGTCGCTGCTTTGCGAGCTCGGCTTTCACGATTAACCTGGCTTGCATGCTTATCGTGTTCGTGGGTATCGGCGCCTCCGAGTTTGTGCTGCCGTTCTACTTTCAGGATGCCCACGGCTTTAGCTCCGATATCTCCGGCCTGTTGTTTTTGGCGATGCCGGTCGTGAATGCCTTTGTGGGCCCGCTTTCGGGCTCGGTGTCCGACCGTGTTGGTTGTGAAGCGCCCACGGCCGTTGGCCTGGGCGTGTACGTGTGCGGTCTCTTTGCGGTGAGCACGCTTGACGAGCACTCTTCCATCTTGATGATTGTGTGCTGCGTCGCGTTTATGTCGTGCGGTACGTCGATTTTCCAGAGTCCCAATAACTCGCTGTATATGGGCTCGGCTCCGCGCGAGGCACTTGGCTTTGCAGGTAGCTTGGGCAGCTTGGCGCGCTATGCGGGCATGGCGCTGGGTATTACGGCAGGTTCGCATATCCTCTATGGGCAGATGAGCGTGGCGATGGGCGAGGCCGTGACCAGTATTGTTGCAGGCCGTCCGGATGTGTTCCTGTTCGGCTTTCGCTCGGTGTTCTACGTGCTTATGGCTGTGGCCGCTGTGGGCTTTGCGCTCGCCATGGTGCGTTTGGTGAAGATGCGCGCCCGCCATTAGTGCGTTGGGAGGCTGTCTGCCACGATTTGCGTTGTCCCAAAAAGACTGGTTTGTGGTGCGATGCGGCTTGTGGGGCGGGCGGGGGTCGGTCCGTGGTAGACTATCGAACAACGTTTATTAATCGCGCGGTATCGTTGCCGCGAGAAGGGGTTGCGCCATGCAGGAGCTTGAGGATCGTATTCGCCATGACGGCATCGTAAAGGCCGGTAACGTCCTTAAGGTTGATGCCTTCCTCAACCACCAGTGCGACGTTGAGCTGTTCGACCACATGGGCGCCGAATGGGCCCGTCTGTTCGAGGGTGTCGAGATCAACAAGATCCTGACGATTGAGGCTTCGGGTATTGGTATGGCCTGCATCGCAGCTCAGCATTTTGGCGGCGTGCCGGTGGTCTTTGCAAAGAAGGCCCAGTCCATCAACCTTGACGGCGAGCAGTATGCCACGACCATCTATTCCTTTACCAAGCAGAAGGAGTACCCGGTCATTGTCGGCAAGCGCTTTCTGTCCGAGGGCGATAAGGTCCTGATTATCGACGACTTCCTGGCCAACGGCTGCGCGCTTGAGGGCCTTATTAAGATCTGCGAGGCTGCGGGTGCCGAAGTTGCCGGCATTGGCATTGCCGTTGAGAAGGGCTTCCAGGGCGGCGGCGATAAGCTCCGTAAACGCGGCTTCCGCGTTGAGAGCCTGGCCCGTATCGCCGATATGGACTGCGAGAACGGCGAGATCACCTTCGCCTAAGCGCGCAACACAAGCGATTGGTATGCGATGTGACAAAGGGACTGTCCCTTTGTCACATTTTTTGTATGAGGGGAGGTGCTGATATGGATGAGAACAAGATGGGATGGCGTGAGTATGCGCGCTATGCCGAGATGTCGGTCGAGGAGCTGGCGCGCGATTGCGAGGTACAGGTGTTTCGCGCGACGGGTCCGGGCGGGCAGGGCGTGAACACGACGGACTCTGCGGTGCGCATGAAACATGGGCCCACGGGGATTGTCGTGACGGCGCGTGAGAGCCGCAGCCAGTTTCAGAATCGCGCGAGCTGCCTGCGTAAGCTGCGCGCTGAGCTTGAGCGTCGCGGGCGTCCACCGCGTCGACGCGTAAAGACCAAGGTGCCTCAGCGCTCTCGCCAGCGCAGGCTTAATGACAAGCACTTCAACGCCATTAAAAAGGCCAACCGTCGCAAACCGGGCAGCGACGAATAGCCTCCTCATAAGTTGCGGTGAAATAGGGACTGTTTTGCGGCTTTAGATGCATAAACAGTCCCTATTTCACCGCAACTTAGGTGGGGTTAGCGGGTGGGGTGCCAGACGTGGAGGGCGCCGGCGAGGATGTCGACCTCGATGCGCGAGGCGACAACGGGCTCGCCGTCGGCCTGGATGGGGTAGTCGGGCTCCTCAAGGGTGAGCTCGGCATGGCGACAGCGGCACATGCGAACCGGTGGCAGCTTGGTATGGTGGCCATCTTTGGCCGAAAGGAACATGGGAAGCGCGACCGCGCGCGGAACGGGGCCGCAGGCGTAGCAGACGTCGAGTATGCCGTCGCACGGGTCGGCGTCGGGGCAGATGCGATAGCCCGAACCATAGGTGGGGCCCAGCTGAATCGCCATGATAATCGCCCGCACGCGCTCGGCGGGCGCACCGTCAAAGCTCACCGTCATGGGATAGTTGCGGTAGCGCAGGCCAAACTGCTCAAGGCCCGAGAGGGTGTAGAGCGGAGCGCCGGCGAGGCCCGTCTTTTTGCGCAGCTCGGTGGTGCCAAGGCCGATGGCGGCATCGATGCCGACCGAAAGCGTCTGGTCGTAGTACTCAACGGTAGCCTCGCCGCTGCCGCTCGCAGGGCTCCACGAGCGAATGCGCCCGATGTCCTGACGCTGCAGCTCGCAGGTGAGCAGCGCGCCAAAATCCTTACCGGAGAAATCGTCGATGCCGAGCGTTTGGGCAAAATCGTTGCCAGAGCCCACGGGTAGGACGGCAAGAGCGGGGCGGGCGTCCTCCTCTTGCGCCATAAGTCCGTTGACGACCTCGTGGATCACGCCGTCGCCGCCAAGAGCGATAACGGTGCGATAGCCCTCGACCTGTGCGGCCAGCTCCTTGGCGTGTCCCATGCGCTCGGTCAGCACCAGGTCAAACTGGGATGCGCGCGCGGTCATATCCAAAAAGCGTTGCAGGCGCTCGGCAACTTCGTGCGCCGCACCCGACTGGGCGGCTGGGTTGGCGATGATGAGCGTGCGGCCAAAATCAGTTGCGTGCATGGGGCGACTCCCGGCGTATGACGTGACGGTGCGGTCGCGCTCAGGTCGAATTGCCCCCGATTGTGGCTGCACGTCGAATACTTACGTCTACTCTATCAGGTCGTTGTGGCGCTCGATAGCATCCGCTACCGTACCGCCCTCATCTACAATAAGCGAACGGCGCTTGGGCGAGATGATGCGCTGGGCGGGGTACACGCCGCGGTGTCCGGCGGTTAGGTAGCTGATAAAGGCCACGATGACAAAGAACCCGGCTGCCGTGCCGTGGAACAGGTCGATGGCCATCATACAGGTGGTGATGGGCACGTTGAGGCCGGCGCAGAACACGCCGAGCATGCCCAGCGCTGCCAGAAAGCTGGGGTCGATTCCGACGAGGCAACCGATCCAGCCGCCGAGCGCCGCACCGATACCAAACAGGGGCGTGACCTCGCCGCCTTGGAAGCCGGCGCCCAGGGTGAGCGCTGTGACGACCAACTTGATGGCTGCGTCCGCCAGGGTGGTGTTGCCGGCAAATCCGGCGCCGGAAAGCCACGTGGAAAGGCCGGCGTAGTTCCAAGCGTCGAGAAGGGCATAGGCGGCCAAAACCACGAGTGCACCTATGAGTGCGCGAATAAGATAATTGGTGATAAAGCGACCGTACAGGCTCTTGACGGTTCGAACTGACCAGGCAAAGAGGCGTGCCGTCAGACCGAAGATAATGGCGCTGATAACAACGATGACAACCGTCCGTGGTGTCATGTTGGGAACGCTGGCGATAACATTCGCCTCGTACTCGGTACCTAGGGCGAGTGATGTAAAGTAGCCGGTAAACGAGGCGACCAGGCAGTAGATGCCCGCGGTGTAGTCGATCTTGCCGATAAAGCACATCTCCATGCCAAAGAAAGCCCCGGCAAGGGGCGAGCCGAATACGGCGCCAAAGGCCGACGAGATGCCGGCGAGCATGAGGTCGTGGTGGTCATGCTTTTTGAGGTGGGCGAGGCTCGAGATGTTGCTGGCGATGGTGCCGCCAATCTGCACCGCGGCTCCCTCGCGACCGGCCGATCCGCCCGTTAGGTGCGTGAGCGTGGAGCAGACGAAGGTGAGGACGGCCATGCGCATATGGATGAGGCGTGTGCCCAGAGCGGAGTCGATGACCAGGTTGTTACCGCGTTTGGCGGCAAGACCGTGGTTTTTGTACACCCATGCGGTGGCAACGCCCACAACGGGAAGCAAGGCGTAGACCCACACATGGTGCTCGCGATAGTCGGTGGCGATATTCAGCGAGGCCAAAAACGCCCAAGCGGCAACGCCCATGGCGAGCGAGACAATGACGACGAGCGCGAGCAACTTGGCGCTCGCGAGTAGGTTGCGGGCGTTGCGGCGCGTGTCGGCAGCCAAGAGATGCTCGGAGCGGGTAAGTTTATGCCTGCCTGCCGTGATGACGTCGTTCAGGGAGAAAAAGCCGCCATCGTCGAGCGGCTGGGAATGATCCTGCGTTTCGTTTGCGCTTTCGGGTTTGTCGTTATGAGCCATACGTTCCTCTTTTAGGTTGCAACGCAAGCATTATAAAACGCGGCAAACGCGACGAGCCGGTGGGTTGGTTTCCATTCTGTTTCGCGGCTTGCGGCCGACAGGTGTATTTACTGGTACAGGCCGAGTCGCGGTCGTGCGACGGGGGATTATACTGAGACAAGCATAAAGAATCGGCGCCCCCGTTGTGCGCCGTGGCATTAAGAGGTGCATATGGCAGAGAAACTCATTCCGCTGGATGACGCACAGTCGATTGTCCTGTCGCACGTTGCTCCGACCGATCTCGTCGAGATTCCCGTGTGGCAGGCCGCCGGTCTTCCCCTGGCCGAGGACGCGGTGGCCGATACCGACATCTCGCCGTTTGCCAACAGCGCTATGGACGGATATGCCGTGCGCTCGGCGGACTTGGCGCAGGCATCTGGCGAGGCGCCGGTGACGCTCGATGTTATCGGACATGAGGCCGCGGGTCATGTGTTTGGGGACGCAATCGGCGCGGGCGAGACGGTCCGCATCATGACGGGCGCGCCGGTGCCCGAGGGTGCCGATGCCGTGGTGAAGTACGAGATCGTCGATGTGCTCGACGGTGACGGCAACGAGGGCTCGCGTGTGAGGTTTTCGGCGCCGGCCAAGGTGGGGGAGAACGTTCGCTCTGCCGCCGAGGAGGCCCATGCCGGCGAAGTCGTGATGCGTGCTGGTGAGGTTGTGACTCCGGCGGGCGCCGGCTTGCTGGCAAGCGCCGGATACGCGAGCGTGAAGGTGCACGCTGTCCCACGTGTGGGCATCATCTCGCTGGGCACGGAACTGGTCGCACCGAGTAAGGTACCGGCGCGCGGTCAGATTCGCGATTCCAACTCCTCGGCGCTGATGGCCGAGGCGCTCGATGCCGGCGCCGAGCCCGTGTTCTACGGTATTGCGCCCGACGATGAGCGGGCGATTGGCGAGCTGGTGCATCGCGCCACGCGAGAGTGCGATTTTGTCATTACGAGCGGCGGCGCCTCGGCGGGCGATTACGACTACGTGACGGCGCTCGTCCGGCGCGAGGGCGTGGTGCTGTTCGATCGCATCTCGATGCGTCCGGGCAAGGCCATCACGTTTGGCTTACTCGGGGGCAAGCCCTACCTAGGGCTTTCAGGCAATCCGGCCGCGGCGTATGTGGGCTTTGAGATGCTTGCCCGTCCGGCGATTCGCAAGATGCGCGGCTTTGCCGAGGGCGTGCGTCCCGTGCAGCAGGCGACGCTCACGCACGGCGTGAAAAAGCGCCAGGACCGACGCTTCTTCGATCGCGCCACGGTTTTGCGCGACCCCGAGACCAGTGAGCTGTTGGTGACCGAGGCCAAGACGCAGAATTCGGCGCTGCTCGGCACGATGCAGCGGTCCAACTGCCTGCTGCGTATTGACGAAGGACCGTGCGAGCTCAAGGCGGGCGACGTCGTGGATGTCGTGCGTGTCGACCTGCCCGAGGGCACGGTGTTGTAGGAGGAAGACTATGGAGTTGAAGATTTCGATCGTGACGTGCTCGGATACGCGTGATCTTGCTCAGGACGAGGCTGGAGCCGCACTCGAGGAACTTATCGAGGCGCAGGGCTGGACGGTCGTCTCACATGTGGTCGTGCGCGACGACGCCAGCGAGATCGGTGATGCCATTGTGGAAGCTGCCGATGAGTGCCACGCCAATGTCGTGCTCACCTGTGGCGGCACGGGACTTTCGATGCGCGACGTGACGCCCGAGGCGACGCGTGCCGTCTGCGACCGCGATGTGCCGGGTATTGCAGAGGCAATCCGCGCGTACTCCATGACCAAGACGCGCCGCGCTATGCTCTCGCGCGCCGTGTGCATGCAGCGTGGGCATACGCTTGTCATCAACTTTCCGGGATCCACGAAAGCGGCCCGCGAAAGCTGGGAGGCCGTGAGCGATCAGCTGGAGCATGCGGCCCAAATGACGGCGGGCGGCGGACATACCAAATAAGCGGTTTACCTGCGGCGGGGCGACCTGAACGGCTGCTCCGCCTTTGTTTTCCGCCGAAGCGACGCCGAGGTGCACGGCAACTCGAAACTATATTCTCTAGCGAGAATAATTTCTCATTATCATTATTCGCGCGGAAGTATAATCTAGTAACAGAATAAAGCCTGCGGCGGGGTGCCCGGGCATAGCGTTCGAAAGGGTTGAATATGTTCGATATGGTTTCACGCCGCGGTTTTGTCTCGCTTTCTGCTGCCTCTGCCGCCGGCCTTGGCCTTGCCGGCTGCTCGGGCAACAAGACGTCCGAGCCCGCTGGTTCCGATGCCGGCTCCGTCAAGTCTTCCTCTAAGAAGAAGGCTGTCGAGCTGCAGGTCTTTGCCGCTAACTCGCTCGAGAAAGCTCTGCCCGAGGTTCAGGAGCTCTACACCGAGCAGACCGGCACCACGTTTGCCGACACGCAGTTTAAGGCGTCTGGCGACCTTGTCGAGCAGATGCGCGCCGGTGCCGCCGTCGACGTGCTCATCACGGCCTCCAAGGGCACCATGGACGACGCCGAAGCCGCCGAGCTCGTCGATGCCGACACACGTGAGGATATGTTCGTCAACGACCTCGTGATCATCCGCGCCGAGGGCTCTGACACCAAGGTCGAGGCCATCGCCGACGTCGCGAATCTGGACGGCAAGATCGCCATTGGCGACGCCAAGACCGTCCCCGCCGGCAAGTACGCCAACCAGGCCCTGGCTTCCGTGGGCCTCTACACCGGCACCGAGGGCGACGACGGCGAGTATGCTCCCGAGATCGCCGACAAGGTCGCACTGGCCGATAAGGTGGGCACCGCCGCCGCTTATGTGTCCACAGGCGACTGCGTGGCCGGTTTTGTCTACAGCTCCGACATCTTCCGCTACGACGGCATCGAGGAGGCCTTCGTGTGCCCCGAGGATTCGCACAAGCCCATCGTGTACCCGGGCGCCGTTGCCGAAAGCTCCGAGCATGCCGACGAGGCCAAGGCGTTTATCGACTTTTGCCTGTCCAACAAGAAGGTTCAGAAGATTTGGGCTAAGTACGGCTTTGAGCTTTCCGCGTAGTGCGGCTTGGCGCGATAATTCCATCGTTTTGTGTTTCACTCCGTCCTTGTATTCGCTTGGAGCTTTTCGTGCTTAATAGATTCCGCATGCTTGTCGCCTGCGCTTTGACCTTCGCGCTTTGCTGGGTGCCGGGATTTGCGTTTGCTGGGAACGCTGAGGACGGGGCCCAGGTTGCTGCGACCGCTCATGGGCTTTCCTATGGGATCGAGGGTTTTGAGCGGTTGGCCAAGGGGACCGCTCGTGACATGGAGGGCCAGCCTGAGGGCTACCGGTTTCCCGTTGACGAGGACGTGGACCTTGTAGCGGCGCTCGCTGCCGACCGCGTTGTGGTGTGGATATCGCCCAAGGCGGTCGAGAAGTATGGATTGGATCCGCAGGATAACGAGTCCGTATCGGGTCTCAAGGCCCTCGTCTGTGAGCTCGACAGCGCAAACTGCATGGGAGGCGCGCAGCTAGGGGACGTGGATCTCCCTTGGTATGTCACGGCGGAAACAACGTTTGATGCCGGCGGGTATACCTATGGCTTTGACGAGCGCGGTGCGGATGGGGACCGCTATGTGGTGATTGCATCAGCCTCGGGTGATGCCAAGGGCGGCGCGCGTTGGCTTGATAGCGCTCAAATGGTAGAGGCATCGTCTGTCGTGTTGCGGGATGAGCAGGGCCCCTTGGCCTCTCTGGCCTCCTTATTGGGCGGCATCGACTATCGCCCGTTTTGGGTGTCCATAAAAACGAGCGGCCTTGCCCTGGTGATCGCGTTTGCGCTGGGCCTGTTTGCCGCGTGGAAGACCATGGGTACCACGAGCCGCGTGAAGGGTTTGCTCGATTCGGTCTTTACCATCCCTATGGTGCTGCCGCCCACGGTCTGCGGCTTTTTGCTCCTCATGCTGTTTGGCCGCTCGACCGGGGTGGGCCAGTGGCTGATCGCACACGGCATCTCGATCGTCTTTACGTGGCCCGCGGCGGTCATTTCGGCCGTCGTCGTGTCGTTTCCGCTGGTTTACCGCACGGCGCTCGGAGCCTTCGAGAGTCTTGACGCGCAGATGCTCGACGCCGCGCGAACCCTGGGATGGTCCGAGCGTCGCATCTTTGCCAAGCTCATGATGCCGCTTGGCTGGCCCTCGATTGCCGCCGGCACGGTGCTCGCCTTTGCCCGCGCGATGGGCGAGTTTGGCTGCACCCTGTTCTTTGCGGGCAACTACGCCGGTATTACGCAGACCATTCCCATTGCGATTTACTTTGAGTGGATGGGCGGCAATACGTCGGTGGCCCTCTTTTGGGTCGTGGTCGTAATCGCGTTCAGCTTCCTGGTCATTCTGTTCATCAATATGTACACGGCGCATTCGCAAAAGTATCGCGAACGTGGCCTTTCCCGTGCGGAGCGCAAACAGGCCAAAGGTCTCGCCGGACAGGGCGATTCGCTCGACCCAGTCGGCGGCGATGCGCTGCGTATCGATCGCGAGGCGCTGGCCGAGCTCATGCGTGATGATGCGGCGCCGCGGGGAGGTCGATAAGCTATGTCGCTCGTTTTGGATATTAAGAAACGTTATCCCGGGTTTGTGCTCGACATGCAGCTTGAGGCCGGCGAGGAGCGCGTGGCCCTGCTGGGCGCCTCGGGTTGCGGCAAGAGCTGTACGCTGCGCTGCATCGCCGGTGTGGAGACGCCCGACGAGGGCAAGATTGTCGTCAACGGCGTGACCTTTTTTGACTCGGCGGCGGGCATCAACCTGTCGCCCCAGGCGCGCAAATGCGCTCTGCTGTTCCAAAACTATCAGCTGTTTCCTAACATGACAGTGGCCGATAACGTATGCGCCGGTGTAAAGGACGCGGGTGACGCCGCCGCGCGCAAAAAGCTCGCCGAGCGCTATCTGAGCATTTTCGGTCTGGCCGATTTTGTCGACCGCTATCCCGCACGACTCTCGGGCGGGCAGCAGCAGCGCGTGGCGCTTGCCCGCATGGTGGCGGCGCATCCGGGCATTTTTATGTTCGACGAGCCCATGAGCGCACTCGATTCCTATCTTAAGAGCGCCCTCGAGCAGAACATGCTCGACCTGTTCGATGTGTGCAACCGCACCGTACTCTACGTGAGCCACGACATCGACGAAGCGTGCCGCCTGTGCCAGCGAATCTGCGTGATGCACGACGGGCATGTGGAGGAGATCGGCTCCGTCGAGGACGTGGTTCGCCGCCCGCAGACGCTGGCGGCGCTGCGCCTGACGGGCTGCAAGAACACAAGCCGGGCGCGCAAGATCGGCGACGAAGAAGTTGAGGCCCTCGACTGGGGCATGACCTTCAACGTGGGCCGCGAGGTTCCCGATGACGTGGCATACCTGGGCATTCGCGCAAGCTACTTCCATGTGGACAACCGTGCTGAGCGGGGTCGTAACAGCTACGACCTGCATGTGGCCCGAGTGAGCGATTCGCGCTTTGAGCGGCTGGTGCTGTTAGACGTGCCGCGTGCTGATGCGCCCACGCGTCTGCAGTGGAAGGTCAACAAGGTGAACGTAGCTGTCGACGAGCTGCCGCAAGCAGGCGAGACGCTGCGCATGCACTTCGATGCGAATAAGATTCATTTGGTTTGTCGGTAGCGCCGGGTAATGCCGTCGGGGATATAAGCCCCGGCGGCTTTGTCTTGCTGTTTGCCGAATGGGGGATGACAAACTCTTATCAATCAAGATAATTATTTATTAAACGACGGTACACGACGCTGTCGTACGAATGTCGGCGGTGTTCGTCTGGACGACAACCGTTGATATAGTTACCTTCGACGAGAAAAGGAGGGCGCGCCGATGCCGCATAAGACATATTCGCGTCGCGTTGCCGTGCGCGCCCTGTATATGGCTCGGAGCCGCATATGAGCAGGTATGTTCACGGCTCCGGGAGAGACGACGCACAGCTAAATAATCAGCTGCAAAGCAGGTTCCCCAAAATTCCGGGTTTGAGCACGGCTGGGTTTTCGCCACCCACCGTGCAGCAATACCGTAGTTATCCGTATTTGGTTCGAGAGGGGAACCGTCATGGCTGAAGAATTCGATTTCCATCCGATGTGGGAGAGCCTCGGCATGAATCTTGCCGACCACGACATGCTGCTGGGCGCCGTGGGCCAGATGTACGGCGATATGTTCCTGACGCAGAACAATCGCCCCAAGTCCACGTCCTACCTGGATTTTGTCGCCACCAACATCCACAGCGGCCGTATTAAGGAGATGCTCGACAAGAAGGAGGCCGGCGAGGCCACCAAGATCGTCGGCTCGTTCTGCGTGTACGTGCCCGAGGAGATCGTGCTTGCCTGTGACGGCATTCCCGTGGGCCTGTGCTCGGGTGCCGATTGGGCAACCGATAAGGTCGAGGAGCACCTGCCGCGCAACACCTGCCCGCTTATCAAGAGCTTTGCCGGCTTTAAGCTGGGCGAGGTCTGCCCCTACATTGAGTCGAGTGACCTGGTGGTAGGCGAGAACACCTGCGACGGTAAGAAGAAAGCCTACGAGTTCTTTGCCACGCAAAAGAACATGTACGTCATGGATATTCCCAACGTGCACGACGAGTCGACGCTCGTGACCTGGAAGGCCGAGGTCAAGAAGCTCGCCGCCAAGATCGAGGACGAGTGCGGCGTCAAGATTACGCCCGAGGGCCTGAAGGCTGCCATCCACGCCGTCAATGAGAAGCGCCGCGCCCTGCAGCGCCTCGCTGCGACCCGCGCTGCCGACCCTGCGCCCATCAGCGGTCTCGACAGCCTGCTGACCGTTCAGGCCGCCTTTATGGACGACACACCGCGTCTGACCGGAGCCATCAACGATATGGCGGCTGAGTGCGAGCAGCGTGTCGAGGCCGGCGAGGGCGTGGCACCCAAGGGGACCAAGCGCATCCTGTACACCGGTACGCCCATGGCCGTGCCCAACTGGAAGCTGTTCAACCTTATCGAGAAGGCCGGCGGCGTTGTGGTAGGCGAGGAGTCCTGCACGGGCTCGCGCTACTACAAGGACCTGGTCGACGAGTCCGGCGAGACGGTCGACGAGATGCTCGATGCCATCGCCGAGCGCTACTTTAGGATCAACTGCGCCGTCTTTACGCCCAACGACCAGCGTATGAAGGACATTGTCCAGATGGCCAAGGACCTGCATGCCGACGGCATCGTCGACGTGGCTCTGCAGTTCTGCACGCTCTACGAGATGGAGTCGTTTGCCGTGGAGAAGGCCGCCGAGGAGGCCGGCATTCCGTTTATGCACATCACGACCGACTACGCCGGCGAGGACGCAGGTCAGCTGCAAACCAGGATCGAGGCTTTCTTGGAAACCATTTAGAGCTATCCGTCTCGGCGGCTTCCCCAGGCACCCGGTCTTGCCGTTCAAACCGTCGCTTGCGTACCAAAGTACGCGGCGCTTCTCTTTCACGGCAACCTCGGGCACCTGGGAAAGCCGTTTCCTTGGTTGGTTAAAAGGTTTGTTAAGGAGCTATATGCCGGAATATATTGAGCAGCCGTTGCCGTCCACGTTTGAGGAGTTCAACGAGCAGCGCAAGGCGGCGTTTATTCGCGTCAAGGATTACAAGCAGGCCGGTAATCGCCTGATCGGTTTTCTGTGCAGCTACACGCCGCTCGAGATTATCGATGCCGCGGGCGCCTCGAGCGTGGCTCTGTGCGGTACGTCCGATGAGGTGATTCCCGAGGCCGAGAAGGTGCTGCCGGCAAATCTCTGCCCGCTCATCAAGTCGACCTATGGCTTTGCCTACTCGCAAAAGTGCCCGTTTACGTACTTTAGCGACATGATCATCGGCGAGACCACCTGCGACGGCAAAAAGAAGATGTACGAGCTGCTCAACGAGCTCAAGCGCACGCACATTCTGCATCTTCCGCAGGGTCGCGACCGTGCCTACGAGCGCGAGGGCTGGTACGAGGAGTGCTGCCTGCTCAAGGAGGAGCTCGAGGGCTTCTACGGCATCACGATTACCGACGATGACCTGCGCGCTGCCGTCCGTCGTCGCAACCGCTTGCGTGCGGCCCAGCTCGAGATGTTTGCGCTGCAGGCCAACCAGCCGGCGGCCATGAGCGGCGTCGACCTGATGAGCACCATGTTTGCCGGTACGTTCAGCTTTGATATCGAGGCCTATACGCAGCAGCTGGAGCAAAAGGTCGCCAAGCTGCGCGAGGCCTACGACGCGGGCGAGCGCCCGGTCGCGGCGGATGCCAAGCGCATTCTGATCACCGGCTGCCCAGTGGGTGGCGTAATCAACAAGATCGGTCGCACCATCGAGTCCAACGGCGGTGTGGTCGTGTGCATGGACGACTGCTCGGGTGAGCGCACGGCAGCCATGATGATCGACCCGGAGGCTCCCGATATCCTGCGCGCCATCGCCGACCGTTACCTGGACATCAACTGCTCGGTCATGACGCCCAACGACGGCCGTATGGAAAATACGCTGGCCATGTGCGAGAAGTACCATGTCGATGGCGTGGTAGAGAGCGTGCTACAGGCCTGCCACACCTTCAACGTTGAGAGCGCGCGCATGCAGGGGGCTGTCGAGGGTGTGGGTATTCCGTATATGAAGATCGAGACCGACTACAGCAACGGTGACATGGGCCAGATCGAGACTCGCATCGCCGCCTTCATCGAAACCCTCTAGCTTCCTCAGGCACCGGATCTTGCTCCTCAAACCGTCGCTTGCGTACCCAAAGTACGCTGCGCTCCTCTTTCGGGGCAATCTCCGGCACCTGAGAAACCTAGAGCTAAGGCGCCTGAACGCGCAGCTGTCTTTGATGTTTAGATTGGGAGAGAGCCATGATAGGGATCGGGATCGATATCGGGTCTACGGCGGCTAAGGCTGCTGTGGTCGACGGGGAGGGTTCGGTGGCGTGGACGTGCGTGCAGCCAACCGGGTTCTCCTCGGTCGATGCTTCCGAGCGGCTGCGCGAGGCGCTGGCAGCGGCCGGCTATGACGTGGCAGCCGACGATGTGCGTGTGGTCGCGACCGGCTACGGTCGTGTCGCCGTGCCCTATGCGCACAAGGTCGTGACCGAGATCACCTGCCACGGTACCGGTGCCGTGCGCCTGTTTGGCGATCACGGCACGGTGATTGACGTAGGCGGCCAGGACACCAAGGTCATTCAGCTTAAAAGTGGCCGCGTGGCCAAGTTTGCCATGAACGACAAGTGCGCCGCCGGCACGGGGCGCTTTTTGGAGATCATGGCCGATCGCCTAGGCATTTCCCAGCAGCAGATGGCTGACCTGGCGCGTTCCGGCGAGCCCACCAAGATCAGCAGCATGTGCACGGTGTTTGCCGAAAGCGAGGTTATCAGCCTGATCGGTCGCGGTGAGCCGCGCGAGAACATTGCGCGTGGCGTGATCGACAGCGTGGTCTCGCGCGTGGCGACCATGGCCGGGCAGGCCGCGGGCGCCCCGTACTACCTGACCGGTGGCCTGTGCGAGAACGCCTTCGTGGTGGAGCGGTTGGGCGAGCTGCTGGGGTCGCCGGTGACCACCTCGCCCCAGGCTCGCTTTGCCGGTGCCATCGGCGCGGCGATTCGCGCACAGGCGCTCAATTAATGCATCCGCCGCAGGCTCGCATTCATGCGTATACTGGGAGAAAATGATTGACCGATGAGAGGAGGTATCGATGGCTGACGATCAGATTAAGCTTACGTCTATGACTGCCGCGAGCGGTTGAGCCGCTAAGTTGGCTCCCGGAGCCCTCGCCCAGGTCCTGGGCGATTTGCCAAATGTGCATAACGACAACTTGCTCGTGGGGTTCGATACCTCCGACGATGCGAGCGTCCTTCGCGTCGGCGATAACCTGGGCCTCGTTCAGTCCGTCGACTTCTTCCCGCCGATGGTCGACGACCCGTTTCTGTTTGGCCAGATCGCCGCGGCCAATTCGCTGTCGGACATCTACGCCATGGGCGGGCGGCCGAGCCATGCCATGAACCTGCTGTGCATTCCCAGTTGCCTGGGCGTCGAGGTCGCAGGTCAGATTCTGGCGGGCGGCGCCGACAAGTGCGTCGAGGCGGGTTGCTCCATCGCGGGCGGCCACACCATCAACGACGACGAGCCCAAGTACGGCCTGTCCGTGAGCGGCTTTGTCGCGCTCGATCGTATGCTTGCCAATAGCGGCGCGCGCGTGGGCGACGTCCTGTTGCTGACCAAGGCGATCGGCTCGGGCATCATCACCACGGCCATTAAGGGCGAGCTTATCGAGCAAGATGAGGCCGCGGCCATGTTTGACTCGATGCGCACCCTCAACGAGGCTCCGATTCGTTTGGCCGAGGGACTTGAGCTTCACGGCTGCACCGACATTACGGGCTTTGGCCTGATCGGGCATGCGTGCGAGATGGCCGAGGGCTCGGGCGTGCAGATTGAGCTTGCGTCGGGGGCGGTGCCGCTCTTTGATCAGGTGCTTGACATGGCGCGTCTGGGCATTATCCCCGCGGGCTCCTACCGCAACCAGGACTTCTTTGGCCCGCGCGTGACAGCTGACGATGACTTGGAGCCGGGAATGCTGGATGCGCTGTACGATCCGCAGACCTCGGGCGGTTTGCTAATTGCGGCGCCCGCGGCGGATGTGGATGAGCTTGCGCGTCGTCTGCACGCTGAGGGGCGCGTTGCCGCCACAATCGGCCGCGTGTGCGAGCCGGTGCCGGGCGGTCCTGCTGTTCGCGTTGTTCGCTAACCCGCACGTTTATGTAACTGTTTACCGTTCTCTAGAACGGTTCTTTCGAAAGGAATTTACTATGTCTACCAAGATTGAAGTCAATGCCATGGGCGATGCCTGCCCGCTGCCCGTCGTCAAGACGCTCAAAGCTCTGAAGCAGCTCGATGGCGAGGGCACCGTCGTGACCTCGGTCGATAACGAGACCGCCGTCAAGAACATCTCCAAGATGGCGCAGGAGAAGGGTTGCACGGCCTCGGTCGAGAAGGTTTCTGACGCCGAGTGGCACGTGACCGTGGCGACCTCTGGCGCCGTTGCCGTGGCCGATCCCGAGCAGGATGGCGCTGTCTTCTGTAATGCCAGCGCCGGCAAGGGCAAGCTCGTCATTTCCGTCTACACCGACTGCATGGGCCGCGGCGACGATGAGCTGGGCCACAAGCTCATGAAGGCCTTCATCTTTGCCGTGACGCAGCAGGAGGAGCTGCCCGCGACTATGCTGTTTTACAACGGCGGTGCCAAGCTCACCGTCGAGGGCTCGCCGGTGCTCGATGACCTGAAGGGCTTGGCGGAGCAGGGTGTCGAGATTCTCACCTGCGGTACCTGCCTGGACCACTTTGGCATTAAGGACCAGCTTGCGGTGGGCGAGGTCACCAACATGTACGTGATCGTGGAGAAGATGGAGCAGGCCGTGCGCGTCGTGCGCCCGTAGCGTATTGGTTGGAGTTGCCATGAGGGAGAAGCGCCCGGCGCTTGTCATCACGTTTCCCACCACGGCGGCCGCCATGGGTTGCGAGTCCCTGTGCATCGAGCGCGGTCTTCCCGGGCGGACGATTCCCGTGCCCGGGGAGGTCGCTGCCGGCTGCGGTTTGGCGTGGAAGGCGTTGCCTGTCGATGAGGAGCTGCTGCGCGGCGAACTCGCCGCGGCGGGCGTTCCCACTGAGGGCTATACCGTGATTAATATGTGGGAGGTCGTGCGATGATCTACCTGGATAACGCGGCGACGACCATGCACAAGCCGCAGACGGTCATCGATGCCGTGACGCAGGCGATGTGCTCGCTCGGCAATGCTGGGCGCGGTGCCACCTCGGGTGCGCTCGATGCGGCACGTACCATCCACGGCTGCCGCGCCAAGCTTGCGCGCTTGCTGGGCTGCCCGCGTGCTGACCATGTTTGTTTTACGCCCAACTCCACCGCGGCGCTCAACACCGTCATCAATGGCGTGGTGCGCCCCGGCGACCGTGTGGTCACAACGGTGCTCGAGCACAACTCCGTACTGCGTCCGCTCAACCGCCTAGCGGCAGAGCAGGGTGTGACGGTTGAGCATGCGGGCTGTGATACCAACGGCGTGCTCGACTACGACGAGCTCGAGCGGCTTGTCACGCCCGGTACGCGTGCTGTGGTGGTGACGCACGCCTCCAATGTGACCGGCAACGCGGTCGACATTGCGCGCGTGGCTGCCATCGCGCATGCGGCCGGCGCGCTGGTGATCGTCGATGCTTCGCAGTCTGCCGGCACGGCGAAGATTGACATGGATGCCATGGGGCTCGACGTCGTGTGCTTTACCGGTCACAAGGGGCTCATGGGTCCGCAGGGGACCGGCGGCCTGGCCGTGGTGGAGGGCATTGACGTGGCTCCGTGGGCCATGGGCGGCACGGGCGTGCACAGCTTCGATGCGCTGCAGCCGCTTGGGTGGCCCACGCGCCTTGAGGCGGGCACGCTCAACGGTCATGGCATCGCGGGACTTTCCGCTGGTCTCGACTTTATCGAGGCCCAGGGTGGGGTCGAGGCGATTGCTGCCCACGAGCGTGCGCTCGCTGATCGCTTCCTTGCCGGTGTGCGCAAGATTCCGGGGATTAAGCTCTACGGTGCCTTTGACCAGCAGGCGCGCTCTGCGATTGTGTCGCTCAACGTAGCCGATATCGACTCTGCCGAGATCTCGGATGCGCTCATGCAAGGGTGGGGGATTTCGACGCGCCCCGGCGCCCATTGCGCCCCGCTCATGCACCGTGCGCTGGGGACCGAGCGCCAGGGCGTCGTCCGCTTCTCGTTTGGGTATTTCAACACTACCGAAGAAGTCGACACGGCTATCGATGCTCTGTGCGATTTAGCCTGCTAAAGCTGCTAGACCGTTTATACTTGCGGGACGGGTGTTTTTGCCCGTCCCGTTTTTGTTTCGACCCGAAAGGTGTGCATATGGCCTCATCCGCTCCGCGCGGTTTGCGCTCCGACCATGTCGTCACCGTCGGCATTGCGCTGTTTTCGATGCTCTTTGGCGCCGGTAACCTCATCATTCCGCCGTTGCTGGCACTTCAGGCCGGCACGGCCACGCCGCTTGCCATGATTGGCTTTTTGATTGCCGCCATCGGCCTGCCCGTCATGGGCTTTATCGCCGTCGCGCTCGCCGGCACGGCCCGCGAGCTGGCCGGGCGCGTGCATCCTAAGTTTGGTGAATTCTTCGTTGCGGCGGTCTACCTGGCCATCGGTCCGTGCCTGGCCATTCCGCGCACAAGCTCTACGGCGTTCGAAATGCTCGTGCCGCTGCTACCCGAGGGTGTTTCGCTTGGCACGGCACGTCTGGTGTTTGCCATCGGGTTCTTCGTCGTCGCGTTTGCGCTCACACTGCGCCCGGGTGTCATCACACGCGTGCTCGGCCGCATTACGGGCCCTGCGCTTATCGCGCTCATCGTGCTGGTTGTGGGTGCTGCCGTGATCTCGCCGCTGGGACCGGCTGCCGCGCCTCAGGCTCCCTACGATGCGGGCACTGCCGTGCAAGGCTTTTTGACCGGCTACCAGACCATGGACCTGCTCGCGTCGCTCGCCTTTGGCATTATCATCGCCGAGACCATTCACGAGCTGGGCGTTACCGACGACAAGCGCGTGGCCTTCGAGATTTCGCGTTCCGGTGTGATCGCCGGCGTGCTCATGGCCATCATCTACTGCGGCCTGGCGCTTGCCGGAATGCAACTCGGCACGGTTATGCCCGATGCCACCAACGGCGCCGCGATTCTTGCGCGTTCTGCCTCTATGCACTTTGGTCTTGCTGGCACGGTTGTCGTCTTTGCGATTTTCTTCCTCGCTTGCATGAACGTGTGCATCGGCCTTATCAGCTGCTGCTCACGCTACTTCTGCGAGACGTATGTGGTCGAAGGGGGAGCGGAGGCTTCCGAGGAGGCCATGCGCCGACCCTTCGCGATTCTCGCCTTTGTGTTCGCAGCGTTTTCGTGCGTGCTCTCCAACGTGGGTCTCGACGTGATCCTCATGTTCTCGGTGCCTATGCTCAATGCCCTGTATCCCGTTGCCATCGTGCTGGTACTTATGGGCCTGGTGCACGGCTTTTGCGACGCGCATTCGCAGGTATGGGTCTGGGTCGGCGGCGTTGTCGCGGTGCAGAGCGTGATCACCTCGGTTCGCGACGCGTTCTTTGCGGGCGCGTGGCTACCGTTTGATGCGCTGCCACTGGCAGATATCGGTGCCGCGTGGGCGCCGGTTGCCGTGGTTGCCTTTGTGATCGGTCTGCTCCATAGTCGTTTTGTCGCACATTCGAGGAGCTAGGGTTTCTGCGCTTGCACAGGCGGGGAGTCTCCCCTATAATTTCCTTCGCTTTGGGACACGCAAGGTTTAGACCTTAGCTGCTCAACACCTTCGGGACGTGGCGCAGTTTGGTAGCGCGCCTGCTTTGGGAGCAGGATGTCGCAGGTTCAAATCCTGTCGTCCCGACCATATCTTGCGGGCGTAGTTCAATGGTAGAACCCCAGCCTTCCAAGCTGATGACGCGGGTTCGATTCCCGTCGCCCGCTCCATAGGATAGTTTTAACGGCTTTGGCTCTATTTGGTGCCAGAGCCGTTTTCATATACATACCGGGGACCCCACATCCCCTCCTAAGTTGCGGTGAAATACGGACTGTTTTCCGGCTTTTATGGCCCATGTAGTCCGTATTTCACCGCAACTATTTGTAAGGTTGGATTTTGATGCCGTTGGGAGGGTCGTAGCGACCGTCTACCGAGAGTGGAAATATTTTTTGAAGCTCTGACCTGCGACGTCAAGCTTTTGGTCAGCTTTTGGCAAGGCCTGCGGACGGAAGCATGCGATAGCGTAATGGTATTCTCTCCGCCGTGATGGTTATGGGGTTGGCCATGCTCGATAAAGGCAAACATTTTCCGCAGTCATATGCAAGAATGCTATTCTCGGCCGTTGGAATTCATCAAGATGGACAGCTGCTTATAACAATTGATCCTTGGGATGAACGCCGTGCGCGTGAGCTTATGCAGGAAGAGCTCATGCTTCGTCTTTACAACCACGTGTATGCGGATCCGGTCTATTGGAATAATCTTGGGGTTGAAGATCGCATCTTTCAGCTGGCATCCGCTATTGCGGTCGTTGAACCGGATGCTGTGTTTTGCGGATCGACAGCAGCGCTGCTCTACGGCATCGGCTCGGCGTATACGCTTCTGGATAAAGTGCAAGTACTGCTGCCACGGTCTACAAGGCGTGATACGTATGAGTTCGTTGAATACAAGCGCTGGCGGGTGGGCGAAGTGTGGCGTCTCGGTCTGTTTACGCTGACGGATCCGTATCGAACGGTTGTTGATATCGCTCAAACGAGCGCCTTTCGTTATGCGCTGGGCTATGTCGATGGCTTGGCCCGTGAGTACGATGTCGAACGCGAAGAGCTGCGGGCATATGCGCAGGCAAATTGCCGAGGGTTGCATGGCATCGCGCGTGCTTTTGACGTTTTTGAGCATATGGATGGCAGGTCAGACAATGGCGGCGAGTCCGAGGCGAGAGCAGCGATGATTCTCGCTGGGGTTGCCGCGCCTGAGCTTCAAGTTGAGATACCGCGACCAGGAAACGCTGGCTATTATCTAGCAGATTATGGCTGGCAGATGCCAGACGGCTCATGGACGCTGGCAGAGCTGCATGGGCTGGGTAAGTTTGAAGACGAAGCTCAAAATGATCCGGAGCAAGCGGCGGCAAAAACCTATCGAGCGGCCCTCATGCGCGATGCGAACCTTCGCGCCATGGGCCACAACGTCATTCATTTCAAACTCTCGGACACCTACGAAGTAGAATCGTTCGGTGCCATGATGCGCGGTTACGGTATTCCGACAACAAAACCCTACGCCGACTCCCGATAGAGAAATCGTTCGCAGCCAACCTTCAATAAGTTGCGGTGAAATACGGACTATCGAGGCCTTTAAAGGCATGAAACAGTCCGTATTTCACCGCAACTTAGGAGGGGATGGGGCTGAGGGGCGGGCGATGCCGTTGCCTGCCGGTTAGTGGCGACCGTGGTGGCGGAGCTTGTCGATGGTGGAGTCGGTGCCGTGTCCGCGGGCGTCGGTGCTTCGGCTGCGGGCGTCGGCGGCGGTTTGGCGCTGGCGGCGGTAGTCGATCATGCCTTGGATGATGGGCTTGCCAAAGCTCACGACATCATCGTTGTAGATGGCGGTTCGGGCTGCGAGGAGGCAGTCGGTAAAGTCCATATGGGTCTTGCCGAAGAGTTTGACGGCAAGGGCGACAACGGTGGGCTCGTCGACCATGACGTCATCGAGCAGCCTTTTCATGGCCGCAGCAATTTCAACGCGGGGAACCTTATAGACGTCGCGCAGCGTGACCACGACGCGCGTGATGATTTCGGGGTAGACACGTGCGGTGCGCGTGGCGATGACCTTGGCAGCGCGCGGTGACAGGACCTCGTCGTCATCAAGCAGGTAGCGAAGGATGACGGTCTCGTCGATGATGGTGCTACTCATGGATATCTACTTCCTCGGGACCCAAAACCGACTCGTCGCTTTCTGTGGCTAGGTATTCAATCCAGGCATTGCGCTCCTCGGAGCGGCGATTGGGGTCCCCATATGCTTTGAGCAGTCCATAGGCGGACGTGCCGTCCTTGGAGCGCACGGCGACCGGCTGAAAGGGGAGCTTGCGCATCAAAATACTCTGCGCGACAAATAGACGGACAGCCTCGGCGAGCGATGTGCCCATGGCGTCGTAGAGACGCTCGGCATGCTGCTTGTCTTCCTCGCGAATGCGCACCTGCAGGATGGCTCGTTTTTGAGTCGATGACATCACTGGCCTCCCTTAATGAGCGTGCAATTTGAATAGTCAAATACAACATCGGCTAATAATAGCCAATCTTACAACCACTACTTTATTGCACTAGAGTAATTGAGTGTAAACGATATTACAAACGTACTACATCTTTCAGAAACGAGCGTGAAATCTCCCTTGGATGTACGCATGTAATACACTCACCTTTATAGCTTCTAGAGAATAATTCCAACCTGCCAAAACCCCTGCAATACACCCGTATTGCAGGGCCTATGCTCAAGTTTGCCCCCTGCAACTGCGTATATTTAACCTGTATATCGTTGGAGAAACTCTACCGAGTGCATGTTTCGCCGCATGCATTCGATTCGTCGATGCCGGACCACGGGCGGTCCGGGGCAACGTCGACAGGGTCTCTCCGGCATGGGATTCAGGAGGGAGTGAACAACATGGGCAATAAACGAGTCGTGGCTGATTCTTCACGCTGCATTGGGTGCCAAACCTGTATGGCGGCGTGCATCGAGGCGCACGATATTCCCGGCAACATCGCCGCACCTCGCTTGCGCGTAACGCGCACCTACGAGATTTCCGCGCCGGTGGCATGTCACCACTGCGAGGACGCTCCGTGCGCCAAGGCCTGCCCCACGGGCGCCTTGTTCTTTGATCCAAAGAACCATCGCATCGGCGTCAACGAGGACAACTGCATCGGCTGCAAGAGCTGCGTCATGGCATGCCCCTTTGGCGCCGTGAGCGTGGCGACCACGCAGGTCCCCGTCTTGATGGGTGACGTTCGCGTGGGTTCGCAGACTAAGAGCTTCGTGCTCAAGTGCGACCTGTGCGTGGACCGTCCCGGCGGTCCGGCGTGTGCCGAGGCGTGTCCGACCAAGGGCCTCACCCTGGTAGACGAGGAGCGTCTGGCAGAACTGACTGCCGAGCGTGCCCGCGCCACCATCGAAAACGAGGCGTAAGCGTCGGGCGACAGGCCCAATGATTGTCAAATAAGTACCGAGCATTCGGTAGCAGAGAAAGGAAGGAGGGTGTCATGGAGAAGCATAAAGTGATCTGCCCGTACTGCGGCGCCGGTTGCCAGTTTAACCTCCTGGTCCAAAACGGCCAGGTCGTGGGCACCGAACCGCTCAACGGCATCACCAACCAGAGCGAGCTGTGCCTTAAGGGCATGAGCGGCTACGACTTCATCAACGACACCAAGATCTTGACTCCTCGCGTACTGCACCCGATGATCCGCCGCACTAAGGGCGCGGATCTTGAGCGCGTAAGCTGGGACGAGGCACTGGATTTCACCGCATCTAAGATGCAGGCCATAATTGACGAATATGGTCCTAACGCTGTCATGACCACCGGCTCTTCGCGAGGCGGCGGCAATGAGGCGAACTACGTCATGCAGAAGTTTACGCGTGCGTGCATCGGCACCCACAGCGTGGACAACTGCGCCCGTACTTGACACGGCCCTACTGTCCTCGGTCTGATGGACACGGTTGGTTCAGGTTGCATGTCATGCTCCATCCCCGGTATGGAGGATGCGGGCTGCATTTTCCTCTTCGGCTATAACCCTGCCGATTCGCACCCCATCGTCGCAAGGCGTATCGTGCGAGCCAAAGAAAAGGGTTGCAAGATCATCGTCGCCGATCCGCGCCATATCGAAACTGCGCGTATCGCCGATCTCTACCTTCCGATCAAGAACGGTTGCAACGTTGCGTTCCTCAACGCCTTTGCCAACTGCTTGGTCAACGATGGCCTCTACGACAAGGAATTCGTCGCCGAGCACACGAACGGCTTTGACGAGTGGTGGGAGACCATCAAGAACTACACTCCCGAATCCGTACAGGACATCACGGGCGTCGAGCCTGCGTTGATCCACCAAGCTGCCGAGATGTACGCCACGGCGAAGCCCTCTGCCATCATTGGCTGGGGCATGGGCGTATGCCAGCAGAAGCAGAACCTGAAGACGGTGCACACCATCGCCTCCATCGCCTGCGTTGCCGGCCAGATCGGCAAACCCAACTCCGGCCTCGCGCCCGTGCGTGGCCAGAACAACGTCCAGGGCTCCTGCGATATGGGCATGCTGCCCAACCTGTATCCTGGCTACCAGAAAGTCACCGACCCGGCTGTGCGTGCCAAGTTTGCCAAGGCTTGGGGCGTGCCCGAGGAAAAGCTCCCGCTCGAGGAGGGCTACAAGCTCACCGACCTGGGCCACCTGGTCGACGAGGGCAAGGTGCACTGCTTCTACAACTACGGCGAGGACCCGGTGCAGACCGAGCCCGATTCGGCCGGCATGCGCAAGACGCTCTCCGAGCTGGATCTGTTCATTTGCCAGGACATCTTTATGACGCAGACGACCATGCTCGCCGACGTCATCCTGCCCGCTACCTCTTGGGGCGAGCACGAGGGTGTCTTTACCGCATCCGACCGTAGCTTCCAGCACTTTGACGCGGCTGTTCCGCCCAAGGGCGAGTGCCGTCACGACTGGGAGATCTTCGCGGACCTGTCTACGCGCATGGGCTATCCCATGCACTACGACAACACCGAGCAGATCTGGAACGAGTGCATTAGCCTGTGCCCCAACTTTGTGGGCGCGACCTACGAGAAGATGGCTCCCGAGGGCGGCTACGCCCAGTGGCCCGTCAAGAGCACCGATGTGAACGACCACGGTACGCCCGACATGTTCGCTGGTGGCAAGTTCACCACCAAGGACGGCCGCGCCAACCTGATGGCGCACGACTGGGAGGCGCCCTCCGAGCTTCCCGACGATGAGTACCCGCTCATCCTGTGCACCGTCCGCGAGGTCGGCCACTACAGCTGCCGCTCGATGACCGGCAACTGCAAGACGCTGGCGCTGCTTGCCGACGAGCCCGGCTTTGTCCGCATGAATCCCGCGGACGCCCAGGCGCGCGGCATCAAGAATGGCGACATCGTCTCGATTCACAGCCGCCGCGGCCAGGTATACAGCCGTGCCGACGTGAGCGATCGCATCAACAAGGGCACGGTCTACATGACCTACCAGTGGTGGATCGGCAAGTGCAACGAGCTGACCATTCACAAGGTCGACCCGGTCTCGCATACGCCCGAGGACAAGTTCTCCGCCTGCCAGGTCGACGCCATTGCCGACCAGGTTTGGGCAGAGGGCGAAGTCGAGCGTCAGTACACCGAGCTCAAGCAGGCTCTGGTGGACGCCGCCGCTCCCCAAGACGTTGAGCCCGGCGCCGCCAAGTTCGACGACGAGACGCACGTGAACCAAATCGTGTAGTCCCGTTCTCGTTGGCTATTTGGGCCGGGCGTCCCGTACGTTCGGGAGCCCGGCCCGTTATTTTGAAAGGAAGTGGGGATGAACCGCTTCATCGACATCAACCCGGAGAGGTGCATCGGCTGCGGAACATGCCAGTCCGCCTGTGCCGACGCCCACCGGATGCAGGGTCTTCAGGATACGCCGCGCTTGGCGCTCGTGAAGACCGGCGGTATTTCGGCCGCCCTTGCCTGCCACCATTGCGAGGGTGCCCCCTGCGCCGAGGTTTGCCCGGTGAATGCCATCGAGCACGATGGCGATCGCATCCACGTCAAGGAGCAGGAGTGCATCGGGTGCAGGCTGTGCGCCATCGCGTGCCCCTTCGGAGCCATCCATCCCGATGGCACGTCTATCGCCGGTGTCGCAGGCATGTGCGACCCGACGCCTTCGTATCCTAAGTCCCTGAGCAGCCTGCTTACGTGGGCTCCTGGCCAGTACACCTGCGCTGTCAAGTGCGACCTGTGTGCCTTCGATCCGGACGGCCCGCATTGTGTGGCGGCGTGCCCCACCAAGGCGCTGACCGTCATGGGCGGCGCGGCCGATCGCGAGCTCGACGAGGCCAAGCGCCTGCGCTCGATCGAAAACGGTCCGGTCGTCGACGTTACCGCTGTGGCCCAGGGCCTGTCCGAGAAAGCAGAAGGGAGCGTAAACAATGGATAGCATGACGCTGTTTATCGCATCGCTTGCCGTCTCGTGCGTCGGTGCGCTCGCCTCGGTTCTGCTGATCAAGGCCGATAGCGCCGCCAAGACCGCCGGCTGCCTTATCGGCGCCGTCGCCGCGGTGCTTTCGTTTGTGGCCGGTATCCAGGCCGTGCTGGGCGATGTCACGTCGGTCGACACCATCGTGTTTTTCCCGTTTGCCCATTTCCAGCTGCTGCTCAATCAGCTGTCCGGTCTGTTCGTGGCGCTCATCTCGGTGCTGGCTTTTGCCGGTTCGATCTACGGTCTCAACTACTTTGATGAGTACCCTGGCAAAAAGGGCCGCGCTGGCTTCTTCTTTAACACCTTCGTGGCGTCTATGATGCTCGTCATCACTGCCGACAACGTGTTTTGGTTCCTGGTCGCCTTTGAGCTCATGTCGCTTACTTCGTACTTCCTGGTCGTGATCGAGGAGAACGAGAATTCCATCCACGGCGGTTGGCTCTACTTTGTGATCGCGCACGTGGGCTTTGTACTCATCATGGCGAGCTTCCTCACCATGACCAACTTTGCCGGTGGCTCGTTTGCCTTTGCGGATTTCCGCGCCACGCAGTTTAGCCCCGCGGTTGCATCCGTGTGCTTTGTGCTCGCCTTCTTTGGCTTTGGCGCCAAGGCCGGTATCATCCCGCTGCACGGCTGGCTGCCCAAGGCACATCCCGAGGCGCCGTCCAACGTGTCGGCCCTCATGTCCGGCGGCATGATCAAGATCGGTATCTTCGGTATCCTCAAGGTTGGTCTCGACCTGCTCTCCGCCTCGGGCGTTCAGGTCTGGTGGGGCCTTATGGTCATGGTCTTCGGTGCGATCTCGTCGGTCCTCGGCGTGGCCTTCGCCCTGCAGGAGCATGACATCAAGCGCCTGCTGGCCTATCACTCCGTCGAGAACATCGGCATCATTCTGCTCGGCGTCGGCGCCTCCATGGCCGCCATGGCGCTCAACTCTGTCGGCATTGCCGTCCTGGCTTTGATGGCCGCCCTCTACCACACGTTTAACCACGCGATGTTTAAGGGCGAGCTGTTCTTGGGCGCCGGTGCGCTGCTGTACTCCACGGGTACGCGCAATATGGAGAAGATGGGCGGCCTGTTCCGTCGTATGCCGGCAACGGCCATCTGCTTCCTCGTTGGCGCACTTGCCATCTCGGCCATCCCGCCCTTCAACGGCTTTGTGTCCGAGTGGTTTACCTATCAGTCGCTGTTTAATGCCGCCATGCAGGGTGACAAGGCCGTCATGATCGTGGCCGTGTTCGCTGCCGTCGCGCTTGCCATTACCGGCGCGCTGGCTGTCACGTGCTTCGTCAAGGCCTACGGCGTCTCCTTTGCCTCCGCGCCCCGCTCCGAGGCCGCGGCCAATGCCAAGGAGGTTCCCGCCCCCATGGTGTTTGCGCAGGGCCTGCTCGCTGCCATCTGCGTCGTGTTGGGCATTTGCGCTCCCGTGATCGCTCCCGTGCTGGTCGATGTCGCCGCGTCCGTGCTGCATCCGTACGGTGGCGTGTTTGCCGCCGAGGGCATGCAGCTCATGAACCAGTACTCCGGCGCTGCCACCTCCACGCCCGCGATCGCCATTGCGCTCGTGGTGCTTGTCGGCCTTGCCTGCGGCTATCGCAAGCTCAAGACCGTCGGCAAGGTGCAGAAGTCCCAGCCGTGGGCATGCGGCTATGCTCCCAACGAGCATATGCCCGTCGTGGCCACGACCTTTGCCTCCGAGGTGTCCTGGTTTATGCAGCCGCTCTACACGCTGCGCGACCGCTGCACGGCCGCCTGCTGGTCCATTGCGCACTTCTTCCAGAAGCTCACCGGTGTGGCCGAGGCTGTGGAGCCCGTACCCGACAAGGTTCTCGTCGATGCCCCGCATAAGGGTGTCGAGAAGCTCGCCGACCTCGCGACTAAGCTCGAGGGCGGCAACTACAGCATCTATATCTGCTACATCGTCGCGGCACTCGTGGTGTTCCTCGTGCTCGCCGTGCAAATGGGTTAAGGAGGGGAGAGCATGAACAACATCGTACTTGCCGTTCTGCAGGGCGTGGTCGTTATGGCCGTCGCGCCGTTCTTCTCCGGTCTCGGCCGCGTGATCCGTGCCAAGATGCACAACCGTCGTGGCCCCAGCATCATGCAGGACTACCGCGACCTGGCCAAGCTCTTTGCGCGCCCCGAGTCCCAGAGCGAGGACGCGAGCTTTGCGCTGCGCATTATGCCGCCGCTGTTCTTCGCCGTCGCCTTTATGCTCGCGATGGGCCTGCCGCTCTTTACGGCACAAAGCCCCATCCCGGTCTTTGGTGACGCCATCACCATCATGTACAGCCTGGCGCTCGCCCGCTTCTTCTTCGCCCTCTGCGGTGTGGATTCGTCCAACGCCTACGCCGGTATCGGCGGCGTTCGCGAGCTGCTCATGAGCGTGCTCATCGAGCCGTCCATGCTGCTGGCGCTGTTTGCCGCCGCCCTGGTGTGCGGCTCCACCGACATCGCCACTATGGGTCAGCACATCATGACGGGTGCCATCGATGCGCCGGTCGCCGTGATCCTCGCCGGTATCGCCTTTGCGATTGCCTGCTACATGGAACTCGGCAAGCTGCCGTTTGATCAGGCCGAGGCCGAGCAGGAGCTTCAGGAAGGTCCGCTCGCCGAGCTTTCCGGCCCGTCGCTCGCCATGGCCAAGCTTGCCATGTCCATGAAGCAGGTCCTGGTCGTCGCTTGGTTCTGCGCGATCTTCGTCCCCTGGGGCGAGCCCGCGACCGTGGGCGCCGCCGCCGTTCTGGGCGCAGTCATCTTCCTGGTGAAGTGCCTTATCGACTTTGTCGTGTGCGGCGTGATCGAGAACTCTTGCTCGCGCTCGCGTTTTAAGGTGCTTGGCAATCAGACCTGGGCCGTCGTGGGCATCGCCGTGCTGGCGTTTGTCTTCGTGGTCGTCGGCGTGTAGGAGAAGGGAGAAACAATGTCATTTGCAGTCAGTCTGTCCCTTCTCGGCTTGGTCGCTATCGCGGCCCCGATGGTGGCCTCGGTGCTCGTCGCCCTGTTCCCCCGTCCGTACGCCAAGTGGTTCAGCGTTTTGGGTGCCGCCGTCTCGACGGTCTGCACCATCGCCCTCGCCGCGAATTTCGCTGGCGCCGGCATGCCCGACACGCAGGTCCCCCTGATCTCGTTTGGGCAGACCCTCGTTATGGGATTCACCTTCGATCGCATGAGCACGCTGCTCGCACCCGCCTTTGTGGGTATCGGCCTGCTTGTCGTGATCTATTCGATTCCCTATATGAGCGAGAATAACCGTGAGCATCCCGACGCGCCGCGTCGTCGCTTCTACGCGTACCTCGCGACCTTCATCGGCGCCATGGCCGGCCTCGTGTACAGCTCGACTCTTTTGGGCCAGCTCGTGTTCTTTGAAATCACGGGTGCGTGCTCTTGGGGCCTCATTAGCTACTACATGTCGCCTACGGCCAAAAAGGCCGGCATGAAGGCCCTGATCATTACGCATATCGGTGCGCTCGGCCTGTATCTGGGCGCCGCCATCGTGTTTGCCCACACCGGCACCTTTGCCATCACCGCGATTGCCGGCCTCGACGCCAAGCTCAAGGCTATCGTCCTTTTGCTCGTGCTGTTTGCGGCCTGGGCCAAGTCCGCACAGGTTCCCATGTACATGTGGCTGCCTTCGGCCATGGAGGCGCCGACGCCTGTTTCGGCCTACCTGCATGGCGCCTCGATGGTTAAGGTCGGTGTGTGTGTGTTCGCGCGTGCACTCGTCTCTGCCGGCGAGATTCCCGAGATCGTGGGCTGGGCCGCCATTATCGACGCCATGGTCACCATGCTCTTTGGTTTCCTTATGTACCTGCCGCAAAAGGACATGAAGCGCCTGCTGGCCTTCTCCACGATCGCCCAGCTCTCCTACGTGTTCTTTGGTCTGGGCCTTTCGGTCTTTGGCAGCCAGCTGGCCTTTGACGGCGCCGTGTGCCACATCTTTAACCATGCCTTCGCCAAGACCCTGTTCTTCCTGATCGCCGGTTCGTTCTCCTTTACGCTCGGCACGCGTATGCTGCCCAAGCTTCGCGGCATCGTAAAGAAGTACCCGATCTCGGGCGTGGGCTTTGGTGTCGCGGCGCTCGCCATTGCCGGCGTGCCGCCCATGAACACGTTCTTCTCGAAGTTCCAGATTATCGCCGGCGGCTTTTCTGTGGGTGCCGGTAACGTTGCGATCCTGGTGCTCGTGTGCATCATGGTCGCCGAGACCGTCGCCACCTTCGCCTGGTTCCTCAAGTGGATGGGCTATTGCCTGCCCGGCGAGCCGAGCGAAGAGGTCGCTGCGGGAGCCCCGCTTCCCCGCGCGATGGCGTTCGTGTTCATCGTGCTCATCATCATGGTTATCGTCAGCGGCCCGCTTTCGGCCAGCTGGATCGGTTAGGAGGTAGAACGACATGGGTTATTCGATCGTCAACATCCTTGGCGGCCTTCTAATCGTCACGTCCACCATGGTGGTTGTCTCCAAGAACATCAAACATGCCATCAACTGGTATGCGGTGCAGTCGCTGGTGCTCGTGGGACTGCTCGCTACGCTCGGTGCCACCACCGGTGCGCAGGAGCTGCTTATGTGGGCTGGATCTGCCTTTATCACCAAGGTCGTCCTGGTCCCTTACATCCTCAACCGCGCATATAAGAAGATGGGCGAGCCGAGCGACGCATCGCTCAAGGCCGGCCTTAAGCCCGCGTGGGCCATTTGCATCATCGCCGTGGAGGTCGCGATCTGCTTTGCTGTCGTGACGCAGATCAGCCTGCCCACGGCCGAGGTCGCAACGCCTGCGCTCGCTATTAGCTTCGCTCACTTCTTCGTGGGCCTCACCTGCATCATCTCGCAGCGCAACATCATGAAGCAGATCTTTGGATACTGCCTTATGGAAAACGGCAGCCACGTGACGCTCGCGCTTTTGGCTCCCACCGCTCCCGAGATCATCGAGATCGGTATCGCCACCGACGCCATCTTTGCCGTCATCATCATGTCCATCGTCGTGCGTCGCATTTGGGACGACTCCCACTCGCTCGATGCGCGCGACCTGTCCGAGCTGAGGGGGTAGTCCATGGAAACGTTGATTCTCGCCCTGCTCGCGACTCCTTTGGTGTTCTCGCTGGTCATGGCGTTTTTGCCCAAGAACACGTCCTATAACGTGTTTGCCGGTCTCAACCTGGTCTCCGTCGCAGCCGTCCTGGTGCTGTCGATTGTGACGGCCGGTGACGTCCTTATGAGCGGCGACACCGCGAGCGCTCTTGGCCTGTGGCTCCACCTCGATTCGCTGGGCGCCATCTTTGTGCTGCTCATCGGCTTTATCGGTTTTCTTACGGGGCTGTTCTCGCTGCCCTATGTAAAGGCCGATATCGAGGAGGGCTCCATGCCCGCCGAGCGCGCCAAGCAGTATTTTGCGCTGTTTAGCCTGTTTGTGTTCACCATGCTGCTCGCGTGCCTGTCCAACAACATGATCCTCACGTGGGCCGCCGTGGAGGCAACCACGCTTTCCACTGTGTTCCTGGTGGGTATCTACAAGAACAAGACGGCCCTCGAGGCTTCTTGGAAGTATGCGATGGTCTGTACCGCCGGCGTGGCATTTGGCCTGTTCGGTACGCTGCTGATCTACGCCAACGCCGCCGACGTGATTCCCAACGCCCACGAGGCCGCATTCCTGTCGTGCGTGCTGCCGTATGCCGACCAGTTCGACCCGACGCTCATGCGCCTCGCCTTTGCGTTTATCGTGATCGGCTTTGGCACCAAGGCTGGCCTGTTCCCCATGCACACTTGGCTGCCCGATGCCCACTCTCAGGCTCCGAGTCCTGTCTCGGCCCTGCTCTCGGGTGTTCTGCTTAAGTGTGCCATGCTTGTGATCATGCGCTTCTACGGCTTTACCATCCAGGCCGTGGGTGCCGAGTATCCGCAACTTCTGCTGTTGATCGTCGGCACGCTGTCCATTTTGGTGGCGGCACTCTCGATGTTTCGCCAGGACGACCTCAAGCGCCGCTTTGCGTACTCGTCTGTGGAGAACGTGGGCGTTATCGCCCTGTGCCTGGGTATCGGTGGCCCGCTGGGTATCGCCGCGGCCCTGCTGCACTGCGTGTTCCACGGCTTTACCAAGACGCTTGCCTTCTGCGTGTCCGGCAACATCCAGCACGCCTTTGGCACGCGTAGCCTGACCAAGATCCAGGGCGTCGTCGAGGTTGCGCCCGCAACCGCCGCGCTCGCCATCCTGGCGCTGCTCGGCCTTGCCGCCTTCCCGCCCTTTGGCATGTTCATCTCTGAGTTCCTGACTTTTGTCGCCGGTGTTACCGCCGGTCCCATGTGGCTGGTCGTCGTGGTCGCCCTCGGTCTTACCGTGGCCATCTCCGCGCTCACCCGTATCGCACTCAAGTCGGTATTCGGCCATGCGCCCCAGGGCATGGGCAAGCATGAGGCCCCGGCGCTCATGCTTATCCCCGAAATCATCCTGGCTGTCATGATCTTGTGGTTTGGCATTGCCACCCCGCTGCCCCTCGTGCACGGTGTGGAGACCGCTACCGGCATCGTGCTCGAGCAGAGCACCGAGGAACTTCACGCGACGCCGATGTACCGCGCTGTGTTCGGTACCGAGACCGCTCAGAGCGAGGTGGAGTAACGAATGATTGAAACTGAGAACAAGGTGTATGCCCGTCGCTGCGAGAGCCATGTCGAGGCCCTGCGCCGCGCCGTTCCGGGCTGCATCGAGAAGGTCGAGTGGCAGTGCGAGGACCAGCTGACGATCACCGTCAAGCAGGACAAGCTGCCCGAGGCCGTCCACTACCTGTACTACGAACGCTACGGCTGGATCCCCGTGATCATCGGCAACGACGAGCGCAGCCTGTGCGGCCGTTATGCCGTGTACTACGTCATCTCCATGGAGGGGGAGGACCCCGGCTGGGTGACCGTGCGTGCCGAGGTCGATCCCGCCAAGATGACGTTCCCGTCCGTGACGCCGTTCGTTCCCGCCTGCGTGTGGGGCGAGCGCGAGCTGCGCGATATGTTCGGCCTGATCCCCGAGGGTCTGCCCGATCGTCGTCGCCTGGTGCTGCCCGACGATTGGCCCAGCGGCCTGTACCCGCTGCGCAAGGACTCCATGGACTACCGCTTCCGTCCCGCTCCCGCGAGCGACATGGAAAACTACGAGTTCTTGGCCGATACCAAGGGCAAGGAGACGACGCTCGTTCCCATGGGCCCGTTGCACATTACCTCCGACGAGCCTGGCCACTTCCGCCTGTTCGTTGAGGGCGAGACGATCGTCGACGCCGACTACCGTCTGTTCTACGTGCACCGCGGCATGGAGAAGGTTGCCGAGACGCGCCTGAACTATGACGCCGTGACGTTCCTCGCCGACCGCATCTGCGGCATCTGCGGCTGCGCCCACTCGGTGGCCTACGCCGAGGCCGTCGAGCGCGCTCAGGGCATCCATGTCCCGCCGCGCGCCCAGTACATCCGCGCCATCATGCTCGAGGTTGAGCGCCTGCACTCGCATCTGCTCAACATTGGCCTGGCGTCGCACTACACGGGCTTCGACTCCGGCTTCCAGCAGTTCTTCCGCGTCCGCGAGAAGTCCATGGACCTGGCCGAGAAGCTCTCCGGTCACCGCAAGACCTACGGCCTCAACGTGATTGGCGGCGTGCGTCGCGACATTTTGGCTGAGCAGAAGCTCTCCACGCTCACGACCATCCACCAGCTGCGCTCCGAGGTTCAGGAGCTCGTCGACGTGCTGCTCTCCACGCCCAACTTTATTGAGCGTACGAGCGGTATCGGCATCTTGGACCGCAAGATTGCACGCGACTTCTCGCCGGTCGGCCCGCTCATGCGTGGCTCGGGCTATGCCCGCGACGTGCGCTTTGACCATCCCTTCGACGGCTACGCCGATCCGGACGTCCAAAAGATGCACGCCGCCACGGCCGACACCTGCGACGCCTTCGGCCGTACCGCCGTCCGCATCCAGGAGGTCTACGATTCGATCGACATGATCGAGACCATGCTCGAGAACTGCCCGTCGGGCCCCATCCTCACCACGGATTGGGAGTACACCCCGCACAAGTACGCCATCGGCGCCACCGAGGCGCCGCGCGGCGAGGACGTGCACTGGGCCATGCTCGGCAATAACCAGAAGTGCTACCGCTGGCGCGCCAAGGCCGCCACGTACAGTAACTGGCCGGTCCTGCGCTACATGTTCCGCGGCAACACCGTGGGCGATGCGGCGCTGATCGTTGGCTCGCTCGACCCGTGCTATTCCTGCACCGACCGCGTGACGGTGACCGATGTCGCCGCCAAGCGCGACCACGTGCTCGACAAGGAGCAGTTCGAGAACGTCTGGCGCGACAAGTCGCCGCTCGCGGGCGAGGGCACCATGGCCGCTCCGCTCGATGAGGAGGCGCTCTAATATGCTGAAGCTTTGGAAGGTTAACGCCAAGGCCGGCGACGCGACGGTCAAGTACCCGTTTGCGCCGTTCCCCACCAACAAGGACATGCGCGGCAAGCCCGAGCACAATGCCGAGCTCTGCATCGCCTGCGGTGCCTGCGGCGTGGCGTGCCCGGCCGATGCCATTCGCATGGACACCGACCTTGCGGCCGATACCATTACCTGGTCAATCGACTACGGCCGCTGTATCTTTTGCGGCCGCTGCGAGGAAGCCTGCCCCATGGAGGCCATCAAGCTCACCGAGGAGTTTGAGCTGGCCGTCATGAGCAAGGACGACCTCACCAGCAAGAGCGTCTATGCGCTCGAGCACTGCTCGCGTTGCGGCAAGCCGTTTGCCCCGCACAAGGAGATCGACTATGCCAAGCGCCTGCTGCAAAAGGCCGGCGGCATGGAGGCCGAGCAGGCCGCCCGCACCGTCGGTATGTGCCAGGAGTGCAAGCGCGAGCTCGACGCCCTGCGCGCCGCATCGGCCGTAAAGACCGGCAACGCACACGGCATGGCTGCCAACGAGACGCTTGCGTCCGGCGAGCCCCAGGGCCCCGGCATGGAGTATCTGGGCGGCCACGGCGTGAACCCGGAGTATATCGACCGCGAGCTTAACCCCGATGCGCCCGAGATTCCCGCCGGTCCGGCGCCGGTCGAGGGCATCATCATGGATTTTGAAACGAAGGAGGAGTAACCATGGCCGAACCCACGCTTTTGCCCGAGCGGCTCCAGTACCGCCCGACCAAGATCGAGCTCGACGAGAGCATCGAGAAGGCCAAGGCGACCCTTCTTAAGAAGATCAAGCGCTCGGTGTATGTCTACCGCGTTGACTGCGGCGGCTGCAACGGCTGCGAGATCGAGATCTTCGGTTCCATCACGCCCGTCTTCGACGTCGAGCGCTTTGGCATCAAGGTCGTGCCCTCGCCTCGTCATGCCGACGTGCTGTTGTACACCGGCGCCGTGACGCGTGCCATGCGCATGCCGGCCCTGCGCGCCTTTGAGGCCGCACCCGATCCCAAGATCGTGGTGTCCTATGGCGCGTGCGGCTGCACCGGTGGCATCTTCTACGACAACTACTGCGTCTGGGGCGGTACGGACAAGATTCTGCCGGTCGATGTCTACATCCCCGGCTGCCCGCCCAGCCCCGCGCAGACCATCTACGGCTTTGCCATGGCGCTCGGTCTGCTGGACCAAAAGCTCCATGCCGAGACCACGGTGGAGGCCGCCGGCGAGCAGGCCGATATCCTGCACCCCGGCGTGCCGTACAAGCTGCGTGTGGCCATCGAGCGTGAGGCTCGCGCCATGAGCGGCTACCGCTACGGCCGTGACCTGGCCAACGAGTTTATGGATACGCTCGAGGGCGCGCCCAAGGGCGATATCCGCGGCGCCATGGCGCTGCTCATCGATAAGCAGGACGATCCGCGCCGCGTCGAGGTGTACTCGGCGCTGCAGGATCTGGTGCTGGCCGGAGGTCGCTAGATGGAGCTCACGGACCGCTCTGGTTACTTTGCGGGTCCCGGCATGCTCGGCGGCTCTTTTGGCGATGCCTCGCGCGCAAGCGACGAGGCCGCCGAGGGCGTCGCCGACCCCTGCCTGGGCCATACGCCCGACCAGGTGGTCTTCTATGAGCTCACGCGTAAGTTTGTGGAGACCGAGGAAGACGTTCCCCAGGAGGCCTGCGACGTGCTGTACTACACGCTCGCCGTGGGCCACCACACCGGCGTGCTCGACTGCTTTGAGCCGCGCCTGTCGGTGCCGGTGGACGTGTTTTATTCGCTCGTCGACGCGCTGCCGGAGGGGGAGGCCAAAACCAAGTTCGAGGCCATCCGCTCCTTTGGTGAGTGCCAGCTCGACAAGGCGGCGGTGCCGTCGCTGCTCGAGGCCTGCGATGCGCTGCTCGACGAGCGCGGTTTTCGCGGGTCGGCCAAGGCCGGCATCTCGGTGTTCGACGACGACTTTGGCCTGCATGCCCAGCAGGTCGCGTTCTTAATGAAGTTCCGCGATTTGGTGGAGCGCGTGCGCGATGTGTCGGGCGTGTATCTGACGGGAAGGTTGCAGTAATGGGTCGCGTTGTGGATGGACGTGTGAACGGCGCCCCGTTTGCGGGTATCGTGCTCACGGCGGGAAGCGTTCTGCGTGCCGACGATGCCGCCGGCCCCGTGCTCTCCAAAAAGATGGAGGACGCACCCATCGCCGGTTGGTACACCATCGACGGCGGCCAAACGCCCGAGGATGACATCATCGAGGTCAAGCGCGAGCGTCCGCCGCGTCTGGTATTGGTCGATGCCGCCGACATGGCGCTGCCCGTCGGCGCCATCCGCTTGCTCGACAAACGTGATGTGGCCCGCAAGTCGATGTTCACCACGCATTCGCTCCCTTTGTCGATTCTGATCGAAGAGATTGAGCAATCGTGCGAAGATATCGTCTTCATAGGGATTCAGCCGGGCGATACGGAGTTCTATAACCCCATGTCCCCGGAGGTCTTTGAGGCCGTCGACGCCGTGTATGACGCCGTGGCCGCCAACGACTTTTCCCACTTTGTCCGCTTGGGGCAGGAGCTATAGGAGCGCTTGTCCCTGCTGATTAGGAAAGAAGTGATTGACATGGCAGATTCCAAGGCAGAATATCCCGCTCCCGATTGCCTGGCGCCCGCCGCGATCGAGGCCAAGACCGAGGCCGCCGGCGTGACCAAGGCTAACCTGCCGGTCGCTAAGGCCTTTCTGTTGGCAATGTTCGCCGGCGCGTTTATCGCCTTCGGCGGCCTGTTCTTTACGGTGTTTTTGAGCGACAGCACGCTGGGCTGGGGTGCCCAGCGCGTCGTGGGCGGCCTGTGCTTTTGCCTGGGCCTGGTGCTGGTGCTGGTGTGCGGCGCTGAGCTGTTTACCGGTAATTCGCTTATGGTCTGCGCGCTCAAGAGCAAAAAGATCACCTTGGTCCAGATGCTTAAGGCATGGATCGTCGTGTGGGTCGGCAATTTTGTCGGTGCTCTGTTCATCGTCTTTTTGGTGTACATGGCCGGCATCTATAAGCTCAACGGCGAGGCGGTCGCCAACTCCATGGTGAGCGTCGCCGCCGGCAAGGTGACGATCGACTGGGTGACGATCTTCTTCCGCGGCATCCTGTGCAACATCTTTGTGTGCCTGGCCGTGTGGATCGGTACCGCCGGCAAGACCGTGGTCGATAAGGTTGTGGGCATTTTGCTGCCCATCGCTGCCTTTGTGGCCTGCGGTTTTGAGCACTGCGTCGCCAACATGTACTTTTTGCCCATGGGTGCCGTGATGCACGCGTTCGGCTATGGTGCCGACGTCGCCGGCGCCGATGCACTCAACGCTGCGGGCATTGCGTTTAACTTGTCCGCCGCCACGCTGGGCAACATCGTGGGCGGCGCGGTTCTGATCGCGCTCGGCTACTGGTTTATCTACGCTAAGAAGTCCGAGGCGTAAGGTACCGTCTGTTTGACGTTGGGCCTCCCGCGGGGCGTTGCCGTGTGGGAGGCTATTTGGGTCTGGGGCTCGTTGTCGGGCTGTTGGCCTGTTGTGTTTGGCTGATGAAAGGGGTAATCGAGATGGCATCTGCTGTGAAGCGTGACGGTCGCGCCGTGGTGACGACATGCGGGGGATGCTATGCCGATTGCGCCTTTGCGGCCCATGTTGAGGATGGACGTGTGGTGGCCGAGTTGCCGGTGCCGGGGCATCCGTGCGCGGCGCGTGCCCTGTGCGCCCGCGGACGGCATCGCCTGGCAATGCCGTTTGACGAGCGTGACCGCATTGTGCACCCCATGCGACGCCGCCGGGATGGCTCGGGGTTCGATGCGATTACCTGGGACGAGGCGTTCGCGCAGATTGCCGAGCGTCTTTTGGGGATTGTTGACGAGTGCGGGCCTCGTGCACTGGGCATGACGCTCGGCGTTCCCTCGTTCGACCGCTACTGGGCCTATCGCTTTATGCATGCGCTGGGTTCGCCCAACGTGTACGGTGCCGATGGTGCCTGCGAGGTAAGTCGTCTCACCGGATGGGAGCACAGCCTGGGCTACAGCCCCGCCTCCGACCTGGCGCATACCGACTGCATCATGTACCTGGGGCGTTCCATCGTCGATTCATCGACGATGGGGGCCGTCGATGCGCTCAACGATGCGCGCCGGCGCGGGGCGAAGATCATCGTGGTTGACCCCCGGCGCAGCGGTTCGGCCGCGCTTGCCGATCGCTGGCTCCGCGTGCGTCCGGGCTGCGACTTGGCGCTGCTGTTGGGTATTGTCCACGTGCTGATTGCCGAGGGCCTGTACGACCACGAGTTCGTTGCCCGCTATACCACGGGTTTTGACGAGCTGGTGCAGGCGGCCAGTGCTTGGACGCCCGAGTGGGCCGAGTCGATGTGCGACGTGCCGGCCGCAGAGATTGTCGCCACGGCGCGCGATCTCGCTGCCGCCGCGCCTGCCGCTGTGGTGGATGCGGGTTTTCATGGTGGCATCGGTATCGCGTATGCCAATAGCACCCAGACCGCGCGCGCTATCTGCTTGGTCGATGTGCTGCTGGGCTGCATCGGACACGCGGGCGGCGCCCTCAATCCGCCCACGCCGCTTGTGTTGGGCGACCTCGATCCCGCACGCTTTGCGACGCCGCCGGTGCCTCGCGGACCCAAGCTGGGGTCCGAGCGCTATCCACTGGTCGATCCGGTGCGCGGCCTGTGCACGACCATCGGCCAGTCGATTCTTGCCGGCGATTTGCGTGGGCTCATCGTCTATGCCAGTAACCCCGGTGCGGGCTATGGCAATGCACAGGCTTGGTTGGGTATTTTGCAGCAGCTCGACTTGCTCGTGACGATTGATATTCGCTGGTCCGAGACGGCGCGTGCTTCTGATTTCGTGCTGCCCGACGTGACGTATCTGGAGGCCGACCGCGGTGTGGGAACGGTCGTGGGCCGCAACGACGCGCGCGTGTTCTACCGCAACGCCGTGCTGCCCGTGTTGCATGGCGACACGCGTCCCGGTCGGGAGATCTTTGCCGGGTTGGCTGCGGCCTGCGGCGTGGGCGAGTACTTCCAGTTTACGTCTGACGATCTGGCGGCTGCCCAGGTGGCTCCGTTTGGGATCGACCTCACTGCGCTCAAGGAGCGCGGTTGGGCTGACACGGGCGTGCAACTGCCGCCGCGTACGGGCGAGCCTGTGATTCCGCTCGACGGCGGCAAGATTGCGCTGGTAAGCGATGTATGGGAGCGCGCCGGCCTGGGTCGTGTGCCCGGCTGGATTGCCCCGATGGTGGAGCCAGGGCCGGGGATGTTTCGCCTCATTAGCGGCAACCGACCCTTTGAGTCGCACACTTCGCGCAGACTTGCTGCGGCGGGTGCCGCCGAGGCGGGCTCGGATCTGGATGCCGTGCAGATGAATGCCGATGCCGCTGCGCGCATGGGTATCGCCAATGGCGAGGTCGTCGAGCTGGTAAGCGACATGGGCCGCGACCGCGTACGCGTGGAGACCACACCCTATCTACATCCGGCGTGCATCTTTACGTCGGCGGCTCCGGGCGGGCGTTCGTTTGGCGCCGGCGCGGATGGAGCCCAGGCACTTGGCGTCGGTCCGCTCGACCACACGCCGCTGCGCTGGGACCCCATTACGGGCGCCGCGCTTACCCAGGAAAACGCAGTTCGCGTGGAAAAGATTGCCACGCACGGGGATAATGACGAGTAATTGACTCAGCTGATGTATTTGATTGATCCACGTATTTTTTGAAAGGTCGCACATGAGCGATAGCCAGAACATGTCCGATGAGGTGCGCGCCCGCCTGCGTGCCATTCCCTCCGTCAACGAGCTGCTTGCCGAGTGGCCGGTCGTGAAGGCGGCGGGGGAGACGTGCGACGCGGTAGTCCATGCCGCCGTTACGGCCGAGCTCGACGAGGAGCGCGCCGCCATTCGCGCCGGTGCCGCCCCGCGTTCCAAGCGCGAGCTGGCCTCGGCCATCGAGTGGCGTGCGCACCGCTCTGCGCTGCCGAGCCTGCGTCCCGCCGTCAACGCCACGGGTGTGGTTATCCATACCAACTTGGGTCGCGCCCCGCTCGCGGAATCAGCTGCCAAAGCCGTGGCCGAGGTCGCGCGCGGGTATAGCACGCTCGAGTACAGCGTCGACACCTGTTCGCGCGGGTCGCGCAAGGAGCACGCCGCGCAGCTGATCCGCTCACTCACCGGTGCCGAGGACGCGCTCGTGGTCAACAACAATGCCGCCGCTGTGCTGCTGGTGCTGGCGACCCATGCCGCAGGCAAAGAGGTCATCGTCAGCCGCGGCGAGCTTGTCGAGATCGGCGGCAGCTTCCGCATCCCCGATGTCATGGCGGCTTCGGGCGCCAAACTCGTCGAGGTCGGCGCCACCAACCGCACGCACCTGGCTGATTATGAGCAAGCCATCACGCCCGATACGGCGATGATCCTTAAGGTCCATCCTTCCAACTATCGCATCGAGGGTTTTCACGAAGAGGTGGGCTCTCGGGAGCTTGCCGCCCTGGCCCACAAGCATGGCCTGCTGTTCTACGAGGACCAGGGCTCGGGCGCGCTGTTGCCCGACGACATCTTGGTGCGCGGCGGCGAAGAAACCACGCCGGCTTCGGTTTCGGCGGGGCTCGATATCGTGTCGTGCTCGGGCGATAAGCTGCTGGGTGCCGCGCAGGCGGGCATTATCATGGGTCGTCGCGATCTGGTCCAGGCCTGTGGGTCACATCCGCTTATGCGCGCCTTGCGTCCGGGTAAGCTCGCACTGGCGGCGCTCGAGGCTACACTGCGCATCTACTTGGATGGGGCGGATGTGGCCCATCGCGAGGTGCCGGTGCTCAACATGCTCACGCTCCCGCAGGCTCATCTGGAGCGTCGTGCCCGCAAGCTGCGCGATCGGATGGTCGCCGGGCTCGATAAGGCCGGTTGCCCGTGCGCCGTTCAGGTGGAGATCGTCGAGGAATCGTCGACCCCTGGTGGCGGCTCGCTGCCTACCGTCGAGTTGCCCACCATGTGCGTTGCCGTGCGTCTTGTCGATGAGCGTCTTTCCGTTGACGCACTCAAGCGCTCGCTCGTCCAAGATTTCGACACTCCGGTCGTCACACGAACCTCGCACGATCGCATTTTGTTTGACGTCCGTACGCTCGTGGGCGACCGCGATATCGAGACGGCGGCATCGACGCTCGTCGCGTGCGTTGAGAAGGCGATTGCTCGATGAGTGAGGTTCAGGCGCTGGTGGAGTGTCCCGTTATCGTTGGCACGGCGGGCCACGTTGACCACGGCAAGTCGGCATTGATCGAGGCGCTGACCGGCAAGAATCCCGACCGTCTGGAGGTTGAGCGCCGTCGCGGTATGACCGTGGAGCTGGGCTTTGGCGAGCTGGCACTGCCGAGTGGCAAGATCGTCGGCCTGGTCGACGTGCCGGGCCACGCGCATTACCTGCGCGCCATGGTGCAGGGTGCGACAGGCATCGACGTTGCCGTGCTGGTGATCTCTGCCGTTGAGGGTGTAATGCCGCAGACGCGCGAGCACGTGCACGTGCTGGAGCTGCTGGGCGTCACGCATATGGTGGTGGCGCTGACGATGTGTGACCTGGCCGATGCCGAGATGACCGAGCTTGCCGAGCTCGATGTCGATGACTTTTTGTCGGGTACCGTGTTTGCGGGCGCGCCGATTGTGCCCGTGTCGTCTAAGACGGGCGAGGGGATCGACGGGCTGCTTGCGGTGCTCGACGAGCAGGTAAGTGCCTGCTGGGATGCCTGCCGCGACCGTGCCGAGCGCACCGATGCCGCGCCGCGCCTGCCGATTGACCGCTGCTTTACGATTAAGGGCGTCGGCACTGTCGTAACGGGAACGCTGCACGATGCGCCGGTTGCGGTGGGCGACGAGCTGATGGCTTTGCCGTCGCGCACGGTCTGTCGCGTGCGCGGGATTCAGGTGCATGGCGATACGCCGCGCGCGCTGCCTGGTCAGCGTGTGGCGCTCAACCTAGTTGGTGACGGTGTCGCGGCGCTTGACCGTGGCGAGATGCTGGGCGTGGCGGACCGCTTTGGCCAGACGTTGCGCTTTATGATGACGTTCACCTACCTGGGCCGCGAGGGCACCAAGCCGCGCGTGCTCGAGTCGGGCGCGCGTGTGCATGTGATGGCCGGCACGGCCGAGGTCGTCGGCCGCATCATGCTTTTGGAGGGCGAGGCCCCCATGGCGGTGGGCGAGACCCGTACCGTGCAGGTGCGCCTGGAGGACCCGCTGCCGCTGTGTGCCGGAGACCATGCCGTGGTGCTGTCGTATTCGCCCGTTATGCTCATTGGCGGCGGGCGCGTGCTGCTTTCGCGCTGCCGTCGCTCGCGCGAGCTTTCTGCCGGCGAGCGCGCACTGTTTGCGGCGCTTGAGTCCGGCGATACCGCGGGCGGTGTGGGCGCTTGGCTGGCGCTGCAGATGCTGCCAGTTACGGCGGTTGATGTTGCCGACGCTTTGGATCTTGGTGTCGGCGAGGTCGATGCCGCACTGCGCGGGTTGGTGTCGCGGGGCTCTGTTCGCAAGCTTGCTGTGGGTGATGCGGACTACTTGGCGGACGCCGTGGTGCTCGACGCTGCGATGGATGCACTGGCGGCGACCCTGTCAGCCATGCACGCGGCGGCTCCCAAGGAGACGGGCTTTACGCCCGGCGCCGTTGCCCATGCTGCGTGGCCTGCCGCTGATGAAGGCGTTGCCTCGGCTCTGATTGCCGAGGGCTGCTCGCGTGGCGTGTGCGCCGCCGAGGGCGCCGAGGTATTCGATCCGCATTCGGCCGCCGCGGCGGCACGCGTGGTGCGAGAGGCTTGCGAACGGATCGTCGCGCTTCTTGACGAGGCCGGCCTGGATGCACCGGCGCTGCCCGAGGTGGGCGAACAACTGCAGCTCGGTCGCGACACCATGACGCGTGCCCTGCGCGAGCTTTCGCTCAACCGCTCGATCGTTAAGGTCGAGCGCGACGTTGCCCTGTCTGCCGCCGCCGAGGCCCATGCGCGTGAGCTCGTCGCCGCCGCCATTGAGGCAGCCGGCGGCGCAGCCACAACGAGCGTGCTGCGCGAGGCCCTGGGCGTGTCGCGCAAACGCGCCATCAGCATCTTGGAGCACCTGGATGCCGTGCGCTTTACGGTGCTCGACAAGGACGCCGGCGGCCTGAGGTCCCTGCGCTAGGCCGGTCACCCGCTCCCACCTCCTCAGTTGCGGTGAAATAGTTCCTATTTGGAGGCTTTGGCAGCAAATACAGGAACTATTCCACCGCAACTTCTTGTTCGTCTTTTTGGGATGGAGCCGTTTCGGTTTGGTAAAATACCGCCGCACTTGGGAACGGATGGGCTCCGGTGGGCTCCGCGGTCCTCAAAACCGTTGCGAGGCGTGCAAAACGTCTTGGATGTGTTCGATTCACATACGTTCCCGCCATACGCTACCAGCGCTTTTGTGCTCGCGGTCTTGCTGCGTGCCGCAAAGGCGCTGTTTTGTTTTTGCGTGGGTTTGCCGTGCCGCCCGCTTTATCGGCGACGGTATCTGGCTTCGTGTGTCGGGTTTCGAGCATGCCGATGGAGGTGTTTTGCCGTATGACTACCGTAAGACGGGTCGATCTTTCTTGCGTCGTCCAAGCGGGCGGGCTGTCCTCACGCATGGGCCGCGATAAGGCGCGCATGACGTTTTGCGGCGAACCGCTCATCGAGCGCGTGCTGGGTCGGCTGGCGCCACTTGCCGGCGAGTTGGTCGTGACAACGTCGCGCCCCAGCGAGCTTGCCTATCTTGAGGAGCGCACGTTTGGCGGTCTGGTGCCGCGAATAGTGTCGGACCTTGAGGGGCCGGCGGGTGCCATGCGCGGCATCGCGAGCTCGTTGGCCGCGGCGCGATTGCCGTTCGTGGCGATCGTCGCCTGCGATATGCCGTTTGTCTCGCCGGAACTCATCGGCGCGCTCGCCGATCGTGTTGAGGCCGAGGCGCTCGACGTGTGCGTGCCGTGCGAGGAGCGGGGGATTGAGCCGCTTTGCGCCGTCTGGCGCCGTGACGCGTGTGCGCCGGCCGCCCATGAGCTGCTCGCCTGCGACCGCCAGCGCATTCGCTGCCTGATCAATCGCGTTCAGGCTGGTTATATGGATGAACCGCAGATCGTTAAGGCCGCGGGCTCGACGCTCTGCTTCGAAAACGTCAATACGCCCGAGGAGTTTGCGGCGGCCGAGTTACTCGCCTAGACGATTGGAGTTGCCATGTCTCACGATATTTGTCCCGACACGGGAGAGCCTTGCACTTGCGATGGTTCCGAGCCCTGTACCTGCGGCTGCGGTGGCTGTGGACATACTGCGGAAGAGGAAGCGGCCGCCGCGGCGTATCGCGAGGCACATCGCGAAGGCCCGTCCGGTGATGCCCTCGACCACGAGCGCAAGATTATCGTTTCGTTCGACAGCACCTTCGATGTGATGGAATGCGAGCAGCTGTGCCTTGCCGCCGGTGTGCCCGGGCGCATCATGCCGCTGCCCGGCTCCATTACCGCAGGTTGCGGCCTGTGCTGGGCCATGCCGTTCTCGGGCGATGCGCTCGCCGCCTTCCGCGCCGCCACTGAGGGCCGCATAACCCCTGCCGACTACCATCAGCTCGTCCTCTAACCACCAACACCACCACAAAGGTGCCCAATGTGGTGGTTTGGAACATGTGGACGAAACAGCTTCGAAACACGCGATTTGCGCGTTGGGCACTCAAAAACGCTTCTACCTGCATCGTAATCAAAACGAAACATCTGCTCGTCGGCTTATGCGAAACTTTTCTGCAACAGTGCGATATTATCCATACTCGATAAAGCTCGCGGCGCATGGGGCGCCTCGAACGACACTTTTCTTTTCCATCAATTGGAGGAAGCATGAGCTACACGCAGAAAGTTCTCGAAGAGCTCAAGGCCCGCTATCCCGAGCAGCCTGAGTTCATCCAGGCCGCGACCGAGATTCTCGGCACCATCCAGCCGGCGCTCGACGCCCATCCCGAGTACGAGGAGGCCGCCCTGCTTGAGCGTCTCGTCGAGCCCGAGCGCATCGTCATGTTCCGTGTTCCCTGGGTCGACGACCAGGGCAAGGTTCAGGTCAACCGCGGTTACCGCGTCGAGTTCAACTCTGCCATTGGACCCTACAAGGGCGGCCTGCGCTTTAACCCGACGGTCACCCTGGGTATGCTCAAGTTCCTGGGTCTGGAGCAGATCCTCAAGAACAGCCTGACCACCCTTCCCATGGGCGGCGGCAAGGGCGGCTCCGACTTTGACCCCAAGGGCAAGTCCAACAACGAGATCATGCACTTCTGCCAGTCCTTCATGACCGAGCTCTATCGCCACATTGGCCCCAACACCGACGTTCCCGCCGGCGACCTGGGCGTTGGCGGCCGCGAGGTTGCCTACCTGTTCGGTCAGTACAAGCGCCTGACCAACGAGTGGACCGGCGTTCTTACCGGCAAGGGCCTCTCCTTTGGCGGCTCGCTCGCCCGTACCGAGGCCACCGGTTACGGTCTGGCCTACTTTGTGGACGAGTACCTTAAGAGCCGCGGCGACTCCTTCGAGGGCAAGAACGTCGTCGTTCACGGCTCCGGCAACGTCGCTATCTACGCGGTCCAGAAGGTCACTCAGCTCGGCGGCAAGGTGCTCGCCTGCTCCGATACCCACGGCTGGGTCGAGGATCCCGACGGCATCGACTACACCGTGCTCGAGCATGTCTACAACAAGAAGCGCTCCGGCCACGACAAGGGCGTTACGCTCGCCATGTACGTCGACGAGAAGCCCAATGCCACGTGGCACGAGGGTGACGGCCGCGGCGTGTGGCAGCTGCCCTGCGACATCGCGCTGCCCTGCGCTCGCGAGAACACGCTGCTGCTCGAGGACGCCCAGGCGCTCGTCGCCAACGGCTGCAAGGTGGTCGGCGAGGGCGCGAACATGCCCACGACCATCGAGGCCACGACCTACTTCCAGGAGCACGGCGTCGCCTTTATGCCCGGTAAGGCTGCCAACGCCGGCGGCGTGCTCGTGTCCGGCTTGGAGATGAGCCAGAACGCCGAGCACCTGTCCTGGACCTTCGAGGAGGTCGACGGCAAGCTCGAGCAGCTCATGCGCGGCATGTTCCACAACGTGGACGACACCGCCAAGGAGTACGGCGAGGAGGGCAACTTCGTCATGGGCGCCAACATTGCCGGCTTCCTGAAGGTTGCCGACGCCATGCTCGCCCAGGGCGTCTGCTAAATCTTCGCTCGATATAGCATGTGATGAGGCTCCCAGCTATCTGGCTGGGAGCCTTTTCTATCCCGGAGGACTCCTCATAACTTGCGGTGATATACGGACTGTTTTGCGTTCCAGAACGGCTAATCAGTCCGTATATCACCGCAAGTTATGGATGGGTGGGTGGATTTTGTCCTAAAACGGTGTGCGGCCCCTCGTTTGGTACACTTAAAGGTACTGGACAAGTGAAGAGATGGGGGAGAACGTGCTCAAGTTCGGTACCTACGTCCGTGTTGGAAACGCGGCCGAAGCCTATGAGCTCTTGCAGAAGAACCGCAACAACAAGATTGTGGGCGGCGGCATCTGGATGCGCCTGGGATCGCGTCGCGTGGCGACGGCGATTGACCTTTCGGCCTGCGGACTCGATCAGATCGAGGAGACCGAGACCGAGTTTCGCATCGGTGCCATGTGCACCCTGCGCCAGCTCGAGCGCCATGCCGAGCTCAACGCGCTTGTCAACAATGTCTTTGAGTTCGCCGTCCACGATATCGTGGGTGTGCAGCTGCGCAATACCGCCACGGTGGGCGGCAGCATCTACGGTCGCTTTGGCTTCTCGGACGTTCTCTCCGCCTTTCTCGCGCTCGATTCCTATGTTGAGCTGACGGGTGCCGGTCGCGTGCCGCTTGTCGAGTTCGTGGACATGGGCTACGTGCGCGACGTGATCGAGCACGTCGTGGTCGTTAAGCACGACTATCGCGCGAGCTATGAGGCCGTGCGCAAGGCCGCGACCGACTTCCCCTCGCTTAATGTCACCGCTGCCTGGTGGGACAACTCCTGGCACGTCACCGTGGGCGCCCGCCCGCTGCGCGCGACCCTGCTGCAGGGCGAGGCATGCGGTCTGGTGAACGAACAACCTTCCGAGGACGAGCTGCGTGCCCTGGCCGCGTCCGTACGCGCGCTGAGCTACGGCACCAACCTGTGGGGCTCGGCCGACTACCGCCGCCGCATCTCGGCCCCGCTTGCCGTCCAGGCTGTGCGTCGCGCCGCCGGCATCGAGCTTTCGGCCGCGCTTGCGCACGAGCTCGAGGGCGTGCAGATTCCTAAGTTTGCCACGGACGAGTATTCCTGCCGCCGCGTGCCCGGCGTCGATTCTAGCGAGGTGCGCTAATGGCTGCCAAACTCATCGATCTTTCCTTTACGCTCAACGACCGCAAGGTCAAGGTTCAGATTGCCCCCGATACCATGCTCTTTGCGCTGTTGCGCGAGCAGGGCTGCGCGTCGGTGCGCTGCGCCTGCGAGACCACCAACTGCGGCCTGTGCACGGTGTGGCTCGACGGCGACCCGGTGCTGAGCTGCTCGGTTCCCGCCGCTCGCGTCGAGGGCCACACCATCACCACGCTCGAGGGCCTCAAAGCCGAGTCTGAGGCGCTGGCCCGTGCGATGGCTGCCGAAGGCGCCGAGCAGTGCGGTTTTTGCGCCCCCGGCCTTATCATGAACGTACTGGCGCTTGCCCGCGCCGCCAAGGAGGACCCGAGCCTCGTCGCCACGCGCGAGGAGCTGTCGCGCCAGCTCGCCGGCAACCTCTGCCGTTGCAGCGGCTACGAGAGCCAGCTGCGCGCCATCGTCCGCTTCCTCAACGAGTCCGGCGTGCAGGTGGGCTTTGAGATGCCCGAGCTGCCGGTCAACGACACCAGCTGCGATGGTGTCGCGTACAAGCAGATCACCCACAAGCAGCCCAAGAAGGACTCGAAGGCCCTGCTCGAGGGGCGTCCCGTCTACACGGGCGACTTGGTGCCCGCCGGCGCCCTGATCGTCAAGCTCAAGCGCAGCCCGTATGCCCGCGCCAAGATCCGCTCCATCGATACGTCGCGTGCCCTGAAGGTGCCCGGCGTGGTGGGCGTTTACACCTACGAGGACGTGCCCAAGCGCCGCTTTACCATCGCCGGCCAGAGCTATCCGCAGCCTTCGCCCTACGACCGTCTGATTCTTGAGAACCTGGTGCGCTACCAAAACGAGGAGGTGGCGATCGTCGCCGCCGAGACTGAGGAGGCTGCTGACAAGGCGCTCAAACTCATTAAGGTCGACTATGAGGTGCTCGAGCCGCTGCTCGACTTTACCCAGGCGCTCGATAATGACATCGTGGTCCACCCCGAGGGTGACGTGACCTTTATGTTCCCGCAGGGCGGCGACGTTCCGCGCAACTTGGTATGCAGCGGCACGAGCGACTTTGGCGACTTGGACGAGGCCTTCGCCCAGAGCGACATCGTCTTCACTCGCACCTACACCAGCCAGGCCACGCAGACCGCGCCCATGGAGACCTTCCGCGCCTTCGCGACGACCGACGCGTTCGGGCGCATCTCGGTGACCACCTCGACGCAGGTGCCCTTCCACGTGCGTCGCATGGTCGCGCAGTCGCTCGACATTCCGCAGTCGCAGGTGCAGGTCATTAAGCCGCGCATCGGCGGCGGCTTTGGCTCCAAGCAGACGGGCTGCTGCGAGATCTTCGTGGCGTTCGTGACCCAGCAGACTGGCCGTCCGAGCTACTGCTGCTACACCCGCGAGGAGACCATCACCGCGGGCAATTCGCGCCACCAGATGCAGATGACCGTTAAGCTGGGCGCCATGAACGACGGCACCATCACGGCCATCGATCTGCATACGTTGTCCAACGCCGGTGCGTATGGCGAGCACGCTACCACGACGATCGGCCTGTCGGGCCACAAGAGCCTGCCCATCTACAACCACGTAAAGGCGAGCCGCTTTAGCTGGGACGCCGTCTACACCAACACCAACCGCGGCGGCGCGTATCGCGGCTACGGTGCCACCCAAGGCCAGTTTGCCGTGGAGAGCGCCGTCAACGAGCTCGCCGACATGCTGCACATGGACCCCGCCGACCTGCGCCTTAAGAACATTGTGCGCGAGGGCGAGACCATGCCGCAGTACTACAACGAGAAGCTCAACGCCTGTGCGCTCGACCGCTGCCTGCTGCGCGCGATGGACATGATCGGTTGGCGCGACAAGCCGCTAGCCGTGGACCTGGGCGACCGCGTGCGCGCCCTGGGCTGCGCGCTCACCATGCAGGGCTCAGGCATTTCCAACGTGGACATCGCCGGCATCGACATGCGCCTGGAAGAGGACGGCTTCATTACCATCGGCACCGGAGCCACCGATAACGGCATGGGCGTCGACACGATCCTGGCGCAGATTGCCGCCGAGGAACTGGGCGTGGAGAGTTCGATGATCGTGGTGCGCGGCGTGGACACTGATGTGTCGCCGTTCGACGCCGGCTCGTACGCGAGCTCGGGTACGTACGTGACGGGCCTTGCCGCCAAGAACGCCGCGACCGAGCTGCGTGAGAAGATTTGCTCCAAAGCCGCCCAGATGTGGGACGTGGACGCCGCCGATGTGGTCTTCGATGGTCAGTACGTGCGTCTGTCCGACGAGCGTGCCGCGCGCGAGCAGAACCGCTACCTCACGCTGCGCGACTTTGCCAACCTGTGCGTCAAGAACATCGCGGGCGGCGACGCGCTGACCTCGCATGCCTCTGCCTGCCTGCCCGTTTCGCCCCCGCCGTTTATGGCCGGCATTGCCGAGGTCGAGGTCGACAAGGCCACCGGCAAGGTGACTGTTGTGGACTACGCGGCGGCTGTGGACTGCGGCACCGTGATCAACGAGGCGCTTGCGCGCGTCCAGGCCGAGGGCGGCATTGCCCAGGGTATCGGCCACGCGCTCTACGAGATTGTCGAGCACGATGACCGCGGCCGTCTGCGCACCGGCAACTTTATGAGCTACAAGCTACCCACGCGCCTGGATATCGGCAGCATACGCGTGGCCTTTGAGCCGAGCTACGAGCCGACGGGTCCGTTTGGTGCCAAGTCGATCGGCGAGGTCGTCATCAACACGCCGCTCGCCGCCGTGGCCTCGGCCGTGGCACACGCCACCGGCCACCAAGTTCGCTCGCTGCCGATCACGCCCGAGAAGGCCCTGCTGGGGGAGTAGGCGAGGAGGCGCTGTACCCGCTCATTGCCTAGCCCGGGGAAACTGCAGCCCACTTTTCAACTGAATTGTGGGCTGCAGTTTCCGTTTGAGGGCCTTGGCGGAAAGTGCATCCCGGAATAGGGGCTCAAAACGGGTTGCAGTTTCCGGTTGATGGCTATAGCGGAAATTGCATCCCATTCCGAGGCCCCAAACCGGGACACGCTTTCCGGCGCATGGCCAGCATCGCCAGACTGCCGAGTCCTACCGAAGTTGCGGTGGAATAGGGACTGTTTTGGAGGACTGGAGCCCCAAACAGTCCCTATTCCACCGCAACTTATGAGATGGGGTGGCGTGCTCTATTGGCTTGCTCTCGTGGTGAGGTCGTGAGCCTGTAAAAGGTGTGCGTGCGCTTGCCGTTCGTATCTGCTATCATTCCTAGTCTGTGCGCTCATGCGGGCGTGGCGGAATTGGTAGACGCGCCAGATTTAGGTTCTGGTGGGATTCCCGTGAAGGTTCGAGTCCTTTCGCCCGCACCAACGCATCTGCGTCGGCTTCGGCCGTCGCGACTCTTTGTTGCATAAAGGTACCAGCACCTCAGATAAGCTGGGCAGTATGAGGAGGAACGTGTTGAACATCACCGCTTCTGACGTCAAGGACGCCAAGCTCACCGCTACGGTCACCATCCCGGCCGCCGACGTCGACGCCGCGATTAAGAAGGCCTACAAGGACACCGCCAAGAAGTACCGCTTCCCGGGCTTCCGTGCCGGCAAGGCTCCCCGTCCGGTCATCGACTCCGCTCTTGGCGCCGAGGCTACCCTCGCTCAGGCCACCAACGACCTGATCGCCGCCAACGAGCCCGCCGTCCTCAACGAGCTGGACATCGTCCCCACCAAGAACGGTGACTACAAGGAGCTCGACCTCGCTAAGGATCACGAGGACTACACCTACACCGTCGAGTTCTCCCTGCGTCCTGCCGCCGAGCTCTCCTCCTTCGACGCCGTCGAGATCGAGATGCCTCCCGCGGAGGTCACCGAGTCCGAGATCAACAACCAGGTCGAGATGCTCCTCAACTACCGTGCCACCTTCGAGGACGTCGAGGGTCGCGCCGTCGAGGCCGAGGACTACGTCACCGTCGATCTCAAGGCCGTCGAGAACGCCGACAACTTTGCCGCCGAGGGCCGCATGCTCATCGCCGGTAGCGACAGCAACCCCAAGGAGTTCAACGAGGCCCTGATCGGCGCTAACGTTGACGACGTCAAGACCGTCACCTGGACCGACGAGGTCGAGGAGGGCGAGGAGGCCGAGACCCACACCGTCGAGGTCACCGTCAAGGGCATCAAGGTCCGCAACACCCCCGAGCTCACCGACGAGCTTGTCAAGTCCGACTTTGGCTTCGACAGCATCGACGCTATGCGCGACGCCATCAAGATCGAGATCGAGCAGGACAAGGCTTCCCGCCTGCCGGCCGAGAAGGAGAACCGTTGCGTCTCCGCTCTCGCCGAGCGCCTGCAGCTCGACGAGATGGATGCCGACTACGAGCAGTCCGTCTTTGAGGAGCTTGGCCAGAACTTCCTGTCCAACCTCGCTGCCCGCGGCATGACGCTGGACACCTGGCTGCCCGCTTCCGGTCTGACCATGGAGCAGTTCATCGGCGACCTGCACAAGCAGGCCAACGACGTCGCCCGCGAGTCCCTGGCTCTGGACGCCCTTGCCCGTGAGCTCAAGATTGAGGTCACCGAGGACGACATCAACGCCGAGTTCGAGAAGGCTGGCGTCAAGGACGTCGAGGCTTCCAAGGCTGAGTTCATCGCCGATGGCCGCATGCCTGCTGTCCGCGAGTCCATCCGTCGCTCCAAGGCCGTCGACCACCTGGTCGAGAACGCCAAGGTGACCGAGGTCGACGAGACCGCCAAGGACGCCGAGTAATTCTCGCCACCTTGCCCGCGAGCGCATGCGTGCGCCCGTGATGGGGTAAAGTTATACACCGGTTATCCGGTTGCTTCGTACGGTGCCAGCCAATGCATAGCATGCGGGCACCGTACGTTTATCTAGAACCAATTTGGTCCGCAAGAGAGAAATGGAGATGCGTATGATCGCCAAGTTCGATTCCGCCCTCGTGCCATACGTTATCGAGCAGACGCCGCGCGGCGAGCGCAGCTACGATATCTATTCGCGCCTGCTCAACGACCGCATCATCTTCTTGGGCGAGGAGATCAACTCCGTCAGCGCCAACCTGGTCGTTGCCCAGCTGCTGCATCTTGAGAGCCAGGATGCCGAGAAGGATATCTCGCTCTACATCAATTCGCCCGGCGGCGAGGTCTACTCCGGCCTGGCGATTCTGGACACCATGAACTTCATCAAGCCGCAGGTCTCGACCATCTGCGTCGGTATGGCCGCGTCTATGGCCGCCGTGTTGCTTTCGGCCGGCGCTAAGGGCAAGCGATTCTGCCTGCCGCACTCCAAGGTTATGATTCACCAGCCCAGCGGCGGTGCCCAGGGTCAGCAGACCGAGATCGAGATCGTGGCCGAGGAGATCAAGAAGACCCGCCGCGAGCTCAACCAGATCTTGTCCGATGCCTCGGGCCAGCCCATCGAGAAGGTCCAGGCCGATACCGAGCGCGACAACTACCTGACCGCTGCCGAGGCCCTCGACTACGGTCTGATCGACCGTATCGTCACCTCGCGCGATCTCGCCGCGAAGGACGCCTAGGATGGCAGGTAACATGCAGGACAACTTTGACGAGAACGGCAACCCCATCCGCTGCTCCTTCTGCGGAAAAGAGCAGGGCCAGGTCCGTCGCCTCGTAAAGGGTCCGACCAACATCTTTATCTGTGACGAGTGCGTCGCCGCCTGTTCCGAGATTCTGGAGGAGTCGCTGGCTTCGGACTTTATGGATGCCGCCCGCAACGGCAAGCTGCCGGGCTTCCTCAACGACCACGGTCAGGCTGCATCCCAGCCCGCCGTGGACCCCGAGACCGAGGGCTTTGAGCTTGAGGACGACCGCCAGGTCATTACGCACGTGCCGACGCCGCACGAGATCTATGACGAGCTTTCGGCCTATGTTATGGGTCAGGAGGACGCCAAGCGCGCCATGTCGGTGGCCGTGTACAACCACTATCGCCGCGTGATCGAGGGCGGCGCCGCGGTATCTGCCTTTGACGACGGCACGGGCTCGCAGTTCGATGACGATATGGACGAGGTAGAGCTCGCCAAGTCCAACATCCTGCTGCTCGGTCCCACCGGTACCGGTAAGACCCTGCTCGCCCAGACGCTTGCGCGCATCCTCGAGGTGCCGTTTGCCATCGCCGACGCCACCGCGCTCACCGAGGCCGGCTATGTGGGCGAGGACGTGGAGAACATCCTGCTCAAGCTCATCAATGCTGCCGATGGTGACATTGAGCGCGCTCAGGTGGGCATTATCTACGTGGACGAGATCGACAAGATCGCCCGCAAGGCCGAGAACCTCTCCATTACCCGCGATGTTTCGGGCGAGGGCGTTCAGCAGGCACTGCTTAAGATTCTTGAGGGCACGGTGGCCAGCGTTCCGCCCACCGGCGGCCGTAAGCATCCCCAGCAGGAGCTGTTGCAGATCGACACGACCAACATCCTGTTCATCTGTGGCGGTGCCTTTGTGGGTCTGGACAAGATCATCGCCGATCGCGTGGGCAACAAGGGCGTGGGCTTTAACTCCGAGATCGCCGGCCCCACCTCGGTCGACGAGAACGACCTGCTGCGTCAGGTGCTCCCGCAGGACCTCAACGCCTTTGGCATGATTCCCGAGTTCGTGGGACGTACGCCCGTCGTCACCCAGACGCAGGCGCTCGACGAGGACGACTTGGTGTCGATTCTGACCGAGCCCAAGAACGCTGTGGTGCGCCAGTACCGCAAGATGTTCCAGCTCGAGGACGTTGATCTTGAGTTTGAGGACGCCGCCCTGCACGAGATCGCCCGCATGGCGCTTGCCCGCAAGACCGGCGCCCGCGGCCTGCGTTCCATCTGCGAGGACGTGCTGCAGCAGACGATGTTCGACCTCCCCAGCGAGGAAGGCGTCACTAAGGTCATCGTGACCGAAGCCTCCGTAAAGGGCGAAGAGCAGCCCCAGCGCATCTACGGCTAAACCAGCCAAAAACGTGCTTGCAAATAGCCTCCGACCACCCGCGGTCGGAGGCTATTTTATATATACGCAATAACCCCAACTACCTGTGTTATTCTGTGTGTTTGTTTAAAGTCTCAGCAAAGTCCATTCAGACTGAAGTAATCGATACCTAAGGGGAGGAATGTAGGCCCGATTTTCGTAGATTCCGCACGAGCCGAAGACCACTTAATGTGGTCTTCGTGCGAGCCAGGACTTGACCGAGCGAAAATCGGGCCTACATTCCTCCCCGATGGGCAAGGGAGAGATATATGGAAGAAATGCCCAAGAACTACGATCCGTCGACCAACGAGCCGGCGATCCTGCAGAAGTGGCTCGACGGCGGCTACTATAAGCGCCGTGAGGGCGTGGGCGACTGCACCGTCACCATTCCGCCTCCCAACGTGACCGGCAAGCTCCACATGGGTCACGCTACCGACGACTCCATCCAGGACGCCATCATCCGTATGGCCCGCATGCGCGGCAAGTCCACGCGCTGGGTGCTCGGCACCGACCACGCCGGTATTGCCACGCAGACCAAGGTCGACAAGAAACTCAAGAGCGAGGGCATCAGCCGCCTGGAGATCGGTCGCGACAAGTTTGTCGACGCTTGCTGGGACTGGACCCACGAGTACGGCGGCATCATCGTCGAGCAGATCAAGCGCATGGGCTGCTCCGTCGACTTCGACAACGAGCGCTTCACCATGGACGAGGACTACGCGCAGGCCGTACGCAAGGTCTTTTGCGACTGGTACCACGACGGGCTGATCTACCGCGGCAAGCGCATCGTCAACTGGTGCCCCAACTGCACTACCGCTATCTCGGACGACGAGGCCGAGTACAAGGACGAGAAGGGCCATCTGTGGCACCTGCGCTACCCGCTGACCGAGCCGGTCAACGGCCAGGACTATATCGTCGTCGCCACCACGCGCCCCGAGACCATGCTCGGCGACACGGGCGTCGCCGTTTCCCCGAAGGACCCCGAGAAGGCCGCCTTCGTGGGCAAGACCGTCAAGCTCCCCATCGTCGACCGCGAAATTCCTATCTTTGAGGATTGGCATGTCGATGCCAACTTTGGCTCTGGCTTTGTCAAGGTCACCCCGGCCCACGACCCCAACGATTACGCTATGGGTCAGGCCCACGACCTGCCGCAAATTAATATCTTCGATGAGCACGCGGTGGTCGTCGAGGGCTACGGCGAGTTCACCGGTATGACCCGCGAGGAGTGCCGCGAGGCCGTCATCAAGTGGTTTGAGGAACATGACCTGCTCGATCACGTCGAGGACCTCGATCACTCCGTCATGCACTGCTACCGCTGCGACGCCGCGCTTGAGCCGTGGCTGTCCGAGCAGTGGTTCGTCGCCGTCGATAAGCTCAAGGGGCCGGCGCTCGACGCCGTCAACTCCGGCAAGGTCACCTTCCACCCCGCGCGCTGGACGCAGACCTACACCACCTGGATGGAGAACCTCAAGGATTGGTGCATCAGCCGCCAGCTGTGGTGGGGCCACCGCATCCCCGTGTTCTACTGCGAGGACTGCGGCTGGGAGGACGCCCTTACCGAGGACACCGACGTGTGCCCCAAGTGCGGCGGCCACCACGTGCATCAGGACGAGAATGTGCTTGACACCTGGTTCAGCTCGCAGCTGTGGACCTTCGCCACGCAGGGCTGGCCGCAAAAGCCGGAGCTGCTCGAGGGCCATCACCCCACGACGGCGCTCGTCACCGCGCGCGACATCATCGCGCTGTGGGTCGCTCGCATGGTCATGAGCTCGCTGTACTTCCTGGACGAGGTGCCTTTTAAGGACGTTGTCATCTACCCGACGATCCTTGCCAAGGACGGTAGCCGCATGTCCAAGTCCAAGGGCAACGGCGTTGACCCCATGGACCTCATTAGCATGTACGGCGCCGATGCCATGCGTTACAACCTGCTGACGCTCTGCACCAACAACCAGGACGTCAAGTTCGACGCGAACATCGACAAGAAGACCAAGAAGCTCATCGACAGCCCGCGCACCGACCAGGCTAAGTCGTTTGTGACCAAGATCTGGAACGCCAGCCGCTTCCTGCTTATGAACATGGAGGGCTACACGCCCGGCGAGCCCGTCGTTGAGACGCCGGCCGACGCCTGGATGTTCAGCCGCTTGGCCAAGGCCGTGAAGATGGTCACCGAGGGTATTGAGAACTACACCTTTGGCGACATGGCCCGCGGCGTGCAGCAGTTCTTCTGGAACGAGGTCTGCGACTGGTACGTCGAGGTCACCAAGGCCCGCCTGAAGGGCGAGGGCCGTCTGCAGGCCCAGCGCAACCTGATCTTTGTGCTCGACACCTCCATTCGCCTGATGCACCCGCTTATGCCGTTTGTCACCGAGGAGATCTGGGACAACATGCCTGCGAGCGTGCTCGATCTGGACGCCGAGGGCAACGTGAACCGCGCCGAGGCGCTCATGATCGCCAAGTGGCCCGAGCCCGCCGACTACGCCAAGTATGTTGACGAGGACGCCGAGCGCGCGTTTGAGCTGTGCCGCGCCGTCGTTTCCGCCGCCCGCGCCACGCGTTCGCGTTATCGCTTGAGCCCCAAGGCCGAGCTCGACGTGGTCGTGCGCGCCGGTGCCGAGGATATCGAGAAGCTCGAGAGTCTGCGCTCGACCATCGAGCCGCTGGCCAACACCGCTTCGCTGGTCATGGGTACCGACGTCGAGAAGCCGGCCGCGAGCATCGCCGTGGTTGATAGCGGCGTCGAGGTCTTTGTTGTGCTCGAGGGCAAGGTTGATCTTTCGGCCGAGAAGGCGCGCCTGGAGAAGGAGATTGCCGCGGCCCAGAAGGAGCTCGCCGGCTGCGAGAAGACGCTCGCCAACGAGGGCTTTGTGGCCAAGGCCGCGCCCGCGGTGGTCCAGAAGAAGAGGGACCGTGCAGCTGAGCTCAAGGAGATCCTGGCGGCGCTGACTGCTCAGGTTGCTGACTTCTCGTAGGCGGTACTGGGGGACGCGGTTTGGGGCTTTGCTCGCTACTGCGAACAGTCCTGCTCGCACGAAGGCCACATTAAGTGGCCTTCGGCTCGTGCGGAACTTGTATCGAGCAAAGCCCCAAACCGCTCCCATAGCGGTTACGGGGGCGTCCGCTGCCCGGTAGGGCCACTGGGCTGTGGCCTTGATTCTGCTGCAAAGCGGTGTTTGGCTGATATTTTGTATGGGAGGGGCTCGTTGTTGCTTACGGGCCTCTTTTTATGTTGAGGGGACTTTGGGTTATGGCTAAGCGTTCTGGGTCGTATGTCGTTCCTTTCTCGTTTGAGCTGCTTTCGTTTGATGAGGCTGTGGGGCTGGCTGCCGATACGGGGCGGATTTCTGGGGATGCTGGCCCTCTGCTCGAGACGGTTGTCGATATGCTTGATGAGCTGGGGCGTCCGGATGAGTATTTTGATTGCATTCAGGTTGCCGGTACCAATGGCAAGACTTCGACCACGCGTTTTTCGGCTGCCATTCTTCGTGGTGAGGGGCTCAAGACGGCGCTATATACGTCGCCGCAACTGGTGCGCTATCCTGAGCGCATGGAGGTCGATGGGCGCGTTGTGAGCGATGAGGCGTTTGCCTGTGGCGTTTCTGCCGCGGTCGAGGCGGGGCGTCGCGTGAATGCTCGTCGTGTGGCGGCGGGGGAGCGCGCCTATACCATCACGCCGTTTGATTTGCTGACAGCTGCCGCACTTGTCGTGTTTGCCGAGGCCGCGGTGGATGTTGCCGTGCTCGAGGTTGGCATGGGTGGGCGTTGGGACGCCACAAGCGCGACCGATCCCGTCGCCGTTGCCATTACGGGCATTGGGCTCGACCATACTCGTATTCTGGGCGATACGCTCGAGGCCATTGCAGGGGAGAAGGCTGCGGTCATTAAGCCCGGACGCCTGGTTGTGCTGGGCGAGGGCACACATGAGGCGAGCGTTCAGCGTGTGATGGATGCCCGTTGCCGCGAATGCGGTGTGGTGCCGCTCGTGGTGAGCCATGTCACGACTAAGGTGCCGGCGCATGTGGGCGACACGGTTGAGTTCAGCTGCACCACGCCGCGTGCGATCTATACGTCGAGTATGGTCAAGCCGGCATATCAGCCTCAGAATGCCGCGTGTGCGATTATGCTGTGCGAGGGCTATCTGGGCCGCGAGCTCGACCACGAGTCGCTCGACGCTTCTCTTATGGGCTGCCCCACGCCGGGTCGCTTTGATGTGCTGGGAACCGATCCGCTCAAGCTGATCGACGCCTGCCATAACCCCCAGAGCTGCGAGAACTTTGTGAGCGCGTTGGACGAGATCGATCCGTGCGTGGAGAATCGCCCCACGCTGCTGTGCGCTGCGCTGGCCGACAAGGACGTGGCAGGCATCGTCGACGTGCTGATTCCCGCCTTTCCACGCGTAGTCGTGACCCAGACCGATTCCGACCGCGCCCTGCCGGCGGAGGAGCTCGCTGCCCTCGTTGATGCCGATAAGCTCGCAGGCGTGTACTCCAGCGTTTCCGAGGCCCTTGCAGCTTTCAAGGCCGCAGGCGAGCCCTTCGTAGCAGCCGGCACCATCACCCTAGCCGGCGAAGTGGCCGGCCTGCTCCGTTAACCCATCCCCTCATCAGTTGCGGTGAAATACGGACTGTTTTACAAGCCAGAAGCCTCAAACAGGCCGTATATCACCGCAACTCAAAAGCAGTCAATTTGGGACGGGGCTTTTTTGGCTGCCCTGTGCCCCGAGTCGACTCGCTTGCCATGAAATTGGCCTGTCTACTACGTTTGACCGGTTACCCTCGACCACACGGAACATTGCGAAATTAAAACCGCAGGTAGACGGCTTGCGGATTTTGCGAAAAGTCGGTTATGGTCGACCCATGCGGGTTAAACGTAGTAGATAGGCCGTTTTTGTGGCGACATTCATGTGATGCGGCAAAGGGGCTGTCCCTTTGCCGCATTGCCTAGTCTAGGCGGACTGGATCGTGGGGGTAGGCGTTGAGAATCTCGACGCCGGACTCGGTCACCAAGGCCAAGTCCTCGATGCGGACGCCGGTGTGACCGGGGAGGTAGATGCCCGGCTCGATGGAGAAGGTCATGCCCGGCTCGACAACCTGCTCGTTGACGAGCGAGACGTCGCCCGGCTCGTGATCCTGCAGGCCGATCGAGTGACCCAGGCGATGCGTAAAGTACTGCCCATAGCCCGCATCCTCAATCACGTCGCGCGCGGCGCGGTCCAGGTCGCACATACGAACGCCCGGCGCGATAAGCGCTTCGGCGGCCTCGTTGGCACGGCGCACGATGTCGTAGATGCGTGCCGTCTCCTCGTCCGGCTCGCCCCAAAAGAACGTGCGCGTCATGTCCGAGCAATAGTTGCGGCGACGTCCACCAATGTCGAACAGCACCACGTCGCCACGCTTGAGCACGGTGTCGTCGGGCTCGTGATGCGGGTCGCCGGCGTTGGCGCCAAAGCTCACGATCGGCGGAAAGCTAAAGCCCTCGCAGCCGTGCTTTCGATACAGGCCGAGCATCTGGTCGGCAATTTCGCGCTCCGTTACGCCCTCGTGGACGAGTTTGATCGCGTCGGCCATCACGGCGTCGTTGGCGGCCGAAGATGCACGCATGAGTTCCTGCTCGGCGGCATCCTTGTAGGTGCGCGCGGCGGTGACGGCAAAGTCGCCCAGGAAAAACTCGCTTGCGGCGTGGCGCTCCAGAAGGGGCATCAAAAAGCCGGAGCGCATGACGGTATCGATGCCAAGCGGCTTGGTCGGATCGATCTCGCGCGCGATGGCATCGGCCACGACATCGGTATCGGTGTGGTAGGCAACGCGGGCATTGTCGTACTCGGGCAGCTGATGCAGGGCGTTGACCAAGATTACGGGCTCGTCATCGCTCGCGAGCAGCACACCGCAAAAACGCTCGAACATATCGGCATAAAAACCGGTCAGGTAATAAATCGACCACGGGTCGTTTACGAGCAGCTGTGCGCCGGGGTGCTGAGCCTCGAGCGCATCGAGCACGCGCGCCACACGCTGGTCATCGACATGTGCCATACATCGTCCTTTCGCTAGGGTGCCACCATGGTATCCCCAATGCCAGGGTAGTCAATTTGGGACGGGGCTATTTTAGATGCGTCAAACATGCGGGCTGATAGGTAAAAGTAGTCAATATGGTCCCGTCCCAAATGGGCTGGTTTCAAAAGTATGGCGGATTACGGGGCTGGACCTGTATTACTTGATCATGGGAAAAATCGCGAAATTAAAACCGCAGGTAGAGGGTTTATCAAAAATCGAAAATCGCCGGTATGGATGTGGGTATCCGAATCAGCCCCGTAATCCGTCATAGTTTTGAAATGGCACTAAAGTAGGCACAGGCTAAATACCAATTCCAAAGATAGTTGCGGTGGAATAGTTCCCGGATGCCGGGGTTTTGGCGGAAATCAGGAACTATTCCACCGCAATTGAGGAGGGGCGGGGTGGATTGCGGGGTAGCTAAAAGAGCCCCGTCCCAAATGAGCTACCTATGCAGAGTCGATGTCCATGCTGGCGATGAGGTCGGTACCGGTGTCTAGGAGGTTGGGGAGGACTACGTCGCCCATGCGGATGGGGGCATCGACGGTCAAGCCGCGGATGAGGTCCATGGCTTGGGCGTGGAGTGCCAGCGGGATGGCTTCGGCCGTGCGTACGGGCAGCAGCGCCTCGTCGCCGCCGGATACGGCCACGGTGGTGGTGAGCACGCGCATGGGGCAGGTGAGCTCTTGATGCGCGAACTTATCGCCGCGCGGGCAGCTGTTTCCGGTCACGAAGCGCACCTTTACCACGGCGCCGTCTGCGTCGCGCTCAACCTCTACAGTTAGGAGGCACTCGGAGGGGCAGGTGGTGCAGTTGAACTGCAGCGTCTCAGTCACATTCGTGTTCATGACGTTATGCCTCCTCGACGGGGTCGACGGAAAGGACAATCTCGCTGACACCCAGGCCGAGTGCGCGCTGAATCACCTTTGCCGGCAGTGGGAAGCTCTCCATTACGCTCGGTTTAAACGGGCGGACCTTGCCGGCGAATAGCTCCTCGCTTCCCGCGATAATGCGCACGCGGGCGGCGTCGACCGGCCGGCGTACACGGAAATTGAGTTTGGTGAGCGCCACGGTCGTAATGCGGCCCGGCAGTGCGTAGCCTGCGATGCCGGCGGGGGAGACCGTGAGTTCACAGCCCGGGCCCGCAGCGCTCGCCCCGGCGTCGCCGCCCAGCGCGTACGCCGCCGCAGCCGCACCGGCACGCTCGGACTCGGTCGTCACATTGTCTGCCAGGTCGTGCACGTGCAGTACGTTGCCGCAGGCAAAGATGCCCGGCACGCCCGTTTGCAGGCTCTGATCAACCACGGCGCCGCGCGTGCGTGGGTCAAGCTCAACGCCCGCGCCCACTGAAAGCTCGTTCTCGGGAATCAATCCCACCGAAAGCAGCAGCGTGTCGCACGGAACGATGCGCTCCGTTCCGGCAATGGGCGCCAGATGTTCGTCGACTTGGCTTACCTCGACCGCTTCCACGCGGTTGTGCCCGATCACGCGTGTGACGGTGGTGGACAGGTGCAGCGGAATTCCAAAGTCGTGCAGGCAGTTCTTCACATTGCGGCGCAGGCCGTTGGCGTACGGCATGAGCTCGTACACGCCCTCGACCGAAATCCCCTCGAGCGTGCAGCGGCGCGCCATGATAAGTCCGATGTCACCCGAGCCCAAAATGACGGCACGCGAGCCGGGCTTGAGGTTTTCGATATTGATGTATCGCTGCGCCAGGCCGGCCGTAAACACGCCGGCGGGGCGGCTACCGGGAATCTTGATCTCGCTGCGCGTGCGCTCACGGCAACCCATAGCAAGAACGACCGCACGTCCTGTGAGCTGCAGCATGCCAGTGGGGCTCATGAGCGTGACGGTGTGGGCTGCGGTGGCTCTCGGAGCCTCGTTCACGCCCGACGCGCTCGCGGCCGCGCCCTCACCCGAATCAATCCCAATCACCATGCTGTCCAAGAACGGCGCAATGTCGGTCGCGCGCACCTGGTCGATAAAGCGCTGCGCATACTCGGGGCCGGTGAGCTCCTGCTTAAAGTGCGATAGTCCAAAGCCGGGATGGATGCACTGGCGGAGGATTCCGCCCAGATGCTGCTCGCGCTCCACGATAGCCACGCGCGCGCTGGCCTTATGCGCGGAAAGCGCGGCCGCCATGCCGGCAGGTCCGCCGCCGATAACGACCACGTCGAACGCCTGCGTCGACACCGACGCTACAGCTCCGGTCTCCGCGCGATCGTCGCGCATACCAAACGTCGCCATCCTAGCGCACCCCCTTCAGCGGTCCCTCGACCAGCCAAGATCCGGCATCCTCCAGCAGCACCTTGCTGGGGTCACACCCCAGCTCGCGGGCCAGAATCGCCACCACGCGGCTCTGGCAAAAGCCACTCTGGCACCGACCCATGCCGGCACGGCAGCGGCGCTTGACGCCCTCGACCGAAACCGCGCCCGGGCGGCGTCGGATTGCGGCCACGATCTCGGCCTCGGGCACCGTCTCGCAGCGGCAGACGATCTGCCCCCACGCGGGGTCGGACTCAATCAGCTTTTCCTTGCGCGCGAGCGGCGCACGGTCGAAGTCGTCCGGCGCGCGGCGTATAGGGTCCCAGTCGTCCCGTTCGCGCAGAGCCACGCCGGCATCGCGCAGCACCTGCTCCATGCGCTCGGCAATGGCCGGCGCGCTTGCCACGCCCGGCGACTGAATGCCCGCGGCCTGGAACAGTCCCGAAACCACGTCCGACTGCCCAATAAAGAAGTCGTTGGTCCCCTGAATGACCGGACGTCCGCCGGCAAACGCGCGCACCACGCGGCGTGTGTCTAGATCGGGCACCAGCTTGCGCGCTCCCGTCAGCAGCGCGTTCACATCGCTTGCATAGGTCTGCGTGTCGCCTGGCTCGCGCACGGCGGCCGTCGCGGTAATCACGGTGTTGCCATGTACGGTGCCCGTGACGATAACGCCCTTGGACACCGGCGTGGGAACGGGGTAGAGCGGCATGAGCGCGCACGGCTCCTTGTCCAGCACTACGATGTTGCCCTGGCGCCAGACCATCTGAAACTCCTCGGCGCCGGCCATGTGCGAGATGTCCGCGGCACCGTTGCCCGCGGCGTTGATCAGGTAGCGGCAGCGCACGTTGCCAGCGGGGGTCGCCAGCGTAAAGCGCGCGTTGTCGCCCGTGCCCGCGACTTCAATCGCTTCCACCGACGCGGACCGCATAAACGTCACGCCGTTGGCGACCGCGTTCTCCAGCGCAGCAATGGCTACTTCAAACGGGTCAACGTAACCGGTCGAAGGGCACCATAGCGCGCACGTGGCCTGGGCACTCGCGCGCGGCTCCAGCTCGCGGATGCGCTCGGGGCCGATAATCGACAGCTCGGGCACGCCGTTGGCCAGGCCATTCTGGCGCAGCTTCTGCAGGTGCGCGCGGTCCTCGTCGTTAAACCCCAGAACCATCGACCCGGTGCGGCGGAATAAAAAGCCCAGTTCCTTAGCCCAGGTGCCATACAGCTCGCAACCACGGGCATTGACCTGAGCCTTTACCGTGCCCGGCGCCGGATCGTAGCCGGCATGCACCAGGCCGCCGTTGGCCTTCGATGCGCCCAGCGCGATATCGTTTGCCGCCTCGACCACGCAAATGGACAGGTCAAACCGCGCGAGCTGCCGCGCGATGGCGCACCCGGTAATGCCCGCGCCCACAATTGCGATATCAAACGTTTCTGTCACGGTGCCTCCAAGACAAGTTGACAGGATGTCAATAAGACCATCCTACGGTCTGCATGCCCCCAGTGCGGCGGCAATGCGGCGAACAGCCCCGCAACACCCGCCAACGGCAGGCGAGGGAGACCCGGCAACGTCGACAACCTCGTCTGCCGCCCCTGGTGTCAGAGATTTGTCTCGATCTGTAACATCTGGGACCGTTTTCGCCGAGTGGTTGTTACAGATTGAGACATTCAGCCTGGACGTTTTCCTTTGTCTCAATCTGTAACAGTTAGTTGATGATTTGGGTTCTAGATGTTACAGATCAAGACAAACCTTTCGGCGGATTTTGAATGTCTCGGTCTGTAACAGTTAGACGAGGATTTGGGTCCTAGATGTTACAGATCGAGATATTTGCCATGCAGGTCCCCCGTTTGTCTCGATCCATAACATCTAGACCCGGATTCCGCTTCCACCTGTTGCAGATTGAGATGTTTGTGTCCGCGCCAGCCCCGTACCCAGCCGCAGTCCCATATAAACAAACCCCGTGGTAAACTTGACCGAACTGTTAATATTCCGAAAGGTACCCGTAATGTCCAAGTACATCTCCGAGCTCATGTCGCCGCAGCTTATGGGCGTCGTCTATGCCTTCGTTGGCTTTATCATCGCCCTGTATGTGCTGTCGGTCGTCTATGTGTTCATCGACGCTCGCCGCCGCGGCGCCAGCGCCTACGTGGCATGGGGCATCATCGCCCTCATCCCGTTTGTGGGCCTCATCTCCTACCTGGTCCTGCGCCCGCACTCCTATGCGTCCGACCGCGAGGAGCAGGAGCTGGACATGGCCCTGCGCGAGCGCCAGCTTGCCCAGTACGGTACCTGCCCGCAGTGCGGCGCGCCCATCGAGAAGGACTTCGTCGTTTGCCCGGTGTGCGATACCCAGGTTCGCAACGTCTGCCCCAGCTGCCATCGCCCGCTCGATGCGCACTGGAAGGTCTGCCCCTACTGCCGAACTCGCATCCAGTAACGCATCCATCGCCGGGCCGGCCGCAAGCCACGGGCACCGCACGTCCCGCGCAAGCCACACGCGCAACCCGCCCCACACGATGAAGCATGCGTAGAAAATCGCCCGCCGTGCCATTAAGGTGCGGCGGGCGCTTGTATACCAAGGCAACCTGCCTATAATGATGCAAGTCAAAAACGCCGAGCGCATCGCACGCACTTGCATCAGGCATCCGAGAGGAGAAAACATACCCATGAAGGCACTCTACAATGACGGTTCGGTGGCCGAGCTCCCGCAGGACGAGGTCACGCACGTCATCCGTCACTCCGCCGCGCACATCATGGCGCAGGCCATTAAGCGCCTGTACCCCCAGGCCGACTTTGCCTACGGTCCCGCGACCGACAACGGCTTCTACTACGACGTCGACCTGCCCGAGGGCGTCAAGATCAGCGAGGACGACTTTCCCGCGATCGAGGCCGAGATGAAGAAGATCGTCAAGGAGAACCTCAAGTTCTCCGTGTACGAGAAGCCCCGCGCCGAGGCCATCGCCCTTATGGAGGAGCGCGGCGAGAAGTACAAGGTCGAGCACATCGGCGACCTGGACGACGACGCCCGCATCACCTTCTACCAGCAGGGCGACTACATCGACATGTGCGTCGGTCCCCACATCTGCTACACCAAGGCGCTGAAGGCCTTTAAGCTCACCGGCGTCTCGGGCGCCTACTGGAAGGGCGACAAGGACAACAAGATGCTCACCCGCATCAACGGCGTCGCCTTTGCCACCAAGGAAGAGCTCGACGAGCACATGCACATGCTGGAGGAGGCCAAGAAGCGCGACCACCGCAAGATCGGCCGCGAGATGGACCTCTTTATGATGCGCGACGAGGCCCCCGGCTTCCCGTTCTTCCTGCCCAACGGCATGATTCTTAAGAACACGCTGCTGGACTACTGGCGCGAGATTCACCACAAGGCCGGCTACGTGGAGATCTCCACGCCGCTCATCATGAACAAGCAGCTGTGGAAGACCTCGGGCCACTGGGACCACTACAAGGACAACATGTACTCCACCGTCATCGACGACGAAGAGTACTGCATTAAGCCCATGAACTGCCCGGGCGGTGTGCTGGTGTACGCCTCCAAGCCGCACTCCTACCGCGAGCTGCCCATTCGCGCTGGCGAGATTGGCCTGGTGCACCGCCACGAGCTGCGCGGCGCCCTGCACGGCCTGTTCCGCGTGCGCTGCTTTAACCAGGACGACGCCCACCTGTTTGTGCGCCCCGACCAGCTGACCGACGAGATCGTGGGTGTGGTCAACCTCATCGACTCCGTGTACCAGAAGTTCGGCTTTAAGTACCACGTAGAGCTTTCCACCCGCCCCGAGGACTCCATGGGTTCGGACGAGGATTGGGCGCGCGCCGAGGAGGGCCTGCGCACCGCTCTGGAGAAGCTGGGCATGGACTACGAGGTCAACGAGGGCGACGGCGCCTTCTATGGCCCCAAGATCGACTTCCACCTGGAGGACTCGCTCGGCCGCACTTGGCAGTGCGGTACCGTCCAGCTCGACTTCCAGATGCCGCTCAACTTTGATCTGGAGTACGTGGACGCCGACGGCACCAAGAAGCGCCCCATCATGCTGCACCGCGTTTGCTTTGGCTCCATCGAGCGCTTCATCGGTATTCTGATTGAGCACTTTGCGGGTAAGTTCCCCACCTGGCTGGCTCCCGTGCAGGTCAAGGCACTTCCCGTCTCCGAGAAGAGCCGCGACTACGCCCACGAGGTGTGCGCCAAGCTGGAGGAGGCCGGCATTCGCGTGGTTTGCGACGACCGCGACGAGAAGATCGGCTACAAGATTCGCGAGGCCCGCAGCATCGACCGCGTGCCCTACATGCTCATCCTGGGCGAGAAGGAGGTCGAGGCCGGCAACATCTCCGTCCGCGATCGCTCCAACGAGACCGTTCAGATGAGCGTTGACGAGTTTGTTGCCAAGGTGCTCGAGGAGATCAAAACCCGCGCCTAAACCGTTAACTCTTTGTTTCGGACTTGGGAGGTCGATTGGATGTCGGTCTCCCATTTTTAATAAGATGTAAAGCTAGGTGAGTGGCTAATCATCTTGCGAGAATTCAAGTGAGGGCATACTTTCATTAATATTTATCAATACTGATATATAAATGCCCACCCTACTGCATTTTAATGACTCGCATATTGTGTAATATGCGATTAATGAAAGGATCTCTTTTCATGGGTAGCGAGCACAGTCGCAATTCAAACATTGAATTACTAAAAATTATCGCAATTGTGGGTATCGTGGTTTCACATGTTGTCCAAACATTGCTGATCCCTGAGGAAGGGGGCTATGCGGCATGGCGTGTGGACTATTCTATTGCTACTTTGGATATTGGGTTTTGGGTACTTGTATTTCTCCGCACTCTCGGTGCTTTTGGGAATTCGATCTTTGTTGTAGCGTCTTCTTGGTTTCTTGCGGCAGATGACTCAGTCAAGATAAAAAAAATTGCACGTATATTAATTGATGTATTTATAATATCAATTGCGCTATTATTGCTGTGTATTTTCATCGGAATTAGGCTTGATGCCAAGACTTTGATAAAATGCATTTTTCCCACAACATATTGTAATAATTGGTTTGTGACGTGTTATTTGATGCTTTATGCCATCCATGCCTGTTTGAATCGCATGTACGATTCGATAGGAAAGAGGAATCATGCATTTCTTTGCTTCGGACTTATTGCATTTTATATGTTCATTCCGATGGTTAAGCACGGGGCGTTTTTCAGCACTGAGTTTATCGTTATGGTTTCGATGTATACAGTAGTGGCATATTTGCGTCGTTATGCATCGTCCTTGATCAACAATAGAGCTTTTAATACCAAACTTGTTCTGTTCGGATTCTGCGCAACTTGTTTTTTAATCATGCTTCTTGAAATTGCAGGCGTTCATTTTGGTTTTCTAGCTAATAGAATGCTTCAATTTGACTTTAATGGTAATCCTTTTTTGTTCATTGCTAGTGTCGGTCTTTTTAATCTGGCACGCTTAAATCCTTTCTCTTGTTCTGCTATTAATGCTTTATCGTCTACGTCGCTCTATGTTTATCTTATTCATGAGAATCTGCTTGTGAGGCAGTTTATAAGACCTGCCATCTGGATTTATATCTATGATTCGTTTGGCTATACTTTTCTATTCTTCTGGATTGCAGTTTTGTCGATATTCATATTTACGATCTCTGTTATGCTTTCGTTTCTTTATTTAAATACGTTTGGAAACAAAATAGATAGAGTGAGTCAGGCAGCTACGGAATGTCTATCGAGGTTGTTTACAGGCATCTGTAAATAACCTTGGACAGGGATTGAATTTCAAGTTGGTTTTATTCCCGGCTGAGCGCCCACGGTATATATCCGCGATTGCTTCTATCTAAACGACCACGATATCGAGAGCTCCATTTTTGCTCCTTGTCAAAAGTGCTGGTGAAGTGTGCTTCGTGGGGCTCGATGGCTGTATTCCATTCAGCCCGGCGCGTGTCCTGTGGCCAACCTTGTGCCCAAGCTTCATGTCGGTCGCGTTGTCCATGCGTTTGCCATGTCTTGACTTGATTGTTGTTACGAACTGGCGTAAGTTCTGTCTGTACGCATCCTCTGGACTGTGTTCCGTTCGCGTCTGGTGAGCATGCAGTATGCTCTCAGGCCCCCTTCTGACAGATTGTCGTCCTTTGGCTCTTCTGGGCAGGAGGGCGATAGCAGCCCCTGCATTTATCACAAATATGGAATTAAGGATCATATCGTGTCGGTCCTCAATTATCGGTTTAATTATTCATAGAGATATGATTTGTTTCTATCAGTTTAATTCACTGATCGGATTAATTGATTTTTTTGATCTGTCATTAACGACTACCATTTATCTAAAAGTCGCTGGTTAAGCGGCTTTTTGTTTCACAAAAAGGTACAGATTTTTCAATCATTCACAGACGTTATTATACGAGCAACTAATCAGCGTTTGCGCAGATCGCGCAAAAAGTTCTGCTAGTAGGTGCATCTCCATAACCCTCTAGAAAAACCTGTACTTTTGCGACTGCGCCTAGTTGCGAGCGAGAAGCCTGTTCTTAACGCCCCTGCATTTGCGTGCATCGCAAAGCGGGAGGGGGGTGATGACATGGAGCAGACGGCACAGCGCCAAGAGCATCTGCCCGGTGTATTTAACGGCGCCACCACCAGCAGCCAGCATGGCTGCGTGCGCTGGTATCTGGTCCACACCTCCAATGGAAAAGAGCGCGAGACCTGCGAAAAGGTTCGACGCATTATCCCGCACGAGCTTATGAAAGACGCTTTTGTGATGAAAAAGGAGTTCTGGTTTAAGCGGGACGGCGTCTGGTCGCTCCAAACCAAACCCATGTACAAGGAATACTTCTGCGCCGCTGCGCACGATGCCCCCGCGCTTGATAGGGCTTTGGCTGTCGCATCGCCGGTAGTAGGGAGTGGGCTTACATGCCCATGCCGGACGATGCGCAGGACTGGTACCGCAGCGTATTGGATGACGACGTGGTGCGCAAGCGTAGCCCGTATAGAAGACGGCGTGTTGCACATAGAGCAGGGTCCCTTGGTGGGGTAAGAGGCCCGTGTTAAATGGATCGACCGACATAAACGCTGGTGCCTTGTGGATGTGGGCGATGATGACTCCGCATTTAGGGAGTTGCTACCGCTCGACGTTCCCAGCAAAACGTAAGGGAGACGTTGTACCAGCTATTTAATCGTTATTTTGAATTTACAGATGGGGGATCCCGGGAATCAGGGGCGTAAGTTTGACTATGGCTGCTAAAGAAGTAACAGAGAGCCGTGCATTAATGGGGGACGCACTGGCTATCGATCAAATTAAGCCGAGCGGTACGGTGGGCTATCGCCTTGCTAAGAGGCTGTTTGACTTTGTCTTTAGTCTTTTGATGAGCATCATTTTGCTTGTTCCTATTGCTGTGATATGTGCACTCATTAGTCTTGAATCACCCGGCGGCCCTGTGTATACACAAGAACGCGTCGGCAAGGGTGGAAAGACCATCAAGATTTTTAAGCTTCGTAGCATGGTTGCCGATGCTGGCGATGTGCAGAAGTATTTGAGTCCTGAACAGCTACATCAGTGGGAAGTCGAGCGCAAGGTTGACGATGACCCTCGTATTACCAAGATTGGCCAGTTTATTCGCAAGTTTTCTATCGATGAGATGCCACAGTTCCTTAATGTGCTGAATGGGGACCTTTCTGTTATCGGACCACGTCCCATTACGCGAGTTGAGCTCGAGCAGCATTTTACGGATGGGGAAAAGGCGGAGTTGCTTTCCGTTCAGCCTGGCATTACAGGTCTTTGGCAGGCAACTGACCGCAACGCAGCAACTTTTGAGAGCGGTTTGCGTCAGAAAATTGAACTTCGTTACGTGCAGAACCGCTGCTTCCGTATGGACTGGAAATGCTTTAAGAACACCTTTGGTGCCATGTTTGGCAAAGAGAGAACGGGGCGATAGATGCAATCAACCGATACTTGTTCTTATAGTGTACTGATGAGCATTTACAAACAAGAGAATCCCGCCTATTTAATTCAAGCTTTAGATAGCATGCTAAATCAAACGGTATTTCCTAGTGAGATCGTTATGGTCAAGGATGGTCCGCTTACGCGTGATCTTGAAAATGTGCTCAACCGGTATGACGCAAAGTATCCTGGTCTGTTTAATTTTGTTTCATACGATGTGAACCATGGTTTAGGCTATGCGTTGCGTCAGGGCATGCTTGCTTGCTCTAACGAAATTGTTGCACGTATGGACACTGATGATATTGCTCGTCCGGATCGTATGGAGAAACAGCTTGCCGCTATTGATGGTGGGCTCGATATGGTTGGAAGCGATGTCATCGAATTCGTCACGTCTCCCAACGATCCTGTTGCGGCAACAGATCTTCCTAAAGGTATCGATGCTATACGTTCTTACTCCAAAAGGCGGAATCCTTTCCGTCATCCTTCCATGACGTTTAAAAAATCCAAGGTGATCGAAGCCGGAAATTACAGTTCGGAATTTCTTTACTTCGAGGACTGGGATTTATTTAACAGAATGCTCGCTTGTGGTTGTCAGGCCGACAACTTAAGTGAACCTCTTGTTGCGATGCGTGTAAGTGAAGATTTTTATGCACGTAGGGGTGGCTTGCAGTATTTGAAGTACGCTAAGTTATTCAAAAAAGCACAGGTTATGCGTGGCTATTTTTCAAATCTTGACTATCTCTGTTCCTATTTGCCGCATGTGGTGCTCTGTCTTATGCCCAATTTTTTGAGGGCTTATTTGTATCGAGTGCTGCTTCGAAATCGTTAATGGTGCCTGTTTTACTTAAGGTTGCTGTCATCGCCTTAGTATTACAGTGTAATATAACGGCATTTACCGATATATAGAATAGATTTTCTATCTATATAGTGTGACCTTGATGATGATAACAATGGTGCGGGTGTGTGAAATCGACAGATTGAATATTTAAGGGGCAGCTATGATTAATGTATTACAGATTTTACCTTCTCTTACAATTGATTCTGGAATAACTAGCTTCGTTCTCAATATGAAACGCTATATAGATCCAGAGTGCTTTCATTTTGATTTTTTCCATCACGCTGTTTTGGATGGTCAGTTGCCTCCTGGGAGTTTGGATAATTCTTTAGTTGCTTCTGGCTCAAAAGTTTATTCCGTTACGCACGCTAAACAGTCTGCTATTGGATTCATGCACGAAGCCAACGATGTTCTTGAAAAAATTGGGCAGAATTATCAGATAGTTCATTGCCATGTGCCTAACAACGCATTTGTCACATTGAGAGCGTGTCAGAAGGAAGGCGTAGGGGTAAGAATTATTCATAGTCACCTGAATAGTTCTTCAGATAATGCTTTTCATCGCGTGCGTAACAAGCCTCTAATTGCCTTAGGCAAGAAATATGCTAATGCATATCTTGCTTGTTCCAATGAGGCCGGGCATTATTTATTTGGTAAAGATTCATTCCAGGTAATTAATAATGGCATTCATCTTGAGAATTTTGTATTCGACGAGAGTTTTCGTGGCAGAATGCGCTGTGAACTTGGAATACCCCAATCGGCGCCCGTCATTGGATGTGTAGGACGTTTTGTGCAGCAAAAAAATTATTTATTTGCCGTTAACGTATTTAAAGCGTTTCTTGCAAACTCTCGTGATGCGCGACTTGTAATTCTTGGGGATGGAGAAGATAGGGCTCTTATTGAGGCGCGTGTTAATGAACTTGGACTTTCTGATCGAATCTTATTTTTAGGTGTAAGGGATGATGTTGCGCGTTTTTATTCAGTTTTTGATGTCTTTTTTATGCCTTCACTTTGTGAGGGTCTTCCAATTTCAGCTGTCGAAGCACAAGCTTCTGGACTACCTTGTGTATTTTCCACAAATGTACCAAAAGAAAGCGACATCATTGGTACTGGAAAATTTATCTCTCTAGATGAATCATTCTCCGTCTGGTGTTCTTCTCTTCAGGACGCTATTGTTTCTGGTCGGCTCTGGAATTCTCAGGCAAAATTAATTTCAGCTGGATATTCGGCTAAAGAGAACGCAAATAAGTTAATGGCTTACTACGAGATGCTCATAAATGGAGCTTATAAATGCTAGTCTATTTATTGATGGTTTCCTTTGCAGTTTTATTCGGACTTGTAATTCAGCCAGGGCGCTCTTTATTCCACAAAAAGATATATTTAGTGTCGGTATTTGGGGGAATTTTTTTAATTTCTGCAGGTCGTAGCGTGTCAGTAGGCATTGATACCTTAATGCACTGTGCAGCATATAAATCTTTCTCATTTGTCCCTTTTTCAAATCTAGTTTTTTTTAATTCTCGATTTGAAGTAGGTTTTTTGATCATTTGTAGAATTCTGGGCTATATAACGCATAATTATCAGATTTTGATAGTATTTTCAAGCGCTATATTTTGCATATGTACTTGTATATTTATATATAAATTTTCAGATTCATCAATATTAAGTACGGTTATATTCCTATGTGTGATGTTTCCGAATTATTTAAATATCATGCGAGAAGCCATGGCGATTTCTATAGGGATGCTTGCGATTATTGTGCTGGATAAACGTAAGGACTGTTTATTCGTTTTTTTGGGTTTGTTAGCAGCAACTCTGCACAAATCGGCATTAATTCTATTGATTTTGTTGCCTCTATCATACTTAAGAGTTAATTCTAAAACAGTTGGAATTTTTGCAACGTGCTCGTTAATTATTTATATTTTTATAGATCAGATACTTCAGACTATTGCGCATCTAACAGGCCGTAGTATTTTTTACGATGAGAGCTTCATGGGATCGAATTACAGTGGTGCTTTAGCGCAGTTCGTGTTTATCCTTTTGCTTGTTTTCCTGGTATTCAACTACTTAAAGGCCGGTAGTCGCAATAGGGGAATGGTTGAGCTCAATTCGATGAGTCCCGTCATTCAGTGGGGCTTGTTGCTTTGGCTGGCTTTAACCGCATTTGGCATGAGAATTGAGATAGTTACTCGCTTTAGTTATTATTTTGCGCCTTTTGTTTTAATTGCTTTACCGTATGCTCTTAAAAATAGCTCCAAAATGGAAAGTGTTTTTATTAAGGGAGCGCTTTGTTTCATTTGTATTATGTATTTTGTGGTTATTGAACTCTATCGTCCTGAATGGCATGGAATCGTTCCTTATATTTTTGATTTTAGGAATATTACAAATTTGATTCATGGAATCATGTGATTTGTAATCGAATCCTGTTTTAAGTCTCTGTTTTTTTAATACCTTGTCTGTCGGTTAAATTCTTTAATAAGGAGTATGGATGCGCGATAGTTTTATATCCGTTATTGTTCCTGTTTATAACGTTGAAGAATGGCTCCAAGATTGTCTTGATAGCATCCTTAGACAAGATGTGCATACGTTTGAGATTATTGCCGTGAATGATGGGTCGACAGACTCCTCTCCTAAGATCTTGGAACATTATTCACAACTTGATAATCGTATAAAAGTAGTTACTCAGTCTAACAAAGGGCTTGCTGGAGCTAGGAATACTGGCCTTGCTGCAGCAAGAGGTGATTTGATTGCCTTTATTGATTCTGATGATTGCGTTGCTCCAAATTATCTTTCATTCATGTTAAAGAATATGCGTGAGCATAATGCAGATTTATCCGCATGTGGTCGCATGTTGTATGAGGCCCCATCAGCTGTTCATGAGGTTCGTCCTGCATATTCAAAAATTGAACTTGGCCCAGAGGATGCGGTCAAAGCGATTAATTCGTTCAAATCGTTTGATATGTCAATGTGGGGTAAGTTATTTAAACGTGAGTTATTCGATGATGTTGTTTTTCCTGAGGGTAAGAACTCGGAGGATCAATTTGTTTGTTATAAGATTCTATTGAGGTGCCAAAGTGTTTATTATGAGGATGCTCCTCTATATTTTTACAGATGTCGTCCTGGTAGTATTTCTCGATCTTCAAATGTTAACGAGTTTCCTCTTGAGGCTTCGCAGGAGCAACTCCATTTCTTTCGTAACTTCTATCCGACTTTGGTTTATGTTGGCGAAACATCTTATTTTTTCTCGCTTGTTCAAATTTACAACGAATACACTCTTCGTGGATTTGATGCGCCTTCACATCTTTTGATATTAATTAAATCGGACGCTATTGGTCTGCTTTGGTCCGTGTTAACTAATCCTGATATTTCTGTTCTTAAAAAAGTTCAGGCCATTTTATTTGTGTTTTGTCGTTTTATTTACAAGCCTATTTTCTTATTCATTAAGAATCATCCGGCTACCAGTTAATTTCTTGAAAGGCATTTAACATGGCAAATATGATTCCCAAAACAATTCATTATATTTGGTTTGGCGGCAAGCCGTTGACACCCTTAGCGAATAAGTGTGTTGCATCGTGGGAGAAGTATTGTCCCGATTATCGGATTGTGCGATGGGATGAATCTAACTTTAATGTGAACATGAATCGTTATTGCCGGGAAGCCTATGAGGCTAAGAAGTGGGCGTTTGCAAGCGATTATGCACGACTTTGGCTGTTAGTTAACGAAGGGGGTTTCTATTTAGATACTGATGTTGAATTATTGAGACCTCTCGATAGGTTTCTTGATCTTCAGGCTTTCTCGGGATTTGAAGCTGATAACAAGGTGGCTGCCGGTATCATGGGTTCTTGCCGTAGACACCCTATTTTCATGGAACTTCTTAAGGGATATGATGCACGATCTTTTGTTGATTCAAACGGTCAGTTTGATATCACAACTATAGTTGAAGTCATTACGAAATTGTGTAGTGATTCAGGTGCTGTGTTAGATAATACTGAGCAAACAATTAACGGCTTTAGTCTATTTCCTTCAGATTATTTTTATCCAAAGAGTTGGAATTCCAAAGAATTACATATGACGGAAAATACTTACGCCATCCATCATTATCGTGGGTCTTGGATCACTCCACAACAACGTTTTCATTCCAAACTGGAAGCCATTTTAGGGAAAGATACAATGTCGTCCATTAAGCAACTCTTGGGAAGGTCATAGTTTGGTTATCGAATATGTTTTCAGATAAATCATTGAATATAGTTGTGTGTTATTGATTTATACTAAACATTAATCGTTTGCTAAATTCAAACATCTTTTCATTAGTGTTTTTGATAAGCCTGAATTTACTAATTGTTGTTTTTGGCCTTTCCTTTATCTAATTTGTTAATTTTGGTTAATAACCTTTGTCGATTTTCTATTTTGCTTTGCTGTACTCCTGCAGGGTCTTTTAGCCACTGGTAATGCGCACGTTATTTTCTGATATTCTCGCAGCGTGACGGGGGTGCGGACGATTTCTTGGACCGCGCCTAGGCGTATCCAGGCTTCCTGCGGTACTCCATCGGGCTTAGCCACTCGAGTGACTTCTTGATGCGCCCATCCCGATAGTACACGAGGTAGGCCTCGGGCCTCCCCATGAACTCCTCGGCCGTCACGCCCTCCCAGTCCCTGTAGCGGAAGAACTCGTTCTTGAGGCGCCCGAAGAAGCCCTCGCAGGCCGAGTTGTCCGGGCTGCAGCCCTTCGCGGACATGCTCCTGACCAGGCCGTTCTCCTCGCAGATCCCGATCCACTCCGGCCAGCGGTAGTGGCCGCCCCGGTCCGAGTGGATCGTCGTGCGCGCCCCCGCCGGCCTCGCCGCGCAGGCCTTGAGCAGGCTCGAGTTCGCGAGGCGCTTGTCGGGGTGCAGCCCGATCGACCAGGCGACGGGCATCCCGTCGAAGCAGTCGATGACCGGGCTCAGGTAGACCTTCTCGCCGCCCGGGAGCCTGAACTCGGTGATGTCGGTGAGCCACAGCCGGTTGGGCTCGTCGGCGCGGAACCTCCTGTTCACGAGGTTCTCCGGCGCCTTGGAGACCTCGCCGGCGTAGGAGCTGCAGCCCCGGGCGCGCCTCTTGTTGTAGACGACCTCGAGGCCCTCCTCGCGCATCACGCGGGCCACGCGCTTCTCGCTGGCGCGGACGCCCTCGCGGCGCAGGCGCGCCCAGACGGTGCGGTACCCCCCAGCACCCCGAGCCCTCGCGGAAGATGCGCACCACGCGGTCGCGTATGTCGGCGTCGCGGTCGCGCGGCGCGGCGACGCGGGGCCTCCAGTACTCATAGGAGCTCTTCGATATCCTCAAGAAACCTGTGATCGATCGGAGGGGCAGGGCGGTCGCCCGCCTCAATCTCTCGCCGATCTCGCACTTGCTCCTGTTCGAGATCGAAGCCGGGTCCCACCCTTCCGCTTTTAGGCCGGCCAACGCCGCCCCGAGCAGCAGGTTCTCTATCTGGTCCTCGTTGAGCCCGGCGAGCGGGCCGGTCGCGGGCGGGTCGCAGGTCGACTTGTCGGGGCCCAAGCTGGTCTCCTTCCGGCGCGGTGTTAGCGTCAATCTATTTTTCACCAGTTTCGCTAAACAGGCGCGCCGTTCGCGCAAAGGCGGTTTCACCGGTTGCGCTAACGTATTTTCACCGATTCCGGTCACGGCTTGACGGGGCCGTCCCTCGGCAGGTCCTTCAGCCTGTAGGACCTGCCGGTTATCTTGACCAGGTGGCAGTGGTGGCACACCCTGTCCGCGATCGCGCTCGCCGCCACGTCGTCCCCGAACACCCTGCCCCAGCCGCTGATCCCCACGTTGGTGGTGATGATCGTCGAGCGCTGCTCGTAGCGCGTCGATATCAGCTGGAACAGCAGGTCCGCGCCCGCGCTGCCGACGTCGAGGTAGCCGAGCTCGTCGATGATCAGCAGCCTCGAGTGGGCGTAGTACTTGAGCCTCTTCTTGAGGATGCCGCGCGACGAGGCGTCCTCCAGGTCCTCGACGAGCCGGGCGCAGTCCACGAACCTGACCTCGCGCCCCGCCCTGACGGCCTCGATGCCCAGCGCGACGGCGAGGTGCGTCTTGCCCACGCCGGGGCTCCCCACGAACAGGACGTTCTCGGCCCGCTCGACGAACCTCAGGGTCGCGAGCTCCTCGATCTCTGCGCGCGGGACCGACGGCTGGAAGTCCCAGTCGAAGTCCGCCAGCCCCTTGACGTAGGGGAACCCCGACGAACGTATGCGCTGGTTGGTGATCCTGACCTCCCGGGCGGCGACCTCGACGCGCGTCATCTCCTCGAGGGCGGAGGCGAAGCCCCGCTCGCCCGCGGCGACCATCCTCACGTAGTCGGGCAGGGACGCCGCCATCTCGTGCAGCCCGAGCGCGGAGAGGTTCGCCTGCGCCCTGATCGAGGGGCTGCCCTCCGCGACGGCGCCCATCACGCCCCTCCGAGCGAGTCGAGCAGCGCGAGGTTGGCGCGCGCGGCCTCGGCGATGTCCGCGTCGGCCAGGCCCCGCTTCCCCTCGAGGGCCTGCCCATAGTGGTCGGGGTCGTAGTTGATGGGCCTCGACGGCCCGGACGCGGCGTCGTGGACGGCGACCTCCTCGCCGGCCATCCTCACAACGACCTGGCCGCCGGGCATCGCTATGACGCTCACGCGCCGGCCGATGCAGCGCCTGGGCACGGACCACTCCCTGCCGGCGGCCCTGACGAGCATGGTCGGCGGGACGGTCTGGACGCTCACGTCGCCCACCATCGACTCGAGGAGCCGGAGGTTCCCGATGGGCCGCAGGCTCTCCTTCTCCCGCATGAACAGCGCGTCGGGCGGCAGGCCGGTGGTGCGGTTCGGCTCCGAGTTGGCCTGGGCCTCGACCCGGGCCACCGCCTCGGCGAGGCCGCTCCACCCGGTGAACTCGCCGCCGTAGGCGAGCAGGCGGTTCAGGAAGCGGTTGGCCGACTCGTCCTTGCCCTTGGTCTGCGGCGAGCGCGGCGCGCAGAGTCTGAGCTCGAAGCCGGCCTCCCGCGCGAACCGCCACGCCCTCTCCTGCCTGGTCCTCCTGCGGCCCGAGACGGTCACCAGGCACGACATGTTGTCCGTGATGCACTCCTCCGGGACGCCGCCGAGGCGGGTGAAGGTGGCGAGCAGGCAGGACAGCAGGTCGTCGAGCGTGCGGCTCCTGACCGGTATGAAGCGGTGCTTCCGGGAGTAGCCGAGCGTCGCGGTGAACACGCTGAACTCGAAGACCTCGCCCTCCGAGTCGACGAGCCTCATGCCCTCCTTCCAGTCGAACTGCAGCTGCCTGCCCGGGGGCGTCTCGAACCGCGGGTGCGGCTCGCGGCCGCCCGCGCCCCCGAAGGGCACGTCGCGGGCCCGGCACCACGCGGTGAAGGCGCCGTACCCGGGCAGCCCCTCCCCGCGGCCCTCGCGCAGGAACGCGTAGACTGCCATCTTGGTCATCCCGGGCAGCTGGGCCTTCGCGCGGATCACCTCCTCGAGCGGGTCGAAGGCGCTGCCCCTCGCGGACCTCCCGTCGGCGGCGGACTCGCCCTCCCGCCAGTACTTGGCGACCGTGTGCCGGTCCATGCCGTGCCTCCTCGCGATCTCGCTGAAGTTCGGCTTCGCGCCGGACCCCCTGTAGACGTTCAGCTCTCCCATTACGTTTCGCTCCATATCCCGCTCCTCCCGGGTCGGATACCCGATCGGAGCATAGTTCCGTTAGCGCAGTTGGTGAAAGTACGTTAGCGGGGTCGGCGAAAGCGCGTTAGCGCATTCGGCGAGATGCGTTTGCGAAAGTGGTCAATTTTAGATTAGCGCTAACACGCGGTTTCCTCGCCACGATTCTACAGTGCGCCCCGGTGTAGCTGTGCGGGAGGTGGCCCGTCGCCCACTTCTTGGCCGCGCCCACCGTGATCCTGGCCGCGCCCACCGTGATCCCCGCGAACTTTGCGGCGGCGGTCAGCCCCATGCCGTCCTCCGTCGCCAGGAGGAAGAGCTCGACCTTCTCCCTGCTGTACATGCGAACCTCCAGTCCGGACCGCTTCACGGTCCAACTTTGGCTTATAGGACAAAATGTGTGTCCACGTTGGGGGCATCGGCGCAGGTCGATGCCCCTTTTTCAGCCGTTTAAATTCCGCGCCCGCTTTTAACCGCTCGGACAGAATGTGTGTCCGGTTGCCTATCGTTCCCGCAGGTAGATAACCTTTTCCGGAACCGTTAAATACCCTTTCGGAAGAGGTGCCCATGAAGGCCGTTTATTGCCCCTACTGCGGCGGTCGGACCAAGCGCAACGGCAGGACCTCGTCGGGGTCCCAGCGGTGGAGGTGCACGGCCTGCGGCGCGTCGACGACGGTGAGGTACGACGACACGGCGACGAGGCTGGACGAGTTCCTCGGGTGGCTCCTCTCCAAGGACTCGCAGGCCACGATGCCGGGCGGCGGGCGGTCCTTCAGGCGCAGGACGGCCGAGTTCTGGGAGGTCTGGCCCATGCCCGTCCCCGACGGCGAGCTCCACCGCGTGCTCTACGTCGACGGGATCTGGGTCGCGCGCGACCTCGTCGTGCTCATATGCTGCAGCGGCGAGAGGGTGGTCTCCTGGTACATGGCGAGGTCGGAGAACCCGGGGGCGTGGTCGGCCCTCATGGCGCCGATCCCGGCGCCCGACGTGGTCGTCACCGACGGCGGGAGCGGGTTCGCCAGGGCCGTGCGCGAGACCTGGCCGCGCACCAGGGTCCAGAGGTGCACCTTCCATGCCTTCTCGCAGGTCAAGCGCTACACGACGGCGCGGCCGAAGCTCCAGGCGGGGCGCGAGCTCTACCTCATCGCGCGCGACCTCATGGGCATCGAGACGCTGCACCAGGCCGGGCTCTGGGTCGAGCGCTACCTCGACTGGTGCGGGTTCTGGGCCGACTTCCTGGAGGACAGGACCGTGGTGGACGGCAGGAGGGCCTGCACCCACGAGAGGCTGAGGCGGGCGCGCTCGTCGCTGTCGTCGCCGGTGTCGGCGGGGACGCTGTTCACCTACCTCGGCCCCGCCCTGGCCAAGGCCGGCCCGCTGCCGTCGACCAACAACATGATCGAGGGAGGGGTGAACTCGCAGCTGAGGGCCGTCCTGCGCAACCACCGGGGGCTGACGTCGGTCAAGCGCGTGAAGGCGGCGTTCTGGTGGTGCCACGCGCACTCGGGGGACGCGGGGACGGCGCGCGAGAAGCTCGCCGCGATGCCGACCGACGCGGACATCGACTTCCTGTTCAGCGTCTACTCCGCCTCGCCGTCGCGTGACGACGGAGGGCCGGAGTGGGGCGACAGGGCCGTGTGGGAGGACCTCCACCACAGGGACCCGTACCCGTTCTGGCTGGATTAATGGATGGAAACGGATGTTCTATCGGGACACACATTTTGTCCTATAAGCCCCAACTTTCTGTCCGCACCCCCTTGTATACGAGTGTTTTTACTGCAGGTGATTATATAACAGGAGTTGCTTTGTCCAAATTTCAGTATGATCTATCAATCATCATACCTATATATAACACCGAGTTTGAATTTCTTGAGAAATGCCTCGAGTCCATAAGGGACATTTATCTTTTGCAATTTGAGGCTATTTTGGTTGACCATGGCTCTCAATCTGATTATTCAGCTGCTCTAAAAGAACTTGTTTCCAGTGAAACATTTCCTTTGCGATTAATCGTCAAGGAGAACGGAGGACAGAACTCCGCGCGCGAGCTAGGATTGCATGTCTCTCGCGTGCGTTATTTGCTTTTCCTAGATCTAAACATTACATCGATCCCTTTCTGCTCGAACGTGCTCTTGATATCGCAATTGACACTGAGGCTCAGATACTAACGTTCAACTATGAGCGTGTGACTGTGGACGGAATTGTTATCGGCGAAGATGCGGTCTGGAGTGCTGGCAGTGCTAGGCTAACGACCGCCGAAGTCATGTTAGGGCTTGCTCGCTCTTCATGGCGCTCTTTGATGTCTCTTTCCTTAGGGGTCTAGGCTTCGGCTTGGTTCAGGGGACCACCATTGGCGAGGACTTTGCTTTTGTGATTTCGTTTGCGAGCAAGGCGAACCGGATTGTTTCTTTTGGCGAACCGGTCTACAAGTATGTATTACGTTCCTCTAGTGTATCTCATAAACCATCGAGGGACGCCTGCCTAAGCATACTCGACTCATTCGACGTCATAAGAGCGAATGTGGGGGAAGCGTCAGAAGAGATTTCGAATATTTTGGAGTGGCTTGCTATTCTCCATGTTGCCTTCTGGGGATCAAAGCGTATTGCACGGAACTACTGCACCGATGAAGACGACAAGCATAAGCTATTTGCATGGATGCACTCGCGCTATCCCAAATGGCACTCCAACTTTCTATCGTGAGGAGAAGGAAAAACTATATGGACTTGAGTTCAAGCTGCTAATTGAGGGCGATTGGATGAGATACTGGCTTCTATGGCTTTTTGTTCATCGTCTGCGCGCAAAGCGCGGAGTCGTGAGAAGAAGGATCCTTTCGAAGGGGGCTGGTGCCGATGAGCAATGAACCTCGACAGAACTCGGGTTCTCTCCAGCGTCGCAGAGGCGTTGTGGTGTCCTATGTCTACACAGCTGCACAGGCAATCGTGCAGCTTATATATGTCCCGCTGCTCCTCTCGTGTATCGGACAGGACGAGTACGGGCTTTACCAGCTGGTTGGCTCCATAATATCCTACCTCGTTTCGATAAACGGAGTGCTTTCTTCGGGGATAAGCCGTTACTACTGCGTTTATCGCGCTGAGGGTGACTATGAGCGGGCAGAAAATGTGCTCGCCATCTCGAGCCGAATTTATTGGTTCATGTCCGTTGTTGCAGTGGTCGCGTGTGCTGCCCTGGCTGTAGTGGCGGGACAGGTTTACGGGAATTCCTTCACTCCTGAGCAGGTGTTCGAGTGCCAGATAATGCTCATGGTGCTTGGCGTCAATTCAATCATTACAATGCATAACACGGTAAGCATTGCCGCGATTACCGCACATGAGAGGTTCGTTTTCCTAAAGGGCTCTCAGCTTGCGACGCTCCTGCTTCAGCCAATTCTTGTCCTGGCTTTAGCCAGCGTATTCCATAATGCACTCTGTGTGACTGTGGTCATACTGTTGATGAATTTGCTGGCGGCAGTTCTCCAGAAATGGTATTCGGCTACTGTCCTGAATGTCCGCCCACGCTACAAGGGGTGGGATCGCTCTATAGTGCGAGCGCTCTTCGGGTTCAGCGCCGCTGTCGTTCTTGCTACGGTGGCCGATCAAATTTTTTGGAAGACTGATCAGCTTATCATTGGTTATGTGTATAACGCGAGCGCAGTCGCAGTCTACTCCATTGGCTCACAGGTATATATGTCTTATATGCAGCTTGGTCTTGTGGCATCAAGCGTTTTTCTTCCCAAAGTGTCGCTTCTCTGGAAAGACGGTGCGGGCGTACGGGAGGTTTCTGACTTGTTTGCACGGGTGGGACGCATTGCCTTCATGGTCTGCTTCTTCGTGCTTGGCGGATTTCTTGTATTGGGCCCCGATTTCATGACGATGTGGGCAGGTCCCCAGTATGCGGAGGCATATCTCATTGCCGCAGTAATTATGGTACCTTTTACCATTGACCTCATACAGAATCTTGGTATTACCATCCTTATGGTGGCGGATAAATATTACTTCAGAGGGGCTATGTATTTCGTCCTAGCAATATTCAACGTTGTAACGACGATTATATTGCTTCAGCTTCTCGGGATTGTTGGTGCTGCCATTTCTACCGCCGTGGCCATGTTCATCGGTAACGGCTTGATCATGAATTGGTATTACTCCAAGAAGCTCGGCCTCAACATGAGACTGTATTGGTCGCAGGTGTTAAGACTTTTGTTGCCTCTTCTCCCGGTTCTCGTTGTCTTTGCATTGGCTTACTGGGCCCTACCGATTCCCCACTGTACATGGGGAGTGTTTATCTTTGCGGGGATTTTGTATTTGATTGCCTACAGTTCTGCACTTTGGAAGTTTGGCTTTAATAGCTATGAACGGGCTTTGGTTGGCGGCCTGCTTCGTAGAATTGGGGTTGGGAATTAAAGATTTGAGCAAAGCGATGGTAGCCTTCGTTTTGCTTGGTCATGTTAGCGGATGCTTGCGTCTGTTCATGGAAGTTGAAGTTTTCTCTCTTTGCAGATCTAGTCTATGCAGCGACTTATGTGCTAGTTCTTGTGAGATATTGTTCCAAGGGGGTGCGGACGATTTCTTGGACCGCGCCTAGGCGTATCCAAGCTTCCTGCGGTACTCCATCGGGCTCAGCCACCCGAGGGACTTCTTGATCCGCTCCTCACGATAGTACACGAGGTAGGCCTCGAGCCTCCCCATGAACTCCCCGGCCGTCACGCCCTCCCAGTCCCTGTAGCGGAAGAACTCGTTCTTGAGGCGCCCGAAGAAGCCCTCGCAGGCCGAGTTGTCCGGGCTGCAGCCCTTCGCGGACATGCTCCTGACCAGGCCGTTCTCCTCGCAGATCCCGATCCACTCCGGCCAGCGGTAGTGGCCGCCCCGGTCCGAGTGGATCGTCGTGCGCGCCCCCGCTGGCCTCGCCGCGCAGGCCTTGAGCAGGCTCGAGTTCGCGAGGCGCTTGTCGGGGTGCAGCCCGATCGACCAGGCGACGGGCATCCCGTCGAAGCAGTCGATGACCGGGCTCAGGTAGACCTTCTCGCCGCCCGGGAGCCTGAACTCGGTGATGTCGGTGAGCCACAGCCGGTTGGGCTCGTCGGCGCGGAACCTCCTGTTCACGAGGTTCTCCGGCGCCTTGGAGACCTCGCCGGCGTAGGAGCTGCAGCCCCGGGCGCGCCTCTTGTTGTAGACGACCTCGAGGCCCTCCTCGCGCATCACGCGGGCCACGCGCTTCTCGCTGGCGCGGACGCCCTCGCGGCGCGCCAGCACCCGAGGACAGCGAGCAGCCCGGCGCCTAGGCCGCGACGGACATGGAGCCGTCGAGGTCGGACGCGACGCGGTAGGGGCCGTCGTCGATGACCTTCTCTAATGCGGTTGCTTTGTATTCAGCTTTCAGATCGTACTTAGCGCTCCATTTGCTGCTCGATTCTTTCGTGACGTTAGATGCCACCGCTAGGTCAACCTTGGCACCTTGGACTTTCCACTCCCTCTGGTTCATCGCATATGCAACGATCCCGTTCTGAATCCCCGAGATGCTCGGCGGGAAGGACTGGTTATCCGCGTCGATAGAAAAGCTCTCTTCCCTGGCATCAAGGTGCTGCTGAATGCGGTCGGCGTACTTCTCTGCCCATTCGTCCGCCTTGCCATTTCGCACAAAGTAATTGTTGGATAGGTCGGTCGAGTGGTAGGCGTAGTCGTCCTTTTGGTAGTTTGCCGTGTGGTCGGAGTGGGCGATTGCCATGAGCTCGTCGGTCAGGCCAAAGTACAGATGGCGCTGGTCTAGGTCTCCGTACCAGTTGTCGCTGGTGTCGTCCCAGGTTAGGTCCATCTGGCACCATTTGCCGTCGATCTTTACGGAGTTCCACGTGTGGCCGTTGCCGGTGATGCGGCCGTTGGCGATGCCCGCGGCGTCAAGGAGCTTGGAGTAGATGCGCTGGTAGCTCTTGCAGGTGCCCTGGTGGCGCGTGAGGCCGCTTTCGGCCGAGCACCAGTTGAGGCTGTGGTCGTACTCCAGCTGGTTGAGCGTCTAGTCGTGGAGCCACAGCGCCATGTCGTATTCTGAGCCGTTTGTCTCTTGCCTGCACAAGTTCACGGCGCTGTTGACGATCTGCGTGACGCTTGGGCGGGCGGCGTCGTTTACGGTCACCTCCGCCGTGGTGCGCAGGTAGTAGATCCCCTTGTCGTTTTGGGGGTCGTATCTGTCGTTGTCCATAAAGTAGAAGTAGATGCGGTACGTGCCCGATGCCGTGAAGTCAAAGGTAAAGTCGTGGCCCGCGGTGCCCAGACTGTGGTAGCTGGCCCATGCCGGTCGCGACGGGTCGCAGACGCTCTCGTGGCTGCCGCCGTCCCAATAGGTGGGTACGTCCATGCGCGCCTTGGCCTGGGACGAGCCGTTGGTCTGGGTTACGTGGAAGGTCGTCGCGGTGCCCGCGCGGGCGTCGTTCCACGAGACGGTGAAGGTGACGCCGTTTTGGGTTGCGGTGGCGGAGTGGGCGTAGGTGGTTTGTGACGCGGTGGAGATCGCGTCGGGCGTGGGGTTGGTGCGGGCTCGGAGGGATGGGGCGGGGGTGGTGTTTGCGGCGGCGGTGCCGTCGGCGCTTTCCGTGTTAACTGCGCTGGCACCGGTGGATGTTGCGGTGCCGTCCTCTACGGTATCTGCTGTCGCATTTGTGTCGGTGCCGTCTTCGGTCTTGCCTGTGCCGCTGTTCGTGGCATCGGATTGCGCCTGCTGCCCGGCTGTTGCCAGAGGCTGAATCGCTTCTGCGATGGCCGCCATGGGCATCGTCGCGCCGACCAAGGACGTGCACGCGATCGCGCAGAGCAGGTAGTAAAGGGGTCGTTTCATAGCGGAGCCTCTCGGTGAGCAGCCAATAGGGTCCGAAGGCAGCTCCAGACCAGCACTCCGCACATATTTTGTTGGGGATTACTTTACGGGAACCCCAGTCAACATCAGCGAACTTTCTGGGGGATTGTTGGGGAGGGGAGGGGCGGCGGTCCGTCGTCGACGTTGTGATTTGCGCCGCGAGACTCGACACGGGCACCTTCTAGAAATAGTCTGTAAGGCTACGCTCTGGGTCTAGCTCTGTACGCTTGTGCTCTTCGATTATGCAGTCAGAGTTGTATTTGTCGGGCCTAAGACGCCATCCGGTCGATCGCTTACGTTGGTGCGCTGAATGTAGTTGCCAATTGGCGACTATACGAATATAGTTAGCATGATGCTAACTAAGGGGTGCTCATGAACCGAACCAAGTTTCGGCCGACATATTCTCTAGACGAGGCCAAATCCTTGGCCTGCTCGGGAGAGATGGTTGTAAACGGCAAGGTGCGCAGGCACCTGATCAACCACTATGGCTATTTGGATATTGATCGTTTTCTCGCCGATCTATTTGATTACCTAAAGCCCAGCGATTTCAGGAAATCCATCGCACTCGATATGGATGGGCCTTTGCACGATGTTTACGCAGACGTCTATGTTTGTCGGGATTTTGAATGTGAGGATTGGTACGTTAAGTTTTCAATCGATTCTGAAGGCAAGGCGCATTTAAACGTCTTGTCTGCGAACATCGATGGATATATTCATTAAAGGAGGAGTCATGCGTTGCATGGAATGTGGCAAGGAAATGCAATTTACCACGGCGCCAATGACTGAAATTTACCGTGGCGAGAAAATTACTGTTGAAGGAATTGGGCATTATATTTGTGAGTGCGGCAATGATGAAATGACCGCTGCGGAGGCGACTAAACTCGCCCATGCGCTTGCCGCGCAATACGCCAAGGCTCATGAGCTTCTATCTCCCTCGGAAATAAAGCATTTGCGCTCAGATCTAGGCTTAACTCAGCATGAATTTGAGTCACTTTTAGGAGTTTCAAAACCAACGTCATCTCGATGGGAGAACGGAGCGTCTCAGCAGACTGTTACTGCCAATATCCTTATGAGGCTCATTCGCGATGTTCCCGAGGCGCGCGAATACCTGGGCTTGGCTCTCCATGAGAGGACCGCAACTCTTAGCTCGCCGCTTTTGTCTGTAATACCAGGAGGAAAAGCCCCTGCTTATAGGGATTCTGATCCTTTGGTTGATGAGAATTCCTTCCGATTGGAGATGTAAATGGACTCGTTGAAGAAGCAGCGCATTGAGTCTTCGTCGATTACATGCGTGTCTAAAAAAGTCGATAGGTTTTCATTTGATGGCGGAATGGCCCCGAAGGAGGGAGTTAATAAGTCAGACGGTGAGTTTAACGTTAGAAATGACATAACGAGTGCCTTCTTTGATGAAAACGGAGTTAGATTTCGGCAGCTCAACCTTGTCATAGAGCTCATTCCCAGTGATGAGGGCCACTATTATCGTTCCGAAATATCCGTGTCCGGTATCTATCGTGCTCCGTCTGATTTAGACGATGAGGCATTTGATAGGGAGGCGCTTAGCTTCGGCATGCAAGACCTGTATTCCTTTGCAAAGGGCATCATTGAGAATGTTGCTGCCGGTGGGGTATGGGGGCCGCTTTATCTGCCACAGATCAGCTTTTCTATGTAGCTCGACCTTTGTCCCCAAACCTGAAAAATGATTGATCACAGCCCGACTCTTCCGTAAAGTAACCCTTGATGAGGCCTAGCGACGGTACGTCCGGCTTGGTCCGTGGGAACCGCCGAAAGGCGGTTTTTGCGTTTAGTGGGCTGTTTTCCGAGGAGCAATTGTCGTGTTTCCGCTTCAGACACTCGCTTTTACCGCGTTTTTCCGGAAGTGCGGGGAAAAATCGGAAACCGCCGAGCGCAACTCGATTTTCGGTAACAAAACCGCAGGTCGTCGAAGCTTAAAACAGGGGTCTGGTCGGCAGTTCTCGGTTTTTCACCGCACTTTCGGAATTGCCCGCCGGAAGTATGCGGCAAATTCTAGAATCCTCGAGCACACCGCCGTTTTTGCGTAAAGAAAACGCAGGTAGAAGCGTTGTGGCATTCCGGTGTGCTTGGCAGGTTTTGGATTTGCCGCTTACTTCCGAATTTGGCCCCTGCTGCAGGCTTCATTCCGCTATTGAATCAGTTAGATAATGGACAATATTGCCAAATCTTTCTCCCTGCTTAAATGCCGGCAGGGACGAAATCGTTCATGTCGGCAATTGGTTCGTCAGTTTGTGTTGTTTACGGCCTGCGCCTGCTGCTTCGCGGTTGCCTGAGGCTGGATGGCCTCCGTGATGGCTGGCATAGGCATCGCGGAGCTGACCATGGACATGCACGCGATCGCGCAGAGCAGGTAGTAAAGGGGTCGTTTCATAGCGGAGACTCTCGGTAAGCAGCCAATGGGGTCCGGAGGCAGCTCCAGGCCAGCACTCCGCACATATTTTGTTGGGGTTTATTTTACGAGAACCCCAGTCAACATCAGCGAACTTTCTGGGGAATGTTGGGGAGGGGTACCGTCAAGATTCTTTTGCAAATTGATTTTGCTGTCCTCGGCCCCGTCCTCTTCTAGCCCTCCTACTTTCCTTTCAGTTCGTCCATCTCGTCCAGATTCGACATATCCAGGTGCCTCCTCTTGCCCCGCTCGTGCTCCACTATGTACTTCAGCCTCGCCGTCACCAGCATGAGGGCCGAGTTGCCGTCCGGGAAGGTCCCGACGACCCTCGTCTTCCTCCTGATCTCGCGGTTGATGCGCTCGATCCCGTCGCTCGTCCTAATCTGGCTCCAGCGATCCGGCGGGAATTCCGTGTAGGCAAGCGTCTCGGCGAACCCGTCGCGCATCGTCCTAGCGGCTGCCCCGCGGAGCTTCGACACGCTGAGCTCGACTTCCCTGGCGCCCGTGACGAGCTTTCTCGCGTAGTAGCCGCCGCGGTAGGCCTCCCGGCCCGCCGTCCTCTCATAGCGCTCGGCCCCGACAAGCTTGGACGCCTCCTCGTCGAGCAGCGCGTCGAGCGACCCATCGTCGATCGATGCGATGTTTGCGGACTCGGCTCGCGCCCCTTTCGTCGATGATTTGTTGTTTACTCGCCTGAAATCATATGACGACGCGTGGACCGTGTTCCTCTATGTGTTTGTCAATTTGTGAAAGTAATTATGCGTTACCCGGCTTCGTCGTTTGGCTCGGAAGTGTTGTTTGGGTGCGGCTATCATTATTGATGGACATCGGATGGACATCTTAATTGATGTAAAGATTTCTTGGCCGTTAAGCCATATTGGGGGGTCGAAAATTACGATGGAGGAGCGAGGCTTATGAGAAACCCTCTTAAGGAGCTTTACAATGCAAACGACGCTGTAGAGCATTCAATTGATAGACTTGAATTCGAGGGCAGGTCAGCCGTTTCAAGAGACGTTGTGGGTTATCTGCGTCATCTTGTTGAGCACATTGCAATGTATGCAACTTATGGCAACAGGCCCATCGAAGGCGACTACTTTAAATTATGTTCGGTTGCTATTAAAGATATGAGCAAGAACAGCGAGACTCGGTTTATTGCTAAGTTCCATCATTATTTACAAAAGGTCGTTTCGCACTATGTTCCAAGTGAAGATTCTGCAGAGCGCCTTTTGTTGAAGTATTACGAAAATTTGCTGTGCTTGAAACGTTATGCATTCGATAAACTCGGCCTTACAATTCTTGCCAATTTGAGTAAGATTCCTCTGGACACCGATCCCGGCTTGGCTAAATACCATGAAGAGATAGCTCATAAAATCAATGATTTCATGAGTGCCAATGCTGTTGAAATTGAGAAGGACCGTTTTTACGTTAGAGCTGCTAAGCCTTTCTTTGTTGGGGATTCTGTCTATTATGAGGCGACACTTGTCCCCGCATTCGATTCTTGTAGCAAATTTGATCGTATACTTGTTTATTCATCTTTCAGAATGCCCACTAATTATTCAGTGGTGGTTTCGACTAAGCGCACGAGTATCGACGGTCTTGGCTTTACTCTTCCTGTTACGATTGTTGATGCATATGCGGTTTCAGTACGCCCCTGTGAGTTGAATAATCTTATAAAGATACTTAGAGGCCCTGATGCAGTGTGGCTTACTGGCCAATACACTAGCTATAGATCACTTATGAACCTAATGACCCATACCGGGATGACGCTTTGCGACATTGCTCTACTCCCTGATGACGAGTTTATTTCTGTGATGGGGGAGATAGCATCTTCGGGAAATGCCTGTCCGGTACACACCTTGCTTAGCTCTGCGCATGAGTTTTTGAGTGCTGGCTCAAATGGATCTAATGTTCTAAAGTATCTTTTGTCTAAACCTCGTAACAGGGTTATAGAGGAACAATTGACTGTAAGTCCGAATAGCCGTCTCGGTGACCTTTATTTGAAAAACGGCTGTGCCCCCTTTGATCGGCAGCCGTATTGCACGAGTCTTATTGGGCATGTAGTCGCTGTCGAGGATTTGTATCAATGTATTGATCCAGATCCGTATGAAGATAACTTTCTTGCTCGTAGGGTGACCGCGGAGACAATCGATTCTAATGCTCTGTATCTTAGGGATACCGAAATTACAACCTTCTCGGATGTTGATGAACTGATTGCCTCATTTAATAGCGCTTTGTATTTTAGACATCATTCAAGGGATCTCGTGCATGAGAACGGGCATCTATTTGTTAAGGGAGTCGAAGACGAACTCACTTGTATTATACGCGGGCTTTTAAAACTGTCTGGTGCCGGGGTCAAAGGCTATACTGCTTTATGTGAATCATGGCTTAAAGATCCAAGCTGCAAGTTGGATGATTCAGAAAAAATAGATGCTCTAAAGTCCATGTTTGGCGAAACGAGCGTCGCGTTCATCTACGGTTCGGCTGGTACCGGAAAAACAACCATGGTCAACATCGTTTGCGCTTTTCTGCAAAATGAAAGCAAACTTGCTATCGCTAATACAAATCCTGCCGTAGATAGCCTTAGAAGAAAAATAAATGATAAGAATTGCGAATTTATGACCGTCGCGAAGTATTTGAATCGTGTGCCAGATTGCGACATCTTAATCGTTGACGAATGCAGCACTGTCTGCAATAGCGATATGAAATCTATTATTGATTCTAATCGGTTTAAACTGCTATTGCTTGTTGGCGATGTGAGACAGATTGAGTCCATTAAGTTTGGAAACTGGTTTTCATTGGCTCGAGACTTCTTGCCTGATAAGTGCATCCATGAATTTGATAAACCATGGCGCACGAAGAATGATGATTTGCTAAAACTATGGCATGCTGTCAGGAATGTGAGTCCTGATATCGCTGAAATTCTTATTTCTTGCGATTTTACGTCGAATCTTGATGACTCTGTAATTAGCAGAATGAATGATGATGAGATTGTCTTATGTCTCAACTATGATGGCCTCTATGGCATTAATAATATGAACAAAATCTTGCAGTCGAGAAATAAGAACGAGGCCGTTGTCTGGAATTATCATACGTATAAAGTCGGCGACCCAATTTTGTTCAATGAGTCTGAGCGGTTTTATCCGTTGTTATATAACAATCTAAAAGGGCGTCTTGTGGGAATGGAAGCAATTTCCAAAGACGAGATGCAATTTACGGTTGCTGTTCCCATTATCGCCTCCGAGCTTTCCGTTCTTCATTACGACGGGTTGGAGTATTTAGATTTTCGTGATGGAGAGACGTATCTGCGCTTTTCAGTTAAGAAAGCCAAGGATCGAGACGGTGAGGATGTTGGCGAGGACTGTATCGTGCCGTTTCAGGTGGCGTATGCGGTGTCTGTCCATAAAGCGCAAGGACTAGAGTACTCATCCGTAAAGCTGATTATTACGAAGGACGTTGAGGAGCGCATTACTCACAGTGTGTTTTATACGGCAATAACGAGGGCGCGAGAAAGACTTCATATTTATTGGTCGCCTGAATCTCAGAATAAGATTCTCTCAAGCTTCGAAATCTCTAAGGAGCATAAAGATGCTTACCTCCTTAGTAATCGGAGGGGCCTTAAGATTCAGCGGAAATAACGGCTGGCCGTCTGTTTGTCATTGGTTAAGACTAAGGCGAAACTTTGTTAGTTCTTGCGCGCTTGAGTACAATTTAATATTGCGAAACAGTGCCGACATTATTGTGCTTGGGCACCTGAATCGGCAAATAGTCCATTGTCGTTTTTTGTCAGCGGCTGACCTTATGTCGTTGTCAAATGCTGGTCTTGACCATGCCGATACTGACCGTGTTGATTCGCAATATTTAGCGGTGCTTATGCGGGCAAATACTCACTCACTCGCAGCTGCCGATACCACCTTATGGACGTTAATAATAATCTAGAGAGATTTTTTCGCATGCTTATCGAAACTCTTCATTGCTTTTTTGTAAGCTTTTGGATGGTTGAGATAATAAGTCGCCTTAGCTTCGACTTCCTCTTGATTGGGTTCGTAAGGTAAAACGGCCCCGCATCGAGAGCAAAACCAGTTCAGTGTGATCGCGTCGAAAATGTTGGTGTAAGGGTGACACCCTAGCGCCCGTTTAACGAAAAACGGCCTTCGTCCTAGAATCTGAAATCACCACAACAACAGGTTCTAGGAAAGGACGAAGACCGCTATGGGAATCTTATCAGACCCGACGCCGGACATGCTCGCCATGCCCCGTTTCGACGACGGCGCCATCGACATGCAGGAGCTGCTCAGGCGTCTCGCCGAGCAGGTCGTGAACGCCGTGATGGACGCCGAGGCCGACCAGCTGTGCGGCGGCGGGGCGAACAGCCGAAACGGCTACCGCGAGAGGTCGCTCGCCACCTGCGTCGGCACGCTGACGCTGCGCATCCCCAAGCTGCGCTCCGGCAGCTTCTTCCCCGAGGACGTGCTCGAGCGCTACCAGCGCGTCGACCGCGCGCTCGTGGCCGCCGTGGCCGAGATGTACGCCACGGGCACGAGCACCCGCAAGGTGCAGAGGGTGGCCGAGAAGATGGGCGTCTCCAGGCTCTCGAAGGACCAGGTGAGCGCCATCGCCTCGAGCTTGGACGCAGATATCGAGGACCTGTGCGCAAGGCCGCTCGGCGGCTCGCCGGTGCCCTACGTCTGGCTCGACGCGACCTACGTCAAGTGCCGCCGCGAGGGGCGCGTCGCCTCCACCGCCGTGGTCACCGCCATCGGCTGCGATGCGGGCGGCTGGAGGCGCGTCCTGGGCGGCGGCGTGGTCGACACCGAGTCCTACGACTCGTGGCTCGCCTTCCTGCGGGCTATCCGCTCGCGCGGGGCGGCGGGCGTGCGGCTCGTCGTCTCGGACGCCCACCCGGGGCTCGTCCGGGCGCTCGGCGAGGTCTTCCAGGGCGCCGCG
>NZ_JBBNLM010000020.1:0-33933 GCF_040092475.1 Collinsella sp. CLA-ER-H10
TGGGGCACGGGCGGGCGCTCAAGGCCGTCGCGAGGAAGCGGCTCAGGGCGATATACGCCGTGATGCGCGACCGGGTGCCCTACCGGGAGTAGCCCCGACGGTTGACAAAACTATAGGAACACCCAACGACTACCAATCGTTTTCAGTTCGTTAATTTGTATATATGCATCTTATATATGCATCTGCTGGAAGTGACGCTGAGCGGTATCCTGTTAAGACGTTAGCGTACGATTCAACAGGGAAGGCAGATTATGCATTCTCCCCAACAGTGCGATGCGCAGCGCCAGCCGGTATGCAGCCGTCGCATCTTTTTGGGTAGCGCTCTCGCTGCGAGCGCTTCCGTCGTCGCCGGCGCGCTCGCCGGCTGTCAGCGCCCGTCCACGCTCAAGGTGGTTCAGCCCACGACGGGCGGCGGTCGCGACGACCTGTCCGATTCCGTGATCGGCAAGGATAAGATCCGCATCGGCATGGAGGCGGCCTACGCCCCGTACAACTGGCAGGTTTCCGAAGCCAGTGAGTACACCATCCCCATCGACAACGTGCAGGGCGCCTATGCCGATGGCTACGACGTGCAGATCGCCAAGATCGTCTGCAAGGCCCTCGGTGGCGAGCCCGTTGCCGTCAAGCAGAGCTTCTCGGGCCTTATCGACTCGCTCAACAACGGCCAGATCGACCTCATCATCGCCGGCATGAGCGCCACGCCCGAGCGCGAGGAGTCCGTCGGCTTCTCCGACCCGTACTTCATTGGCTACTTTGGCCTGTTTGTAAAAGAGGGTTCCCCCTACCAAAACGCCACCAAGCTCAGCGACTTCAGTGGTGCCACGGTGCTCGGCCAAAAGGACACCATGCTCGATACCGTCATCGACGAGATCCCGGGCGTTGTGCACAAGAACCCGGTCGATTCGGTCCCCACGGTGTTCTCGAATCTGCTGCAGGGCACGTGCGACGCCGTGACCTACAGCACCGAGAACGAGAAGGGCTATATGGCCCAAAATCCGGGCATTGTCCCTATTCATTTTGCCGAGGGCGAGGGCTTTAAGCAGGAGGTCGCGGCAAACGTCGGCTGCCGCAAGGGCTCGGATAAGCTGCTTAAGCTCATCGACAAGACACTCAAGGGCATTAGCCAAGAGGAGCGCGACCAAATGTGGGACGCGTGCCTCGATCGTCAGCCGGCATAGGGAGGCAGCATGAAAACCATCAATCGCCTGGCCTCCTTTATCAAGGCCGACCACCGTTATGTGTACCTGGGCACGAGCGTTATCGCGGCGCTCGGCCTGGCGTTTAGCCAGCGCAACCCCACGCCGCTGAGCTTCTTGGCGCCTACGGGCGTGTTCCAAGACTGCCTCTGGGCAATCCTTTGGGCCTGGCTCGTCGTATCGGCGGCGGCGCTCGTCACCAAACTCATGCACTGGAACGACTATCGCGAAAAATCGCCGTTCGCATCCGAGCGCTTCTGTCGCGGCGCGCGCCTGGGCAGCTATGTCGTCGTTGCTATTGCGGCGATCTTTTTCGTGGACCGCTGCGTCATGTCGTTTATCGACCTGGTACAGGTGAGCATCGTCTCGGACTCCAACCCCAGCGACTTTTTGTCGAGCCTGGTCTACATGACCTACAAGAGCGGGGACTTCTTTATCCGCGGTATCGAGATCACCATCGCGCTTGCCACCTTCGGCACCGTCATCGCATTCTTCCTGGCGTTGCTCTTTGTGTTCCTGCGTATTCAGACCTTCGATCGCGTGGACAACGACCTGGTGCGCTTCTTTAAGAGCATTGGCCGCGGCTTTGCGACCGTCTACTCTACCATCGTGCGCGGCACGCCCATGATGGTCCAGGGCCTGCTCATCTATTACGCGGGCTTCACCGTTTTGCGCGGCATGGGCTTCGAGACCGCCCGGGCCAACCAGATTTGGAGTACCTTCACCGCCGGTCTCGTCACCATCTCGCTCAACTCCACCGCCTACATGATGGAGGTCCTGCGCGGCGGTATCGAGTCCATCGATCCCGGCCAGGCCGAGGCGGCGCGCTCGCTGGGTCTTTCGCAGTGGCAAGCCATGCGCAAAGTCGTGTTCCCCCAGGGCATTAAAAACGCGATTCCGGCGCTCACCAACGAGCTCATCATCAACATCAAGGACTCGTCGGTGCTCTCGGTCATCGGCGTGTTCGACCTCATGTACGCCACCACCACCGTCGCCGGCGTGTACTACCGCCAGATGGAGGTCTACTGCGTGGCGCTCGTGGTCTACCTGATCCTGACGCTCGTGGCGAGCCGCCTGCTCGAAGCCTTTGGCAAAAAACTCGGCGCCGAGGCCCCGGCAACGCTGCCCAGCTCCAACTAGGCTCAAGACGAGGAGAATCATCATGGCAGATACCGCCACTACCGGCGTTGCGGCCGCCGCACAGACCAATGAGCCGCTCATCCGCGTCGAGGGCCTGCGCAAAAGCTTCGGCTCGCTCGAGGTGCTCAAGGGCATCGACCTGTCCGTTAACCCCGGCGAGGTCGTCACCATTATCGGCGCTTCGGGCTCGGGCAAGTCGACCTTCCTGCGCTGTCTCAACCTGCTCGAGACCCCGGACGCGGGCCACATCTGGTTCCACGGCCAGGACCTTACGGCCGAGCGCTGCAATATCAATAAACTCCGCGAGGACATCGGCATGGTGTTCCAGGGCTTTAACCTGTTCAACAACATGGATGTGCTCGACAACTGCACGCTTGCGCCCGTCACACTCAAAAAGATGAGCAAGGCCGAGGCCGAGAAGGTCGCGATGGGGCATCTGACAAGCGTGGGGCTCGAAAAGTTCGCGCACGCCGCCGTGGGTCGCCTGTCCGGCGGCCAAAAGCAGCGCGTGGCCATCGCTCGTGCCCTATGCATGAATCCGCAGATCATGCTGTTCGACGAGCCGACCTCCGCACTCGACCCCGAGATCGTGGGCGAGGTGCTCGAGGTCATGCGCAAGCTCGCGGCCGACGGCATGACCATGGTCGTCGTCACGCACGAGATGGCCTTTGCCCGCACGGTGTCCGACCGCGTGGTCTTTATGGACAAGGGCGTGGTGCTCGAGGATGCCGCGCCGGCCGAGCTCTTCGGCAACCCCAAACATCAGCGCACGCGCGAGTTCCTCTCGCGTTATCTCGAGGACAAATAACCGACCGCAAACGCTTATGTGGCAGGGCCGCTCCGGTGGGGCGGCCCTTGTCGTCACAATCGAAAGGATGTCATGGCCGAGGTTTGGCGCTTTTTTGCGCATGAGGATGATTTTGCCGATCTGGACGAGGCTGGTGCGTGCGAGCGTCTGGGCCGCGTGCTGTCGTTCCCGACGATTTCGAGCATGGATGCCGAGGCGGTTGACTGGCAGGCGTTTGCCAACCTGCGTGCGTACATGCAGCGGGCGTGGCCGCGCGTGTTTGCGGCGGGTAAGGTCGAGCTTATCGACCATTCGCTATTGGTGACGCTTGGCGGTTCCGACCCTGCCCTCAAGCCCATTATGCTCATGGGCCACATGGACGTGGTCCCCGTGGTACCCGGCACCGAGGCTGACTGGACGCATACCCCCTTTAGCGGACATGTGGACGACACCTACATTTGGGGTCGCGGCGCCATCGATATGAAAGACCAGGTCGCAGGCATTCTCGAGGCGGTTGAGTATGCGCTGGCGCACGGTTGGCAGCACGAGCGTACGCTGCTGCTGGCCTTTGGCCAGGACGAGGAGACTACGCAGTACGGCGCAGGCGCCATCGGCCGCGCGCTCGAGGAGCGCGGCATTGAGCTTGAGTACCTGATCGACGAGGGTGACTACCGCATCGTTCCAGCTGCCGAGTATGGCGCGGGCGAGGGCTGGCTTATGCATGCCGATCTCGCGGAGAAGGGCTACGCCGATATCGTGTTGAGGACGCGTAGCGAGGGCGGGCATTCCTCCAACCCCTACGGTGGCACTTCACTCGAGGTGCTCAGCCGTGCCATCACCGCAATCTGCGATATCGAGTGGCCGACGCGTGTGACCGATCTGCTTGCCGCGCAGCTCGTCGAGCTGGGGCTTTATACCGCAGACGAGATTGCTGCCAGCAAGGATGCCATCGTGCGCGACTGCCTTGCCAGCAAAAAGCTGTACCCGCTTGTGACCACCACCTGTGCGCCCACGCAAATCGAGGGCGGCAGTACCGGTGCCAACGTAATGCCGCAAGATATGTGGGTCAATATCAACTTCCGCATGCTCGAGGGTACGAGCGTGGCCGATGTCGTGGCCTGCTGCCGCGAGGCCGTTGCCACCGCTGGGCTCGCCGGCCGAGTCGAGGTCGAGCTGAGCCCCGGCAGCTCCGAGCCCTCGCCGTCCCCGCGCGTGGGCGGTCCGGGGCTCGAGGCCGTCCGCGCCATCGCCGCCCGCTATTTCCGTGATCCCAAGCCGACGGAGGAAAACGGATCGTCTGCGGTGGGCCAAGAGCCGATGAGCATCGTGCCCTCGACCGTGATTGGTGCAACCGATGCCGCCAACTACCAGCGCATTTGCCACGAGTGCATCCGCTTCTCCGCCTTTGTGGTCGACGATGACGAATGCGACCGCGGCGTCCACGGCACCAACGAGCGCATCACCCGTCGCGCCTACCTCCAAGGCATCCGCTTCCTCATCGCCCTGCTCCACACGCTCTAGCATGCGACAAAGGGACTGAGCCGATTTCATCGGTAATGAGACAAAAACTGTCATAGAATAAGACTAAGATATCTTAAGAGACATATGCTGGGGTTGGTATTCCTTGAACGACTGCGGGCATGTGCCAGACTGCCTCGGCCCCCGGGGAGCACCCGGGCAGGTCGCCGTGTGACTGGGGAGGAAATTATGCAGGAGCTCAGAGAGACGACGTCTCGACTCGTGAATAATGCTACCGGGGGGTGTCTAAGCAGGGAACTTCCTGGTGAACACCGGCCGCGCGAGCGGTGGTCCGTCATGTCTTATGGCCGTCGTCGTGGGCTGCGCCCGGTCTCGCCATATGTGATTGTTTTGGCCCTCGCCGTCGCGCTGACGGCGAGTTTCTTCCTGCCGACCCGTGCGGAAGCGGCGTTTTCGGACCACACGGTTACGACGATTTCGCCTTCGGGGACAACAATCAACCTGTTTGATTACTGGGTGAATCCCGATAACCATCTGTCGGTTTCCGGCAACGGCGGCGTCAACGCAAACCACCGGTTCCAGTTTAACGACGGCCAGGGTGGTGAGTCGCTCAACCATTGGACGGGCAACACGAACCCGCAGCCCGGCATTGTCAACAACACGCTTTTAGACGGCTATCCGCAGCTTTCCAAAACCTGGGGCGGCGAGTCCCTCTGCTACCTGTTCGATTCCTCTGCCCAGACCGGCAAGACGTCCCATTTTGGCGTGACGGGCCTCCTCAAGGTTCAGAACGGCTACTACGTCTATGACAGCTCCAAAAACTACGCAGCCTACAACGCTGACAAGAATGCCTTCGACATCTATGACACCTGGGGCATTGACAAAGTGGGCGATTCGTCCCACCAGGGTCAGTTCTTCCCGTTCGACGCGGCAGACAAGGTGCTCAAAGAGGAAAACGGCCGGCTCGTCCAAACCGGCATCAAGGCAGACAACACCGGTGATTCGCGCTACAACGACGGCCGCCCCGTCAACCACCACTTCGGCCTCTCAATGTCCACGCGATTCGTGCAGCCTGCTGGCGGCAAGACGAACGCGGGCGACGACATGGTGTTCGAGTTCGCCGGCGATGATGACGTCTGGGTGTTCATCGACGATGTCCTCGTGGGTGATATCGGCGGTATTCACAACCGCGCGAGTCTGAGCATCAACTTTTGTACGGGCGACATTAAGGTGAACGGTAATAACGACGGCACACTGAAGAACAAGTACCAGAAGGCGAATAAGGACACTTCGGGCTTCAACGGCAACACCTTCGCCGACGGCACCAACCACACCCTCAAGTTCTTCTACCTGGAGCGCGGCGCCACCGACTCCAACATGGAGCTCAAGTTCAACCTCGTGACGGTGCCCGAGTCCGACATCATCAAGTTCGACCAGGACGGCAAGTTCGTACAGGGTGCCGAGTTCAAGCTCTATAAGACCGACAAGGACTTCAAGACCGTGGGCGAGCTCATCGGCTCCGGTACCACGGACGAGGCCGGCCACCTAACGCTCACGAACGACGTGGACAACGGCGTCATCAACTTCGACGATCTCTACAACAAGGATCACGACAACAACAAGTACTACCTCCTGAAGGAGACGCGCGTACCCGAGGGATACCGCTCGAGTCTCGCGGCGACGGGTGGTAGCATGCAGCTCGAGTACGTGCCCGCGAGCGCTGAGAACGGCGCGGGCGGCGTCATCATCAACCGCGGCGGTATGGACGCGGGCAGCGTCGTGTGGAAGACCGGTGCGTTCGCCGCCGCGAAGGAGACCATCACCGCGCCGTCGACCGTGTACAAGGCAAATAATGACCTGACGAAGTCCGACAAGACCGTCAATCTGGACTCCGGCATACTGTTCGCTGTGGTGCTCAAGCGCGACAAAAGCGCAGGCACAAGTATCAAAGATCCGAGCAATTGGTACGCCGTGTCGGGCGACCCATCGACGGGAGCGGGATACACCCTCGCCAAGGAGCCGGGCATGACCGGTGCTATCGAGGCGGCGAAGAAGGACCTGCACGCCTTCACGCTCAACACAAGCGGCCAGTACCAGGTAGAGATTCAAAATCTGCCCGGTGACATCTCCAAGTACTACTACCTGCTGAGCGGTGATGCCCGCAAGGATGCCGAGTACACGGTGGCCATCTACCACACAACGGCGAGCTCGATCGGCGACGCGACGCCTAAGAACACAGTCCACGTGTACAGCGACGACATCGCAGACGGCACGAACTTCAAGCGGCAGTTCGCCACGCGCCTGCTCGTCACGAACATCCAGAATCGCCTGTTCGTGCAGAAGACCGATACCGAGGGTAAGCCCGTTGACGGGGCGAAGTTCGGCCTTTACAAGTCCACCCAGGTGACTACGGATGCGAACGGCAAGGCCGTGCTCGATGGCGACCAGGCCCCCTACGACACCCTGACGACGAGGTCGGTCGCCAACCCGGTCAAGCTCGAAGGGGCGGGCGTATTCCCGTCTACGAGCGACAGTAGCGAGCCGCTCGTGAAGGGTACCTACTTCCTGAAGGAGGTCTCGGCGCCCAATGGCTTCCTGCTTAATGACAGGCTCATCAAGGTGATTGTGGACGATTACGGCGTCCATGCCGATGCTGGTACGGACGATGACGGTGTTTCGACGTTCGTGGGTCCGGGCGCGCTCATGAAGAGCCTGGGCCAGTTTGGCGCAGAGGGCGACATTGACAACACGCTCACGTGGATCAAGGGCCAGCGCCAGACGTCCGACGGGACGCTCGACGGCAACGGCAACCTTTCCTGGAACAATGACGCCAAGGGCGGCGAGAATGAGGTACATCTTAGGTACGGCGCCAATGGACGTGTCTACCAGTATGGGCCCACCAAGAAGGACGAACCTTACCGCCTGGAGACCGAGACGGGCTGGATACGTATGGGCATCACGCAGGACGTGTCTGGTGACACTAATGCGAAGGGCGCCCGCGCCGACCTGGGCGACATGAATCTGAACGCCCTGTTTACGGGCGCCACCTGCGTGCGCGTGGCGAACGGACGCGGGGTTCACCTTCAAGTTCACCGTGCCCACGACGGCGGGGAAGACGTACAAGGCCGCGGTGTTTGAGAACGCGGGGACCGCAAGCGAGAAGCAGGTCGGCAAAATGTTCGACCTCGAGAACGGCCGCGAGCAGACCATCACGGCCGACCAGACGATCCGCGTGTACGGTCTCGCCGAGGGTGACCAGTACGCGGTGCAGGAGCTGACCGGCGCAGACAAGATGCCCGCGGGCTATAAGCTGACCGGCCGCAAGCAGGGTGACAAGAATCTGACTGAAGAAGGCGATAGCATCTCGGGCAGGATTGCCCCGCAGAATTCCGACGGCACGGTGGCCAAAGACAACAAGCTGTTGTTCACCAACAGCTACAGCGTGAAGTCTTCGGTGACGCTCACAGGCATCAAGGCGAAGAAGAGGTTCACCGGCCGTGAGTGGGCTAGCGCCGACAGCTTCGAGCTTTGCCTGCGCGCCGCCGATGGAACGCCGATGCCTGATGGTGCCACGGCAGCGCCCGTGGCCGGCATGAAGCAGGTCGAGAAGACCGTTACGAGCGCCGAAGAATTTAGCTTCGGAGAGATTAAGTATGAGAAGCCTGGCGAGTACACCTACTACATTGCCGAGACTACGCCCGCCAAGAGCGATCCCAGTTGGCTGGGCGGTGTCAGCTACTCCAGCGCCGAATACAAAGTGACCGTAACGGTGAAGGATGACGGCAAGGGAAATCTGACCGAGCCAGTCGTCAAAATGGAGCAGATCTATAAGGATGATGGCACCGCCACATCTCAGGTGATCGACGATCAGATTGCGGTGATCACGAACACGTACCGCCCGAAGGAGACCTCGGTAACGCTCAAGGCGACGAAGCGCTTCACGGGCGGTGAGCTCGCGGGGAGTGACTTCACGTTCCAGCTGCTCGACAAGGACGGCAGCGTGGTCCAGACTGTCCAAAACGAGAAGGACGGCAAGGTCGCCTTTGCGGCCATCGACTACGCTACGCCGGGCGACCACGACTACACCATCAAGGAGGTGAAGGGCGCCGACTCGACCGTCGTCTACGACGCGAAGGGCGTGAAGGTCCACGTCAAGGTCTCCGATGAGAAGGGCGAGCTGAAGGCGACCGTCACCTACGACGGTGAGAAGGCCGTGCCGACCTTCACCAACACGAAGCCGACGGCGGACGTCACCGTTGAGGCCACGAAAGTTCTCGCGGGCAAGGACCTGACGGCCGATGCGTTCACCTTCGGCCTGTACGACCAGGCCGGCAACGAGGTCGCCAAGGGCACCAACGACCGGGGCGGCAAGGTCGAGCTGGCCGTCAAGAACCTGAACCTGGGCGAGTACGACTACACGCTCAAGGAGGAGAAAGCCGGCCAGACCGTCGACGGCGTGGCCTACGACGCCAAGGAAGTCAAGGTCCACGTCAAGGTAGAGCAGAACCAGGGCGACAACAACAAGACGAAGGTGACCGTCACCTATGACGGTGCCGCTACGGCTCCCACCTTCAACAACACCTACGACGCAAAGGGTTCCGTAATCCTGACGGCGACCAAGACCATCAAGGTTGCGGACGGCTTCGACCACACGACGAAGCCCGCGGACGGCGAGTTCACCTTCGACCTGAAGGACGCTGCCGGCAACGTGATCGCCACCGCGAACAACGACGCCGACGGCAAGATCAACTTTACGCGCGGCTTCAAGCTCGCCGACCTGGGCGGCGCCGCGAGCAAGGACTTCACCTACACCATCGTGGAGCAGCCGGGCGCGGAGCCGGGCATGGTCTATGACAGCCATCCCCTCACCTATACGGTGACGGTCACGGACGGCGGGAACGGAGCACTGAATGCGAAGGCGATCGTGACGAGCGCATCCGGCTCGGATACCTTCACCAACACCTACCAGCCGGCCGCGACCGGCCTGGCCCTCGGTGCGCAGAAGAGCTATGTGAAGAAGGACGACAACACGCCGATCGTCCCCAAGTGCGGCGAGTTCACCTTCGATGTGTACGAGGGCAACCTGACGGCTGAGCAGCTTGCCGGGGCCAAGCCCGTCCGGACCGCGACCAACGGCGCGGACGGAAGTGTTAACTTCGACGCCTTCTCCTACGCGAAGCCGGGCACGCACGAGTACACCATCGTGGAGCGGAAGGGTGATCTGGCCTACGTGACCTACGACGCCGCGGTGCACCATGCCGTGGTGACGGTTGCGGACAATGCCGGCACGCTGCAGGCGAGCGTCGCCTACGACGGCACGAATGTCACGAAGCCCAGCTTCACCAACACCTATGAGGCACAGGCGACGGACTCCGGCGCGATCGCCCTCACCAAGAGCGTTGACGTGCACGACGGCAGCTATCAGCTAAAGGCGGGAGACTTCGCCTTCGAGCTGGTGGGGTCTGACGGCTCGGTGATCCAGACCCAGAAGAACGATGCGCACGGCAAGGTTGCCTTCGACAAGCTGACCTTCGACCATGCGGGCACCTTTACCTACACGGTCCGCGAGGTGCAGCCGACGGGGGACGCGCCGGGCGTGCCGGGCGTGACCTACACCGGCAAGACGTACACCCTGACCTACGTGGTGAAGGACAACAACGACGGCAAGCTGGTGGTAGAGAACTCCACGGTGAAGCCGAGCGAGGGCACCGAGAACGGCGTCACCCCCAACACCATGACGTTTGCGAACAGCTACCAGCCGGGCGCGACCTCCTACCAGATCTCTGGCACCAAGGTGCTTGAGAATACCGATTCGGCCACCATGCGGACGCCCGCCGATGGCGAGTTCACGTTCGCGCTGATTGACGTGGCCACCGGGCAGGAGATCGACCGGACCACGAACGTGGGTAACGCGTTTACCTTCAAGGCCATCTCGTACACCGCGACTGGTTCGCATGCGTACCAGGTGAAGGAGGTTGCGGGCCAAGATGGCACCATCACTTACAGCGATGCGGTGTTGGATGTGACGGTGAGTGCGACCGACGACGGCAGCGGCCAGCTGACCGCGACGGCGAACAAGACGGCCGCGGATCTGACCTTCACCAACACCTACACGCCGACGGCAACGACGGCGACGATTACCGGAACGAAGGCCCTGACCGGCCGCGACCTGGCCGAGGGTGAGTTCTCCTTCGACCTGAAGGACGCCGACGGTAACGTGGTGCAGACGGTGCAGAACGGCGCCGACGGCACGTTCGGCTTCGCGCCGCTGCAGCTGGACAAGGTGGGGACGTACGTCTACACCGTGTCCGAGCGGGCAGGGGCGACGGCGAACGGCGTCACCTACGACACGACGGTCTTTACCGCGACGGTGACGGTGACGGAGAATGCGGAGACGCACGCGCTGGAGACGCAGGTTGCCTACAGCAAGGGCGGCAAGGCTGCGGATGCGGTGGCATTCAGCAACAGCTACGCGCCGGCCGCGACTGAGGTGAAGCTGGGGGCCTCCAAGGTGCTGAGCGGCAAGGACCTAAAGGAAGGGCAGTTCTCCTTCCAGCTGAAGGATGCCGATGGCAAAGTGCTGCAGACCGCCAAGAACGCGGCAGGCGGCACGGTGGGCTTCGAGGCGATCTCGTACGACAAGCCCGGGACATACACCTACAGCATCTCCGAGGTGGACGACGGTCAGAAGAACGTGACGTACGACGCGGCCGAGCACCAGGTAACGGTGATGGTGACGGACGACGGCGCGGGCCATCTGGTGGCGACGGTAACCTATGACGGTGACGTGGCGCCGGTGTTCAAGAACACGTACACGCCGCCGACCACCCCGCCGGTCAACCCGCCGACGGAGCCGCCCGCCAATCCGCCGAGCAAGTCACCGGTGCCGAAGGAGGAGAAGCCGGGTCTGCCGTATACGGGCGATACCAGCTTGTCGCCGATGGCCCTGGGTGGCATCGCGGGCGGCGCGGTGGTGCTGATCGCCGCAGGCGTTATCCTGCGGCGCCGGAACCGGTAGCTACGGCGGCCGAGAAGGGCTTTGATTGAGGGCGGGTGGTCGCAGGGCGCGGCCGCTCGCCCTTTTTGGTGAAAGGCTATGTTAACCCGCCGTTTGCACGTCCGGCTCCAGATGGAACTCGTACTCCGGCTCCATCATCTTCTTCCGGATCTTTTCGTAGCGCCCGTCGTCGAGCTGCTCGCGCATGAGCGACGTCCTGTCCCCGACGCGTGCGGCCTCGCGCAGCCATCTGAACCACATCAGGCAGCTGTGGAGCCTGCGGGTCGATACGCCCTTGAACCTCTCGAGGAAGTGGCCGAGCGAACCCTGCGCTTCAGCATCCTCTGGACCGTGTCCCGCTCGTACCCGGTGAGCCTGCCGTGGGTCCTCGGGACCGCCCTCGCGGCGCCCTTCCCGCCCTTTCCGGACATGGCGTCCTCCGATCTCCCGGGGCCGGCCGATCCGGCCCTCAGGGTATCGGATTCCCAAATTTATCCGTATATGTGCGGATGAATGCGGGAGGCGTTCGGATGAAGTTGTATTCAAGGAAAGAGACTGACCCTTTGTCGCATTCCGTGCGGGTTATATGCAGGTATGCCTGCGCACGCTATCATGTATGGGTTAGACCGCAACTATGTACCTCATACGCGAAGGGATGCGCATGTATCTGAAGATCGACATGTTCTAGCTGGGCTTACCCCCGCAGCGGCGCCCCGCGTCCCATCAATTCTGCCGATTTTCACCTTCACGCATATAAAGGAGTCCGTCATGCGCGACAAGCTCGAAAAGATCATCAAGGCCTACGAGGAGCTCGAGAAGAAGCTTTCCGACCCGGCCGTCGCCTCCGATATCAAGGAGTTCACGCGTCTCAACAAGGAGTACGCGCACCAGTCCGACCTCATCGCCGCCTCGCGCGAGTACATCGGCGCGCTCGATGACATCGAGGCTGCCAAGGAAATGCTGCACGATACCACCGATGCCGATGAGAAGGAGATGCTCCAGATGGACATCTCCGAAAACGAGGCAAAGCTCCCCCAGCTCGAGGAAGACATCAAGTACATGCTCATCCCGAGCGACCCCAACGACGACAAGAACACCATCGTCGAGATTCGCTCCGCCGCCGGTGGCGACGAGGCGGCCATCTTTGCCGGCGACCTCTACAAGATGTATCAGCGCTTTTGCGAGTCGCGCGGCTGGAAGACTACCGTGCTCGATTCCAGCCCCAGCGAGGCCGGCGGCTTTAAGTCCATTGAGTTCAAGGTCGAGGGCGACCGCGTCTACTCCGTTATGAAGTACGAGTCCGGCGTGCACCGTGTCCAGCGCGTCCCCAAGACCGAGTCCCAGGGCCGCATTCAGACCTCCACGGCTACCGTCGCCGTGCTTCCCGAGGCCGAGGAAATCGACGTCCAGATCAACCAGTCTGACCTGCGCATCGACACCTACTGCGCCTCCGGCCCTGGCGGTCAGTGCGTTAACACCACCTACTCCGCCGTGCGCATCACCCACCTGCCCACCAACACCGTGGTGCAGTCGCAGGAGCAGCGTTCCCAGATCCAGAACCGCGAGGTCTGCATGCAGATGCTGCGCGCCCGTCTGTACGAGATGGAACTCGAGAAGCAGCAGGCAGAGCTCGGTGCCGAGCGCCAGAGCCAGATCGGCCACGGTAACCGTTCCGAGAAGATCCGTACCTACAACCAGCCGCAGGACCGCGTGACCGATCACCGCATCGGTTTCAACTCCACCTATAACGGCGTCCTTCTGGGCGATCAGCTCGGCACCGTCATCGAGGCACTTGCCGCCGCTGAGCGAGCCGAGAAGCTGGCACAGGCTGTGTAGTGGGTTACGCGGTTTTACCAAACCGCGTAACGGCTCGACGCTGCGCGACGTCCAGAGCGACAATTTGTCATTCAAAAGGCAAGGCATGACCAGAAGGTCTATGTCTTGCCTTTTTCATGCCAACTTGTTCGCTCTGGACGTCGCTCGCTGGCATTGCCAAAACATCGGCGTTTTCTTGGTTGTCAAATGATCCGTAGGGAGTCATTGGGGACATTGCCTTGATATTTTATTCAGTCGGCTGTGATGGCATTTTAGTCATTGGGGACGTTCTTAAATGACTAGGTTGGGTAAATTACTTTTCGAATTTATTTAATTTGCTTTGTTGGAAATTAAGCTATTTACCTGCTTAGAGCAATTAAGGGCATTCATCTGTTATTGAAAATATTGCTCGAAAAATCGTCCAAGAAGTCGCGGGGTGGTTTTTACCGCGTTGTTCGTCAAGTGATTTGGCAAGTTCTTGGTTAGATATTGGTCAGTTTTGGGTCAACCTTGCCAAAAACTTGACGGATGCAGATTTAGACGTCGACGAATGAACACCTCGGGCAGACTTCAAGCAAAATTCTGGGCTGATTCTCGATAATCGCCTTCAATCGTCCCTTGCCAAGCGCTGGCCTCGCGTACAATCTGCTCCGACATTCGCGCGCCGTCCGGCGCTTAAGAGGGGAGGGCCCCATGGCAAACGAGATCTGGACCATCAAGCGTTGTCTCGAGTGGACCAAGGAGTACCTGGCCGAGCGCGGCGAGGAGCACCCCCGTCTTTCTGCCGAGTGGCTGCTGTGCGCAGCTACGGGCCTGGCGCGCATTGACCTATATATGCGTATGGACGAGACGCTTAACGCGGCCCAGCTCGAGACCATGCATGCGGCCGTCGTTCGTCGCGCCAAAGGCGAGCCGCTACAGTACATCACCGGCAGCACGCAGTTTCGCATGATTGACGTCGCGTGCGCTCCCGGTGTGCTCATTCCGCGCCCCGAAACCGAGATGCTCGTCGAGGAAGTCCTCAATTATCTGGATGCCGAGGTGCTGAGCCCCGATGCTGCTGCCCGTCAGCGTGTTGAGCTGCCTTGGAACGATGAGGTCGAAGAGGCCCGCAAAGCCGAGGCGGCGCTGGCCGACGAGCGCGCGACCGCCGAGCGTCGTGCCGCCAACCTCACGGCCGCCGACGAGGCGGCGCTGGGCGGCGATGTGCTGGGCAGTCGCGCCTATGCCGAGGAACTGGCCGACCGCGAGGCCGAGGAAGCCGCCGCGCAGGCAGCAGAAGCCGAAGCCGCGGAAGCCGCCGAGTCCGAGCTCGACGAATACGGCATCGCCATCGAGGGTGCCGACCAGGAGACGGCTTCAGCTCAGGATGCCGCTTCGCCTGCCCCAGCCGAGCCCCGCATCGCCCGCGTTCTCGAGGTCGGCTGCGGCACGGGCTGCATTTCGCTCTCCCTTGCCTGGGAGCGCCGCGGCCACATTACCTGCACCGCCACCGATATCGAGCCGCGCGCTATCGATTTGGCCACCAAAAACCGCGATGCGCTTGGCCTCACGTCCGACGAGGTCGCCTTTAGTCTCACCAACCTGGTGAGTTCTATTCCCCGCGAAGAGTGGGGCACCTTCGACGTGCTTGTCTCCAACCCACCTTACATCCCGACCGGCGTCATGCGCTCGCTGCCGCACGAGGTCAAGGATTTTGAGCCCGACCTGGCGCTCGAGGGCGGCGCCGACGGCCTCGATATCTTCCGCCGCCTGCTCAATGCGGCGCCTTACATGCTGCGCGCCGGCGGCCTGTTTGCCTGCGAGCTCTACGAGGGTGCCCTCGATGCCGCGGCCGAGCTCTGTCGCCAGGCAGGCCTTTCGGACGTGCGTATCGTCCATGACCTCACCGATCGCCCCCGCATCGTCCGAGCCATCGTCACCGAGCCCAAACAGCGCCAGTAATATTTATTAACTGGTTAGCAAAAATTATAAAGTAGTTTATAATTAGGACGGCTGAAAGAGGTCGGCCCATGCAACCTCCTACCTTTCGGGAAATCATTGCCCTACTCAAGCACGATGGATTCGTGAAGGTCGCGCAAGTCGGTAGTCATGCTAAGTATGTTTCTGGTGACCGTGTTGTCACCGTGAACGGCTCTGGTGGTGATCGACCAAAGAAGGGCACGTGGGCAAGTATTCGTCGCCAAGCTGAATGGTAGTTGGAGGCAAAATGAGGCAGCGATTTACCTATGACTGCGTTCTCATAAAAGAAGACGACGGTTACTGCGCCAGTTTCCCGCAGATTCCCGGCGCCTTTGCCGATGGCGATACGCGCGAAGAAGCGATTGCCCATGCCACCGAGGCACTGATGGCGTTTTTGGCCGACGACCTCAACAACGGTTTGACTCCGGCAGGGTACGAACGCTCGGCCGAGGTCGTGGCCCTTTCAGTCGAAATCGACCACGAGGACGCTCGGGAAGCGGCGTGCCGAACATTTAAAGACGCAGCGCTGGACCTCAAAGTCTCCGCTCCGCGGATTACCGCGCTGGTCAAAGCCGGAAAGCTCGATGTTGAACTTGTCGACGGCCGTCGGATGATAACGATAGACAGCATCGAGCGCTACGCCGCCCAAGAACGCCACGCCGGCAGGCCAAAGAAGTTCGTCGCAGTCCAATAACCCCCTCACTTTCACCGACTACTAGAGCCGCTCACCAAACCAACATGCGCTCTGGGCAAATAGGTTGAACGTTTCGTGCGAGAATGCCCCACAGTAAACAAACTTGCACCAGAGCGTAAGGGGCTGGCATACACATGCAGACGGTCTATCGGGTATACGAGGGAGCGCGCGAGCCGCATCGGCTTGCAGTCGAGCGCACGGCCGAGCTACTCGGTCGCGGCGGCCTGGCGCTTATTCCAACCGAGACGGTCTACGGTGTCGCCGTGGCGGTCAACGCCTTCTCGGATGCCGTTCCACAAGATACAAGTGAACCTCTGCCGTGGCCGCGCGATCCGCAGGCCACCGTCAACGGCGCCGCGGTCCCCGCACTCGGCACCGGCTATCGTCGTATCTTTACCCTCAAGCAGCGCGAGCTCACCCAAACGGTTGCCTGGCTGGTCGATGATGCCGAGGCACTCGACCGCTATGGCGTGGATATCCCTAACGAGGCCCGCGTGCTCGCCCGACGATGCTGGCCGGGCGCCCTGACTATCGTGGTTAAGGCGGCCCCCTGCGTGCCGACCTTTATGCGCGCCGCCGACGACACGGTGGCACTTCGCGCTTCGGCCTCGCCCGTGGTGCAGGCGCTCATCCGCGCCTGCGGCAGCCCTCTTGCCTGCACCAGCGCCAACACGCATGGCGCGCCCGCGCCGGCAAGTTTTGTCACGGTGGAGGAGCGCATCCTGGAGGGGGTCGATGTGGCCGTCGACGCCGGTGAGACCCCGTGTCGCGACGCCTCAACCATCGTGTCGTTTCAGCACGGCGAGCTCCAGATCCTGCGCCAAGGCGCACTTCCCGCATCAGAGATCGAGCGGGTCCTGTCCGACCCGATGCAATAGAAAGGTGTAAGCGATGTCGTTGAATCTAGGTAGCCTGGGTATGGAAGACGCCTCGTTTAGCTTTGGCGGTTCCTACATCATGGCGCTCGACTGCGGCACTACCTCGGTACTCGCGACTATCGTCGACGAGTACGGCTGCATCGTCGCCCAGGCGCGTCGTAGCGTCAAAACCAGCTTCCCGCGCCCCGGCTGGGTGGAGCAGGATCCCACGGAGGTGCTTGCCAGTCAGATCGGCGTGATGATGGAGGTCCAGTTTAAGAGCGGCATCCATTCTGACCGCATCGCCGCCATCGGTATCTCCAACCAGCGCGAGACCACGGTGGTGTGGGACCGCATAAGCGGCCAACCCATCTATAACGCCATCGTGTGGCAATGCCGTCGCACCGCACCTCTGATCGACGAGCTGGTCGAGCAGGGCGCAGAAGAGCTGGTGCGCTCCCGCACGGGGCTTACGCTCGACCCGTATTTCTCGGCCTCCAAGGTGCAGTGGATCCTCGACAACGTCGATGGTGCGCGTGAGAGCGCGGCGGCGGGCGACCTCATGTTCGGCACCATCGACACCTGGCTCATCTACAACCTCACCGGCGGTCAGGTATTTGCCACCGACTACACCAATGCCAGCCGCACCGCGCTCTTTAATATCCATGCGCTCGATTGGGACGACGATCTGCTGGCGCTTTTCGACGTCCCGCGTTCCATGATGCCCGAGGTTCGTTGGAGCTCGGGCGACTACGGCCGCGTCGCGAGCGACATCATGACCAACATGCCACCCATCATGGGCGTGGCGGGCGACCAGCAGGCGTCGCTGTTCGGCCACTGCTGCTTCCATCCCGGCCAGACCAAAAACACCTATGGCACGGGTTGCTTTATGCTCATGAACACCGGCGACGAGATCGTCGAATCCAAGAACGGTCTGGTCTCCACGATCGGTATCGCCGCGGACGGCAAGATCAGCTATGCGCTCGAGGGTTCTATCTTTGCCGCCGGCTCAACCATGAACTGGCTGCGCAACAACATGGGCATCATCTCGAGCGTGAGCGAGTCCGCGCAACTCGCCACTTCGATTAACGACAACGAGGGCTGCTACTTCGTCCCCGCCTTCGCAGGCCTGGGCGCTCCCTGGTGGGACCCGCATGCTCGCGGTATCGTGTGCGGCCTGACCGGCGCCTCGAGTCGCGCGACCATTGTGCGTGCGGCCTGCGAGTCCATGGCCTACCAGAGTTATGACGTGCTACGCGCCATGGAGCAGGACGTGGGACTTTCGATTGAGCGCCTGTCCGTCGATGGCGGTGCCTCGCGCAACGAGTTCATCATGCAATTCCAGGCTGATCTGCTGGATATTCCCGTGCTGCAGTGCGAGACGGTGGAGACCACGGCGATTGGCGCCGCGTACTTGGCGGGCCTTGCTGTCGGCTATTGGGAGGATTTGGAGGAGCTGGAGCAAAACGCTCAGATCGTCAAAGTCTTCCATCCTCACATGTCCGCCGAGCGCCGTGAGAGCAACCTCGCTGGTTGGCGTGATGCCGTCAAGCGTTCGCTCAACACCGCTCAGTAGGGTTGCGACGAGCTGCTCGATACAACAAACCGTTAAACTTATGCACGGCGCGAGGCAACAACGTCGCCAGGCGTCTTGTCAGCAAGGCCATCTTCCGGCCGCAACGAAAGGGGCAATCAACCCATGACCGTCACCTACGATACGTCCCGCGTGACGCTTGTCGACCATCCGCTCGTCCAGCACAAGCTGTCGATCTTGCGCGACAAGAGCACCGGCACCAACCAGTTCCGCCAGCTCGTGCGCGAGCTTGCGCTCTTTGACGGCTACGAGGCCATGCGCGACCTGCCCATGGAAGACGTCGAGGTCGAGACTCCCATCACCACCGCCATGTTTAAGCAGCTTGCCGGCAAGAAGCTCGCCATTGTTCCCATCCTGCGTGCGGGCCTCGGCATGGTCGACGGCATCCTCGACCTGGTGCCCTCCGCTCGCGTGGGCCACATCGGTATGGAGCGTGACGAGGTTACCCACGAGCCGCATGAGTATTACTGCAAGATGCCCAAGGATATCGACCAGCGCATCTGCCTGGTTGTCGACCCCATGCTCGCCACGGGCGGTTCGGCCGAGATGGCCATCAGCTACCTGCGCGAGCGCGGTGTTAAGGATATTCGCATGCTGTGTATCGTCGCGGCCCCCGAGGGCCTCAAGTCACTGACCGAAAAGGACCCCGACGTACATATTTATACCTGCGCCATCGACGACCATCTCAACGAAGCTGCCTACATCGTTCCCGGCCTGGGCGACGCCGGCGACCGCATCTACGGCACGCTGTAATCTCTGGGGCATACCGGCTAACGTCGAAAATACGAAGAAATGGTGCGCGCGGTCGAACAAAAGACGACCGCGCGCACTCCTGTTAACGGACGTTTTGCCCTGCAGGGTTCGAGAAAAACGTATTACCGTACCTGCGGCATAAAGAAGGTCTTAAGAAAACGAACAGGTGCGTATTAACCGATGCTTTTTCGGTTGTACTTTAGCGATTGGCTCGTACAATAGTCACCAATGTTTGGCGGGAACTGTCCTGTGAGGCGATAAAAAAGGAAAGTGAGGACGCCAGTGTTTCAGATAGCCGATCTGCTCGCTATCGTTGCAGGTGCCATCGCGGGCGCGATTGCCTTCCTTCCCTTTGTCTTTACGCTCAAGCCGGTTCTTGACGATAAGCAGAATGCGGACATGCTCAAGGGCATGGTGAGTCTGGCGGTCTCGGCAGTCGCCCTGCTCGTCTTTACCTTGGTTGTGTTTGCGTTGTTCGGAGAGGCATTTCGCATGTTCCTCCTGGGCGAGGCGATCGGCTTCGTGGCCTTTATGGCCGCCTGCACGGTTCGCGTCGCCAAGGCGCTGCGAGATCCTCATGAGGTCGAAAGGTAAGTCGTGGAAATTTTTGAAAAGCTGCCTGATGAGATTAATCATCTGGTCAGCGAGTTCAGCTCCACCCCTGTCGTGGGCGATCTGAGCTGCGGCATCACGCAGTACTCGTTTTGGCTGATCGTCTCCACGATCGTGCTCCTGATCGTCCTGGCCGTGTTCAAGAAGAAGCAGACCCTGGTTCCCAAGGGCTTCTTCGTCAACGGTTTCGAGTACATCATCGAGTACGTCGAGAACGATATCGGCAAGGGCGTCGTGGGTGAGAACTGGAAGAAGCACTTCCCGTTCCTGTGCTCGCTTTTCCTGTTCATCCTGATCAACAACATGATCGGCCTGATCCCGGGAATGAAGCCCGGCACCGGCGCAATCGGCTCCACTGCCGCGCTCGCCATCTTCGCCTTCGTGTACTTCATCTACTACGGATGCAAGGCTCACGGCGTGATCGGCTACATCAAGAGCCTCGCTCCGCAGGGCGTGAGCTTCCCGATGAACGTGCTCGTGTGGGTCGTTGAGCTTTTCTCGACCTTCCTGCGCCTCATCACGCTCGCCGTCCGTCTGTTCTGCAACATGTTCGCAGGACACGTGGTCATGGGCTCGTTCGCCATCATGGCGAGCATGTTCATGCAGCCGCTGCTTCAGCAAGTTTCCGCGGCCCACGCCGTCGGCGCCCTGCCTTCGCTGGCCTGGCTTGCCATTCTCATCCTGATCTATGCGATCGAGCTTGTGGTCGGCGCCATCCAGGCTTACGTCTTCACGGTCCTTACCGCCGTGTATGTCTCCGAGGCAGAGGAGGTCGCGGAGGAGGAGTAGTCTTCCGTTCGCGCCTTAAAGGTAAGGCAATTCGTTAAACCGCCGGTGCCCGTACCCATGGAGCCCGGCAGTTATAAAAAGGTTATCCTGCGTGAAATAAGACACGCACGACAAAGGAGGAATCGTGGGAGTTATCGGTTACGGTCTCGGTGTTATCGGCGCTGGTCTTGCTATCGGCCTGTCTGCTCTGGGTGCTACGGGTGCTATGGCCCGTCAGCCTGAGGTCCAGGGCCGCGTGTTCACCGTCTTCATCATGGGCTCCGCTTTCGGCGAGGCTCTGGCTCTGATCGGCTTCGTTGTCGCGCTGATCGTTAAATAGCACGGAGCGTCAAGTATGAATCTTTCATCCCAGAAGAGCGCGATCGCACTCTCCGCGTCCGCGGCCGCGCTGCTCATGCCGGTTTCCGCGTTCGCCGAGGACGGCGCCGCCGGTGCGGACATCCTCATCCCTAAGATGGCGGAGTTCATCCCGGCGCTTATCGCCTTCCTGATTATCTGGATCGTGCTGGCCAAGGTCGCCCTGCCGGGCATCATGAAAACCATGGAGGAGCGCGGCAAGAAGATCGAGGAGAGCCTCGACGAGGCCGAGAAGACCAAGCAGGAGGCTATCGCCAAGCGCGCTGAGTCCGACTCGATCGTCACCGACGCCCGTCGTCAGGCTGCCGACATCGTTCTCGAGGCCCGTAAGGACGCCGAGTCCGAGCGTGCCCGTATCATCGAGGCTGCTCACAAGGAGGCCGAGGAGATCATCGCCAAGGCCCATACGACCGTCGAGGACGAGCGCAAGTCCATCTACGCCGGTGCCGCGAGCTCCATCGCCGACCTGTCCGTTGCCGTCGCCACCAAGATCGTGGGCGAGGCACTCGAGGACGATGCCGAGCAGAAGAAGCTCATCGAGCGCTACATCCAGGAAGCAGGTAGCCTGAATGCCGACTAGCCGCTATCAGGACAAGGTGCTCGAGACCTACGCGCGTTCCCTTTTGGAAGCCGCCAAGGCCGAGAACCATGTGTTCGAGGACCTCGAGATGATCGAGCGCTTGGCTTCTGCCAGCCCCGAGATCATCGCCGTGCTCGACACCATGTCCAAGCGCGACCAGCTCGACCTTCTTCCCAAGGTGGCAGCTGCCTTTAAGTATGTTGCCGAGGAAGACGAGGATGTAGTGGGCGTGACCGTCACCACGGCGATCCCGCTCGACGACGAGCTGCGTCAAACCATCACTAAGAAATGCGAGCAGGACTTCGGCCGCAAGGTATTCCTTATCGAGCAGGTCGACCCGTCTATCGTGGGCGGCCTGGTGCTCGAGGCCCGCGGCGAGCGTCGTGACATTTCCGTCAAGACGCAGCTGCGCATCGCGCAGGAGACCCTCGCAAACTCTGCTAATTCGTACGGAGGTGAAGCCTAATGTCCGAAACCCTCAATGCCCAGGATATCGCCAAGAAACTGCAGGAGCAGCTCACGAGCCTCTCCGCGACGGTCGATACGCATGAGGTTTCAACGGTCGACGAGGTAGGCGACGGCATCGCGCGCGTCTCTGGCCTCAAGAGCGCCATGGCAGGCGAGCTTCTGGAGTTCAAGAGCTCCGATACCGGTGAGACCGTCTTCGGCCTTGCCCAGAACCTTGACCGTGACGAGGTCGGCGCCGTTCTGTTCGGTGCCGTCGACTCCATCAAGGAAGGCGACGAGTGCCGCACCACTGGCCGCGTTATGGATATCCCCGTGAGCCGTGCCATGCTCGGCCGCGTCGTCAATCCGCTCGGCCAGCCCATCGACGGCCTGGGCGACATCGTCGCTACGCACCGTCGCCCCATCGAGTTCAAGGCTCCCGGCGTCATCGATCGTACCCCGGTGTGCGAGCCGGTTCAGACCGGTCTGCTCGCTATCGACTCCATGGTGCCTATTGGCCGCGGTCAGCGTGAGCTCATCATCGGTGACCGTAAGACCGGTAAGACCGCCATCGCCATCGACGCTATCCTCAACCAGCGCGGCAAGGGCATGGTCTGCATCTATGTCGCCATCGGCCAGAAGGCCTCCACGGTTGCCAACATCCGCGAGACCCTCGCTCAGCACGGTGCGCTCGACTACACCATCATCGTTTCGGCCACCGCTGCCGATTCCGCCCCTATGCAGTACATCGCGCCTATGGCCGGTGCCGCTATTGGCGAGTTCTTTATGTACAACGGCGAGGACGGCAAGCCCGCCAGCGAGACCAACCCCGGCGGCCACGTGCTCGTCATCTACGATGACCTGTCCAAGCAGGCTGTGGCCTACCGTCAGATGTCGCTGACGCTGCATCGTCCGCCCGGACGCGAGGCCTATCCTGGCGACATCTTCTACCTGCACTCTCGTCTGCTCGAGCGTGCCGTCAAGATGTCCAAGAAGAACGGTTACGGCTCCATGACGGCACTGCCGATCATCGAGACCCAGGACGGCGACGTCTCGGCCTACATTCCGACCAACGTCATTTCCATTACCGATGGTCAGATCTACCTGCAGTCCGAGCTCTTCTTCCAGGGTCAGCGCCCGGCAGTCGACGTGGGTATCTCCGTGTCCCGCGTCGGTGGCGATGCGCAGACCAAGGCCATGAAGCAGGTCGCCGGCAACCTCCGTCTGGACCTCGCTTCCTATCAGGAGCTCGCTGGCTTTACGCAGTTCGGCTCCGACCTCGACGAGGCTACTCAGAAGCAGCTGACCCACGGTGCTCGCATGACCGAGCTCCTGAAGCAGCCGCGTTACAAGCCGTTTGAGGTTGGCGAGCAGATCGTTACGCTGTTCGCTGGCAACGAGGGCTTCCTGGATGACCTGGAGATCGCCGACGTGCTGCCTTTCCGTGCCGAGCTCATCGAGTACATGGACAATGGCTTTGGTTCGCTGCTCGACAAGGTTCGCGCCAAGAAGATCGATGATGACACCAAGGCTGAGCTCTTGCGCGTCATCGGCGACTTCAAGCAGCAGTTCATGGCCAAGCACCATTCGGATGTTTCTGGATCAGAGGAGAACTAAGCCCCATGGCCAACCTTCGCGACATTAAGAAGCGAATCTCCTCGGTTACCACGACCAAGCAGATCACGCGCACGATGGAGATGGTCTCTACGGCCAAGATTCGTCGTGCCCTCGATCGCTCCAAGCAGGCCGAGCCCTATAAGGAGGCGCTGACCGACGTCATGTTGACGGTCGCCGGCGACGCCTCCTGTTCGGGCACCGATCCCATGCTGCAGAAGCATGAGAGCGTCAAGCATGGCCTGATTGTCGTTATTGCCTCGGACCGCGGCCTTGCCGGCGGTTTCAATACGACGGTGGAGCGCACGGCCGAAAAGCTCGCCGCTTCTTGGGCGAACGACGGCATCGAATGCGAGATCATCGCGTGCGGGCGTAAGCCGGCCACGTATTTCCGTGACCGCGCAAACGTTGTCATGCACTTTGAGGGCAACTCCTCTGAGCCCGATTTCAATCAGGCCCGCATGATCTCCTCTCATATCTGCGATGCGTATCGTGCCGGTGAGCTTGACCGTGTCGAGCTTGTCTACCACCACGCCAAGAACCGCGTGGATCAGGAGCTTCGCGTCGAGCATCTGTTGCCGCTCGACCCCGAGATGATCGCTATGGCCCACGGTCCGCGTAAGAACGAGACCGACGCCCCTAAGCGCATCTCGTCCACGTTCGAGTTCGTGCCCTCTCCCGAGCATGTTCTCGGCAAGCTTGTGCCGTCTTATATCCTGACGGTCATCTACCAGGCCCTGATCGATTCGGCGGCTGCCGAGCAGGGTGCACGCCGCAAGGCCATGCACTCCGCGACGGAAAACGCCACCGCGATCATCTCGACCCTTACCCGCACGTATAGTCGCGTGCGCCAGGCTTCGATCACGACCGAGATTAACGAGATCGTCGGCGGAGCCTCAGCATTGGAGGAACAGTAATGGCTAATAACACCGTAAAGCTTGCGGTCGAGGAAGCCACCAAGAAGACGACTGCCGGTGATGGTCGCATCGTGCGAATCATCGGCCCTGTCGTCGACGTCAAGTTTGACGGCGCGGTGCCCCCGATCTACAACGCGCTCACGGTCGAGGCCGAGACCCCGATCGGTCATCTGAGCACGATCCTCGAGGTCGAGAGCCAGCTTCCGGGCGGCGTCGTCCGCACGGTCGCCATGTCCTCGACCGACGGCCTGCAGCGCGGCCTCATCGCCACCGATACCGGTGAGCCCATGAAGATGCCCGTTGGTCCCAAGACGCTCGGCCGCATTTGGAACGTCATGGGCAAGCCCGTCGACGGCAAGCCCATGCCCGAGGTGGAGGAGTTCTACCCCATCCACCATGCAGCGCCCCGTTTCGACGAGCTCACCACCAAGACCGAGATCTTCGAGACCGGCATCAAGGCCGTCGACCTGCTCGAGCCCTACATCCGCGGCGGCAAGACAGGTCTGTTCGGCGGCGCCGGCGTCGGCAAGACCGTTCTGATCCAGGAGCTCATCAACAACCTCGCCCAGGAGCACGGCGGCACCTCGGTGTTCACCGGCGTCGGCGAGCGTACCCGCGAGGGCACCGACCTGTTCCTCGAGATGAGCGAGTCTGGCGTTATCGACAAGACCTGCTTGGTCTATGGTCAGATGAACGAGCCGCCCGGAGCGCGTCTGCGCATCGGTCTGGCCGGCCTTACCACCGCTGAGTACTTCCGCGATCGCGGCCAGGACGTTCTGCTGTTCATCGACAACATCTTCCGCTTCTCCCAGGCAGGTTCCGAGGTTTCCGCACTGCTGGGCCGTATGCCGTCCGCCGTCGGTTACCAGCCCACGCTGGCAACCGAGATGGGCGACCTCCAGGAGCGCATTACCTCGACCAAGACGGGCTCCATTACCTCCGTCCAGGCTGTCTACGTCCCCGCAGACGACCTGACCGACCCGGCGCCTGCCACGACGTTTACGCACCTCGATGCCACCACGGTTCTTTCGCGTAGCATTTCGTCGCTCGGCCTGTTCCCGGCTATCGACCCGCTTGCGTCTTCCTCCGACGCTCTCGATCCCTCGATCGTCGGCGAGGAGCACTACCGTGTCGCCGTCAAGGTCCAGGAGCTCCTGCAGGAGTACTCCGACCTTCAGGACATCATCGCCATTCTGGGTATGGACGAGCTGTCCGAGGAGCAGCGCCTTACGGTCAACCGTGCCCGTAAGATTCAGCAGTTCCTCTCGCAGTCCTTCCACGTCGCCGAGAAGTTCACCGGCAACCCCGGTGTCTACGTCCGCGTCGAGGATACCGTCCGCTCTTTCGCCGAGATTGTCGACGGCAAGGCCGATGACCTGCCCGAGCAGGCTTTCCGCTATGCTTCCACGATTGAGGACGTGCGCGAGCGCGCCCGCAAGATGGGGGAGAAGTAGGTTATGCGTATCCGCATCGTGTGCCCCGTGAGCTGCGCCTATGAGGGCGACGCTGCGTTTGTGTCGATTCCGTCCACGGATGGCGAGTTTGGCGTTCTGCCTGCTCACTCCAGCGAGATCTGCACGATCGACCGCGGTTACGTTCGCGTTTCCGATAAGGCCATGGGCACTGTCGACCACACGTTTGCCGTGGCCGGCGGCTATGTCCAGGTTGCGGACGATGTCGTGACCGTTCTCGCCGAGCGCGCTTGCGATTTGGCGACCGTCGATGCCGACAAGCTTAAAGCTGATATTCAAGGTTTTGAAGAGAAGCTGGGTAATTTGTCGGAGGATGATGCACGCCGCGCCTACCTCTATAATGAAATCGCATGGTGTAAGCTCAAGCTTGCCCAATAGTCAAACGATTTAGCGTTCGACCATTTGCGAACACATCATGCCCGGGATGGCCCAGCCACCCCGGGCATGCTTTTTGAAAGGGTAGACCTTGGATATTATCCGCGTTGAGGGTGGCCACGCCATCGGAGGCTCCGTGCCCGTCTCGGGCGCCAAGAACTCCGCGCTCAAACTCATGGCGGCAACGCTTCTGGCGCCGGGCAAGACGACGCTGCAGAACGTGCCCGATATTTCCGATGTCCACGTGATGGGCAAGGTGCTCAAGGGCATGGGCGCTACGATCGATGTTCTCGACGAGCACACGCTCGAGATTGATACCTCTCAGGTCGATTCTTGGGAGGCCCCCTACGAGCTCGTCGCTAAGATGCGTGCTTCCACCGCCGTCATGGGACCTCTGCTGGGCCGCTTCCATCGCGCCAAGATCGCCATGCCGGGCGGCTGCAACCTGGGTGCTCGCAAGATCGATATGCACATTCTTGGTCTTGAGGCCCTGGGCGTTGAGTTCGATACCGCCCACGGTTACATCAACGCTAATGCGCCCCAAGGTCTGCGCGGTACCACCGTCACGCTCGAGTTCGCCAGCGTCGGTGCGACCGAGAACCTCATCATGGCCTCTGTGCGCGCACAGGGCACCACGGTTATCGACAATGCCGCCCGCGAGCCCGAGATCGTCGATCTCGCCAACATGCTCAACGAGATGGGCGCTAAGATTGTCGGCGCCGGTACGCCTGTCGTGACCATCGAGGGCGTGGAAGAGCTGCATCCTGTTACCCATCGCGTAGTGGGCGACCGCATCGAGGCCGGTACCTTTATCGTTGCCGGTGCGTTGATGGCCGACGATCGCGGTGTCGATGTCACGGGCTTTTGCCCCATTCACTTGGGCATGGTGCTCAAGAAGATGGAGCTCATGGGTATCGACTGCGAGCGCGTCGAGGATGGCGTCCATGTAAACCGTGCCGAGCGTATCAAGCCGGTCGACATCCAGACGCTTCCGTTCCCCGGCTTCCCGACGGACATGCAGGCGCAGATTATGGTGCTCTCCGCCCTTGCCGATGGCAGTTCCGTTATTACCGAGAACATCTTCGAGAATCGCTTTATGTTCGCCTCTGAGCTGGTGCGCATGGGTGCCGACATTCGTATCGAGAGCCATCATGCCATGATTCATGGCGTCAAGGGCTTCTCGGGTGCACAGGTTACCTCGCCCGATCTGCGTGGCGGAGCGGCCCTCGTCGTAGCGGGCTTGATCGCCGACGGGACGACCGAGGTTTCGGCCATTCATCACATCAAGCGCGGCTACGAGCAGTTTGTCGAAAAGCTGCAGGCGCTCGGCGCGCATGTCGAGCATGCTACCGTCCCCGATCCCGTCATCTACTAATACAGGTTGCCTATGTTTAATAAAAAGCCCCTCGCGGATACCACCACCCGAAGACCCTCAACTGGTGCGCAGGCCAAGATCTACAGTCGCGATAACGTGGCTCGCTATTCCGAGCGAGCTCGCCAACGTCGTCGTAGCCACACGATTCGTCACGTCGCGCTCATTGTCGTGCTTGGCGTGCTGCTGAGTGCCACTACCGCTGCCGGCCTGTGGTTTGCCACCATTATGGGCAAGCTCGGCGATTCTAATGTCATTACCGACAATCTGCGTCGGGTTCTGGTTGACACCGATGAGGCAAAGGATCCGTTCTACGTGCTGCTTCTTGGCACCGACGGCCGTCCGGGCGAGGATACGTATCGTGCCGACTCGATTATCCTGGCACGAATCGACCCCACGCAAAAGCAGGCGACGCTCATTTCCGTTCCGCGCGACACCAAGGTCGAGTACAAGGGCGAGACCATGAAGATCAACGCCTGCCATACCGTTGGCGGCGCCGAGGCCATGGTCGAGGCGGTCAACGAGCTGTGCGGTGTTCAGATTTCCCACTATGCCGAGGTCAGCTTCGACGGTATGCAGGCGCTGATTGATTCGGTTGGCGGTATCGACATTAACGCAACCGATGATGTTGACGACCCCGAGCACCTGGATATTAAGATTACCGCTGGCCAGCAGCATATGGACGGTGCCACCGCCCTTACCTATGCCCGCTGCCGCTACACCTATGCCGACGGCGATTACACGCGCATGCGCCACCAGCGTCAGGTGCTCGGCGCCCTTGCCAACCAGATTCTCAATAACTTCGATGCCACGAAGATCTTTGGCCTGGTTAATTCGCTGTCCGATATGCTCGTAACCGATATGAGCGTTCAGGATATCGTGGCTACGGTCAACGCCATGCGCGGTATGGATGTCGACGGCATCTACTCGGCCAACCTGCCCTCGTACGCCGACGACAGCACCATGATCGACGGTGTGAGCTACGTCTTTGTCTACGAGGACGAGCTCAAGGAAATGATGGAGCGCGTCGATGCCGGCAAGGATCCCAAGGGTCCCAACACCATGGGTCTTTCCGACGGTTCTAGCTCTACGATCGGCGACCTGAACAACAACACGTCTGACGACTACGCAAACGGTACCGCAACCTCATCGGTCAGCTCTGACGATTCCGATGACTCAAGCGATTCGAGCGATTCGGACTACTACGAAGAGCCCACCGGCGACGGCAACGGTTACGAAGCCAACTACTAGAGTTACGCGGTTTTACCAAACCGCGTAACCAGTTGACGCTGCAAACCCGCCAGAGCGGCAATCTGCCTTTCAACTTCGGCGGCATGATCAAAAGATCAATGCCACCTCGTTTCAAGGCACCTTGCTCGCTCTGGCGGGTTTTCGCTGTCGGTGCCAAAACATCGGCGTAACACTTGGCACATGGGTAGTCATTGGGGACGTTCTTAAACGACTGGTCAAAGGGGGCACTCTTGATGCACTTGGCACTTGGGGACGTTCCTTTTGTACCGGCAGTTTGGGACACTCCTTGCTTCAAGAGGCTGGCGTGCGTCAACCTATTCTCGTTGCAGTAAAAAAACCGCCCCGTTCTTGGTTGAGGACGGGGCGATTCGTCTTTTGGACTTGTGCAGCCAGGCTTATGCAAAGCGGGCGACGAGCTCCTGGAGCACGTCGGTCATCTTGACGAGCGAACTGACCGGGACGAACTCGTTGACGCCGTGGTAGCAATAGCCGCCGGTGGAAAGGTTGGGGCAGGGCAGACCGCGGAACGACAGCTGAGCGCCGTCGGTGCCGCCACGAATCGGCAGCACCTGGGGCTCAACGCCGCAGGCAAGGTAGGCTTCCTTGGCAACATCAATAAGCTCGGGATAGTCACGAACGATCTCGGCCATATTTCGATACTGCTGCTTAATCTCGACCGTCACGTGCTTCTCACCCAGACGCTGGTTGAGCATCGAGGCGGCGGCATCAATAAGGTCGAGTTTCTGCTGGAACTTGGCGGCGTCATGGTCGCGGACGATATAGCGCGCTGTGGCGTGATCGACGGTCGCAGATACACCCTCAAGGTGATAAAAGCCCTCGTAGCCTTCCGTATACTCCGGGCGCTGCACGTAGGGGAGCAACGCGTTGAAGTCGCAGAACAGATTGCCTGCGTTGACCATACGGCCCTTGGCGTCGCCCGGGTGGATGGACTGGCCCTCAAAGCGGACGGTCGCCTCGGCGGCGTTAAAACACTCCCACTCCAGCTCGCCGATGGGGCCGCCGTCGACCGTGTAGGCGTACTTGCAGCCAAAGGTATCGATATCCAACAGCTCGGCTCCGTGGCCGATCTCCTCGTCAGGGCAGAAGCAAATGCCGAGTGCGGGATGGGGCAGAGAGGGGTCCTGAGCGATACGCGCGACAAGCGACATAATCTCGGCGACGCCTGCCTTGTCGTCCGCGCCCAGCAGTGTGGTGCCATCGCTGCAGACCAGGTCCTCACCTGCGAGGTCGTTCAGGGCAGGAAGCTTGGCGGTACTCATGGCAACGGGCTTACCGTCAACCGTGCCGCAGACCAGGTCGCCGCCTTCGTAGTGTACGATGTGCGGCTTCACGCCGGCGCCCGGTGCAACTTCGGTGGTGTCGAGATGGGCGATCAGGCCCAGGGCGGGCTTGTCCTCAGCGCCCGCACTTGCGGGGATATGCGCGCAGACATAGGCGTGCTCGGTCACGTGGGCATCTTCCGCACCAAGCTCGCGCAGCTCTTCGGCCAGCACGTTGGCAAGGTCAAACTGAACGGCGCTCGAGGGTACCTGGTCGCAGTTTGCATCCTCGGACTGCGTGTTGATCTGGACGTAGCGCAAAAAGCGCTCGAGGACATCGGGGCTCGTGGTGGTGTTTTCCATAAAGACCGCTCCAATCTTGGTCGTCGTGTGCAACAAGAACTCTAGCACGGTATGCCACGGCATACCACGACGCTTGGATGGGGTAGAATCAGCCATTGAATGCAGAAGGGACGGAAGATCATGGATACGACAAATAGCTCGCGCGAACTACATCTGACGGTGGCGAACGAAGACTACTTGGAGTGCATGGTTCGCATTGAAAGCGAAGAGGGGGAAACCAACGGCGTGCGATCGGTCGACATCGCGCAGCGCCTTGGCGTCTCCAAGGCATCGGTCAATAAAGCGGTTTCGGCGCTCAAGGCATCCGAGCTTGTCGAGCAATCGCACTACGGCAAGGTAATCCTGACCGATCGCGGTCGCGAGGTTGGCACGGCTATCTGGTACCGTCATCGCCTCATCCGCACGTTTTTGGTTCAGGAGCTCGGTGTCGAATTTGAGCGAGCCGATTCCGAGGCCTGCATGATGGAGCATGCGCTATCCGAGGACACGATGAGCCGCTGGCTCGCCTATCTCGAAAAGCAGGGAATCAGCGTCGAGGAATAGCAGGATATATATGGATACGAGTTATTACAACCGCTTTGGTGCCGAGGAACTTACGCGCCGCTTGTCGAGCGAGACCTTGTTGGCGCAGGGCCCCATGGGCAGTGTTTTGTTGAGTGAGTACGATGCCGCCGACATTCCACCGGCGTTTTGGAATCTGGCAGAGCCGCAGACCGTTTCTCGTATCCATCGCTTGTATGTCGCCGCCGGCGCGCAGGTGCTCATTACCAATACCTTTCAGGCATCGAGCTATGCCCTCAAGCACGACCAGATTGCGCCGTCCGTGGCGGAGGTCAATCGCGGGGCCGTCGACGATGCCCGCCAGGCGCACCCTCAGCTACTGCTGGGCTCGATGGGCCCGATCGGTATTGAGTGGTTTGCCGAGGACTCTGTCGAGTATCGTGAAATCCGCGGCATTGCGCGCGAACAGGCGCACGCCTTGCTCAATGCCGGCGTTGACGGTCTGCTGATCGAGACGGTGACGTCTATCCGTAATCTGCAGCCCATGCTTGCCGGCGCCCGAGATGCCGCCGACGGCATGCCTGTTCTGGTGAGTTTTGTCGTTGACGATAAAGGCGACCTGCTGGGCGATGGCCTCAACATCGAGGCAGCCGTTTTGTACGCCGAAAAACACGGCGCAAACTCGGTTGGTGTTAATTGCTGTTCGCTTGCGGCCGCGAACGCGGCGGTGCCCAGGATGGTTGCATCGGCGACTACTCCCGTCACGGTGCGTCCCAACGTGGGCGATCCGGTCCAGACTCAGGATGGCCCCGTATGGCACGAGAGCCCCGAAGCTTTCGCGCGCGCATGCATCGAATGGAGACATGCCGGCGCCGCAATGGTGGGCAGTTGTTGTGGAACCACGGCAATCACTACGGCAGCGATGGCCGAGGCGCTCGATATATAAAGGGTAAAACCGCTCCATACGGGGTGGTTTTTTTATTGCCTGCATGTCCTCGGCAGCATTTGCCCAAATGGTGAATGCTGGTGCCGGCGGGTTGCCGAGTGCATGTTGCGGGTATACCCCATGCGTACCATGATCCAAACACTGTGAGGTGTCTGCGCGTGTGCGCGATAATTCATTTTGGAACTGACGGTTGGCGCGCTCGCGTCGATGAGGACTTCACTGCCGATAACGTTGCCCGTATCGCCGATGCCGTCGGCGAGTTGTGGCAAAAGACCAATCCAGGCAAAACGGTATATATAGGGTTCGACACCCGGCCCCTGGCGAGCGAGTTCGCTGAGCTTGCGGCGGGCGTGCTAGCAGCGCACGGGCTGGACGCCGTGCTCGCTTCGCGACCTGTTCCGACCCCTGCCCTTACGTGGGCGGCGGCTTATGACGGTGAGGCGTGCGGCGCGCTCATGGTGACGGGGTCCCATCATCCGCAGGGTTATCTGTGCCTCAAGATTCGCATGGGTGACGGCTCGACCGCCAACCAGGATGTCATCGAAGAGCTCGAAGAGACCATGGCTCCCGAGCCAATGGGGATCGAGGGGCAATATCGCACCGCGGATATTATTCCTGACTATATGCAGGCGGTGGCATCGTTTGTCGATGCCGAAGCCATCCGCGCCGCGCACCTGCGCGTGGTTGTCGATCCCATGGGCGGCGCAGCCCAGGGCTATCTAGCCGACTTGCTGCGCGAGCTTGGCGTTGAGGTGCACGAGATTCACGCCGGGCAGGCGTCTGACCAAGAAGATATCTGCCCCGACCCCGTTGAGCCTTGGGTGGACGCTTGCGAGCGCACGGTTATCGATGACGGAGCTTGCGCCGGCCTGGTGACCGACGGCGACGCCGACCGTATCGGTGCGGTTGACGAGCGCGGCAGATATATACATCCGCATCAGATCATGGCGCTCGTTTTGGGCGACTTGGTCCAATTTCGTAATTTGGAGGGGCGCGTCGTCGTCAATCTTTCATGCTCGACGCTCGTGCGTCGCATTGCCGAGGCGCTTGGCTGCCGCGTGACCGTCAAACCAGTCGGTTTCAAATATATAGCGGCGGAGATGAAGAAGGGCGGCGTCCTCATAGGCGGTGAAGAAGCCGGTGGTATCGGCATCGCCGCGCATATGCCCGAGCGCGATGGAGTCCTCGCCTGTCTGATTCTGTGTGAGCTTATGGCTAAGACGAACGCGCCTTTGGGCGTTCTGGTCGACCAACTCGAGGACAGTTTTGGTAAGACGAGTTACGGTCGACGGGATTTGCGCCTTGAGGCCGAAGATGCCGAAGCGTTACGAACCCTGCTGCCGGGCGTAAACCCCAAGTCGATTTGTGGCAAGGTGCCGCAAAACGTTAGTCATATGGATGGCTTGCGTTTGGAATTCGAGGATGACACGTGGCTGCTGGTCCGTCCTAGCGGGACCGAACCAGTGGTGCGCGTCTACGCCGAGGGGTTCTCGGTGGAAGAACGCGATGAGTTGCTCGATGCTGGCTGTGCTTTAGCTAGGGGGACGTATCCGCTTTAATCATGAGACTGCCTTATATAAAGAGATGCTCGGCGAGCGGTAGTTAACGGCTGGCAAACGTTAGTCGGATCACAAGATGTGTAGGAAATGTGTACACCCGGATTCCCGCCCCCGGGGCCCCTCCGGTCTGGCAATATATCTCCTTGCCGCGCGGCCCGGTGGAACCGGATCAGCCGCGGGGCGTGCACCTTGAGAACCGGATACTGCGAGGATGGACACATCGA
>NZ_JBBNLM010000021.1:0-31564 GCF_040092475.1 Collinsella sp. CLA-ER-H10
CAAGTTTCGGGGCGCAGTTCACTGTCCCCTTTGCGGTGGTTTTGGCAGGTTAGCCGATGGGCTCGGTGTATTTGGCGCGGTCGGTGCGTTGGATGCGCTTAGAGACATGGAGCGGTCGGCCGTCGGTGTCGTAGACGTAGTCGGTGATCAGGATCAGCGCCTGCCCGCGCTCGACGTTGAGCAAAAACGCCTCGTTTTGCGAGGCATAGCACACCTCAAAGGTCTTATGTCCCTGTGCTGGCGCGCGATGGAATTCTTGGCGCAGCGTCGCGTAGAGCGAACCGTTGATATCGCGGTCGATGAGCGACTCGAAGCTTGGCGGCAGGTAGGTGGTCTCCAGGCACAGCGGCGCATCGTCCAGATAACGCAGGCGGACAAGTTTGACGAGCTTGCTGCCCACGGCGGCATCAAAGAACTTAGCTATGCTGCCGCCCGCCTTGGTAAAGCCCGAGTCCACCGTGCGCGTGGTGGGCTTCATGCCCTGGCCTTCGACCTGCTTGGTATAGCTCGAAAACACCAGGTTGTTTTCGTGGAGCGCGGGCGTGTCGGCCACAAAGGCGCCGCGCCCGCGCTCGGTGCGCACCAGGCCCTCATCAACGAGTACCTTAAGGGCGTGGCGCACGGTGCTGCGCGACAGCCCCGATTCGTCCATGAGTTCCATCTCGGACGGCAGCTTGTCTCCGCGTGCGTAGATACCGGCGGCGATGCGGTCACGCAACATGCCCGCCAAGCGCTCGTATTGGCTCAGTTTCTTTTTAGACGAAGCGTTCATGTGATCAACCTGTATCTAACTTGTATGCGAGTCTAATCAAGCATGTATTCAATACAACAACAAAACTGCTGGTAACGAGAAGTCGAAAACCTTACCAGCAGAATTTCTAAGTCAAATATAGCATACAACTAGTCGACATAACCAAAACATGTATGTAACTTGTATGCCATCGAGAGCATCAAACGAGAAGAAAGGCTGATGCACGATGACTACTCAGGAACAGGTTAAGGATGTCGTCTCCCAGGTTTTGGCTGACAAGGCAGACAAGGGCGGCATCAAGCGCGTCGTGTGGATTGGCGCCGGCGGATCCAACGGCGGCAACTATCCTGCCCAGTACTTTATGGAGCACGAGGCCACGCAGGTCGTGAGCTCCAGCTACACCAGCAACGAGTTCGTGCACGCAACCCCCGCCTACGTTAACGAGAACACCCTGGCCGTCGTCGTGTCCATGCGCGGCACCAAGGAGACCATCGTCGCCGCCCAGGTCGCCAAGGACCACGGCGCCAGCACCATCGCCATCTATGTTGACGAGTCCGGCCTCACCGAGGTCTGCGACTACAAGATCCAGTACGACAGCTTGGCCGTCGACGAGTCCTGCATGGGCCGCACCAACTCCGCCGTCGTGACCATGATCGCCATGGAGCTTACGCAGCAGACCGAGGGCTATGCCGAGTACGAGACCGCTATGGCCGCGTTCGACTTGGTCGACCCCATCTATCGCAAGGCCGTCGAGTACACCCGTCCGCTTGCTGCCAAGTGGGCCGAGCAGAACGCCGACAAGCCCTGCATCAACGTCATGGCTCAGGGTCCGCTCTTTGGTGCCGCCTACGTCTTTAGCATCTGCAACGTGCAGGAGATGCTGCAGATTGACTCCTGCACCATCAACACCTGCGACTTCTTCCACGGTCCCTTCGAGATCCTGGACAAGCGTACCTCGCTGTTCCAGCTCATCAGCGTCGGCCGCAGCCGCTGCAACGACGAGCGCGGCATCCGCTTCGTCAACCAGTACGGTGGCGAGCGCGTCTATCAGCTCGACGCCAAGGAGCTCGGCCTCAACGACATCAAGGACAGCGTGAGCGAGTACTTCAACCACCTGATCTTCGCCCCGATCCTCAACAATGTGTACATGCGCGCGCTCTCTGCCGTCACGCACAAGGACTACATGACGCGCCGCTACATGTGGAAGCTTGAGTATTAGTTACGCGGTTTTACCAAACGCCGTAACGGCTCGACGCTGCAAACCCACCTGAGCGGCAATCTGCCTTTCAGCTTCAGCGGCATGACCAGAAGGTCAATGCCGCTTCGCTTCAAGGCACCTTGCTCGCTCAGGTGGGTTTTCGCTGGCGTTGCCAAAGCATCGGCGTCGCCTTGGCCCAGATGCGGCACTTGGAGACGTTCGGCACTTGGGGACAGTCCTAGTCATTGGGGACAGGTTACTTTGCACCAAGTTGGCGCATATGAACCTGACCCCTTTGCACCAATGGGTTGTAGCGGTAGAGCAGATTTTTCCGCTCGCCGATTTGTGTCTTGAAAAATGTATATAACGACTATAACGTAGTGTGAAACATATTGGAAACAATACCGAGGAGGCTGCGTTGAAGAAAAGCAATCTGGGCTATGTGCTGGTGCTGATCGCCGCGCTTATGTGGGGCAGCATCGGAATCTTTGTAAACGGCATTGCGGCCATGGGCGTTTCGTCCCAGAGCATGGCGGCCTTTCGCTTGTTGGTCGGAGCGCTTATCTTGGCGCCGGTTCTGATGTTTATGGGCTGCCGTCCGGGTGAGGGGTCTACCGTGGCTCAGGGTCCGCTGGCCCTGTTCAAGGCAAGCCCTAAAGAGCTTGTTCCCTGCGCACTTGTCGGTATCGTCGGTTTGGCCGCCGCTAACACCTGCTATTACGAGTGCATGGGCGAGGTGGGCATGTCCACGGCCTCGGTGCTGCTCTACACCTCGCCGGTGTTTGGCGTCGCGCTCGGCCGCGTGCTTTATCGCGAGGACGTGACCCCTAACAAGCTCGTTGCCATTGTCTTTAACATCGTTGGCTGCGTGCTTGCGGTGACCAATGGCGACCTTTCCGGTTTTCATTTTTCGGTTTGGGGCGTCACGTCGGGCGTGATTGCAGGCCTTTGTGGTGCGTCGCTCGCGGTGTTTAGCCGAATAGCAACCAAGACGGTCCACCCGCTGGCTGTCACGTTTTGGGGCTTTGTTTTTGGCGGTGCGGTTATGGCAGCTATCGCGGCTCCGTGGCCGGATGTCACCGCGGCAATGTCGCCACAGCTGCTGCTGTTGTTCCTTGGCTTTGGACTCATCCCCACAGCCGTGGCCTACATCTTATATATGCAGGGTCTGTCCATGGGGCTCGAGACGTCGAAAGTTCCCGTCGTAATGTCATTCGAGACGGTCGTCACCGTACTGGTGGGCATTGGTGTCTATGCCGAGCCCGCCGGCGCGATCAAGGTCCTGGGCATTGTGCTGGTGCTCGCGTCCATCCTGATTATGAACACCGACTTCTCCAGGCTGCGCAACAGTGTGTTTGTCGGTCATGTCGTTGAGAGCATGACCTTTAAGCCCAATGCGTGGTGGACGGAGAAATCGCAGGACATGGATCTGTTTAAGGAACGCACCGGCATCGCGCTGGAACCCACCGTACAGGAAAGCCCCTGGTACTTCGTGCGATAGGGGATTGCGCGCAGGGTCTGACCTGGGGTTATCCAGCTAGCGCCGGCCTACCTAGCCAAACGTTTCGAGTACGTTAAACCCGTCAACGGTCGATTTTCACCCGCGAACGGTCTTAATACTAATTAGCAATATAAGCAACGTATAAGACGTTATAATGACCATAACGAAAAGGAGGAGGCAAGATGAATCAGATCATTCTCGCATCTCATGGCGGCCTGGCCGCAGGCGCCAAAGACACGCTCGAGATGGTTCTCGGCGACGTGTCGAACGTCCACGTCGTGTCGCTTGCTCGTGACGACAAGGAGCCCATCACCAATAAGGTTGAGGCTATGATCGCCACGTTCAACGCGGACGACACCGTCTATGTTCTGACCGATATGCTCGGCAGCTCGGTCAACAACAACATGGTCGAGCTTTCCAAGAACGGCACGAAGTTCACGGTTGTCAGCGGTTTCAACATCCCGCTGGCGCTCACGCTCGCTATGAGCCCCGTCCCCGTCAAGGGTGCCGAGCTCGCAGCCCTCATCAACGAGGCCCGCACCGGTCTGACCAACCCCAACGCACCGGTCGAGGCTGCCGCGGCTCCCGCCAAGAAGGCCAAGGCGTCCCGTCACAGCTCCGGTCCCGCCAAGATCGTCCTCGCACGTCTTGACTACCGTCTGCTGCACGGCCAGGTCGTCTTTACCTGGACCACCAAGGTTCAGGCCGAGCGCATCATCGTCGTCGACAACGCCGCCGCCAACGATGACATCAAGAAGGGCGCTCTTAAGCTGGCCAAGCCCCAGGGCGTGCGCCTGAACGTCTTCACCGTCGAGCGTGCCCTCGCCAAGATGGACAAGCTCAACACCCTCGGCGAGCGCGTCATGTTCGTCTTTGGCAACACTGCCGAGATGCTGCAGTTCTGCCAGGGCTACAAGCTCGACGCCATCAACCTGGGCGCCACCGCCAACCACGACGGTGCCGATCAGGTCGGCGGCAAGGACAGCTCCGTCTTCCTCGACGCCAACCAGAAGGCCGACGTCAACCAACTGCTCGACATGGGCATCAAGCTCTACGTCCAGCAGACCCCTACGTATCAGAGCGTCGACATCGACGCCAAGCTGTAATCAACCAGGCTTTTGCCTGACTGAAAGGAGAAGGGTATGAATACGTTCATCAGTGCGGTGCTCGTCGGCCTCGTCGGCGTGTTCTGCATGTGGGACTCCCGCCTGCTCGGTCGTCTTAACTTCGAGCAGCCCCTCGTTGGCGCTACGCTCGTCGGTCTGCTGCTGGGCGATGTGCCCACCGGCCTTGCCGTCGGTGCCGCCGTCGAGCTCGTGTCCATGGGCCTGGTGCAGGTCGGCGCCGCCGTTCCGCCCGATATGGTCCTGGGCGGCATCGTGGCCGCTGCCTTTGCGTGCCTGACCGACGCTTCCGCCGAGACCGCCATGACGATCGCCATCCCGGTCGCCGTCCTGGGTCAGCTCCTCGGCATCGTGTTCCGTTCCATCATCGCCGTCCTCACCCATGTGGCAGATAACGCGATTGATAACGGAAAGTTCAAGACCGCCTACCGTATGCACATCTGCGCCGGCTCCGGTTTGTACGCCATCATGTACTTCCTGCCGATCTTCCTCGCCGTCTTTGTTGGCACTGACCTGGTTCAGGCCATCGTCAACATGGTTCCCGAGTGGCTGTCCACTGGTCTTAACGTTTCGACCAAGATCATGACCGCCTACGGCTTGGCCCTGCTGCTCACCATGATGATCAAGAAGGGTATGACTCCGTTCCTGTTCATCGGTTTCCTGCTCGCCGCTTACCTCAACCTGTCCGTCATCGCGGTCGCCCTGATCGGTGTGTGCCTGGCTGTCGTCTTCATGGGCTTCAAGTTCAACGGTTCCCATGTAGCCGCCGGTGTCGATTCCGACTACGATCCGCTCGAAGACGACGAAGACTAAGGAGGAACACACTATGGCAACCGCAACCAAGGACGTGTCCCTGAACAAGAAGGTCAGCCAGTTCTTCTGGCGCTCCTGGGCCATCCAGGCCTCTTGGAACTACGAGCGTCAGATGAACATGGGCTTCCTCTACGGTATGGTTCCCACGCTCGATCGCCTCTATCCGGACGAGTCCGACCCCAAGCAGCTTGCTGCTAAGAAAGAGGCTTACCACCGTCACATGGCGTTCTACAACTGCACCCCGCAGACGAGCGCTTTCATCCTGGGCCTCGCCGCCTCCATGGAGGAGGAGTACGCCAAGGATCCCGAGAACTTCAACCCCGATTCGATTAACGCGGTCAAGACCTCCCTTATGGGCCCGCTTTCCGGCATCGGTGACTCCTTCTTCCAGGGCACCATCCGCGTTATCGCCTTTGGCTTGGGCGTTCAGCTGGCTCAGCAGGGCTCCATCATGGGCCCGATCCTGGCCCTTCTCATCTCCATCGTCCCCTCCGTGCTGATCACTTGGTTCGCAGCCAAGATGGGATATCAGGGCGGCCACGAGTACCTGAGCAAGCTTCAGGGCGGCGACCTCATGGAGAAGCTCATGTATGTCTGCGGAATCGTGGGTCTTATGTCCGTGGGCGGCATGATCGCCACGCTGATCGGCGCCACCACCCCGCTGCAGTTCGCTGACGGCACCGTCGTGATCCAGGACATCCTGGACAGCATGATGCCCCAGATGATCTCCCTTGGCCTCACCGGCCTTATGTACTGGCTCATCAAGAAGAACGTCAACACCGGTTGGCTTCTCGTGATCGCCATTGTGGGCGGCATCGCCCTCTCCGCGGTCGGCATCCTGGCCTAGTCGCGACTAAGCGCCTAACCGCTTTCCCCCGGGGGCCTGCCTGGCATCCCATACCCCAGGCAGGCTTCCATCCCTAAATGTGTCAAAGGGACAGTTCCTTTGACACATCCTCAACGGACCGGCGACTCGGTCCAAATCACGGTAACCCTGCGAGCGCCCGGCAATGTGGCGCCGCAAAAATTGAAAGGAATGTGTCAGATGTACGAGATCGACCTTAACCTCCCTAAGCAGATCGTCGCTGACGTCCTGTCCAACCACGAGATCCACAGCGTCGCCTTCGTCGGCTGCGGTGCCTCCATGTCCGACCTTTACCCCGCCAAGTACTTCCTGGCCAACAACACGGACAAGCTGAACGTTCAGATCTTCACCGCTAACGAGTTCAACTACGATACGCCTTCCTGGGTCAACGAGCACACCTTCGTGATCACTTGCTCCCTCGGTGGCTCCACGCCCGAGACCGTCGAGGCCAACAAGACCGCCAAGAAGCACAACTGCCCGGTCGTCTCCCTTACCAACAAGGCTGGCTCCGCTCTGACCGTCGACGCTGACTACGTCATCGTTCACGGCTTCCACGCCAACTTCGCTGCCAAGTGCGAGAAGCCTGGCTATGCCATCGCTCTTGCTGTCGAGATCCTTCAGCAGACCGAGGGTTATGACCACTACGAGGACATGATCACCGGCCTCACCAACGTCTTCGAGCTCTGCGAGAACGCCGCTCAGTCCTGCAAGAAACTCGCCAAGAAGTTCGCCGAGGACTTCAAGGACGACAAGATGATCTACTTCATGGCTTCCGGTGCCTCCGAGAAGATGGCTTATTCTCACGCTGCCTTCCTGTTCACCGAGATGCAGTGGATTGACGCCGCTGCCTACAACACCGGTGAGTACTTCCACGGCCCGTTCGAGGTTTCCACCGAGGGTAAGCCCTACGTCTTCTTCATGTCCGATGGCGCTACCCGTCCGATGGACGCCCGCGCCCTCACCTTCCTTAAGCGCATGGGCGCCAAGGTCGCTCTGATCGACTCCAAGGACTACGGCCTGGCTGACGCCGTGCCCGCGAGCGTCGTCACCTACTTCAACCCGCTGCTGCACCTCGCCGTTATGCGCGAGTACGGCAACCAGATCGCCGAGGCCCGTCAGCACCCGCTGACCATGCGTCGCTACATGTGGAAGCTTTCCTACTAATCACAAGTAAGTAGACCTTACGGGTTGATTGAGAGGGGATGGGGTTTGCGCCCCGTCCCCTTTTTGCTTTGGGGGCGTGTCTGTCGCGTCATAAAACCCCAGATAAAACCTACCAAAATAAACCTGTCCCTTTTTGGCAGGTGGGAGGAGAGATGCGTATGATTAAGGCAGTGCTGTTTGACATGGACGGCGTGTTGGTCGATACCGAGTGGTTCTACAACCGCCGCCGCGTGGCGTTTATGGAAGAGAAGGGGTTCCACTTTGACGAGATTCCCGATCTTTCGGGGTCTAACGAGCCCGCCATTTGGAAGTCGCTGGTGCCCGACGATGTTGAGCTGCGCGAGCGTCTGCGCGTGGAGTACAAGCAGGTCTACAGCCCGGACCATCCCGTTCCGTATGCCGAGCTGCTCAACGAGCAGACGGAGCCGGTGATGCGTGAGCTGCACGAGCGCGGCGTGAAGTGCGCCATCGCGAGCTCGTCCTATCGCGAGCTCATTGACGAGCTGGTGGAGATTGCCGGTATCGCCGACGTGCTGGATTACACCATCAGCGGTCACGAGTGCAGTGCGTTTAAGCCCGACCCCGAGATTTACCTGCGTGCCATGGAGGCGCTGGGGGTGGAGCCTACCGAGTGCCTGGTTATCGAGGACTCGCCTTTGGGCATCGAGGCCGGCAAGCGCTCCGGCGCCCGTGTCCTGGCGCTGCGTCCGCACGAGGGCGTCAACCTCAATCAATCGCGAGCCGATGCCGTTATCGATAATCTGACCGACATTTTGGCCGCTTTGTAGCGTCAATCCGCCGCGAGAAGCACTGATTCACGCGTCTTTTGCTGCGGATTGGCTTAATTTGTCATCTATTTGGATCCGTTTGGCTTCGATTCGGACTAAGTGAGTAGACTTTTTGGTGCAAGACGAGCACAAAGCGCATCTGCTCTAGTAAAACCGCAGGTCACAGGGGTGGCGGTTTTGGGTGTGCTCTGCAGGTCGCGTAAAGTCTACTCACTTGTTATTTGGGCCTTTGGTCGTGGGGTTGCTGGTCCCGCTTTGGTTGTCGAGGGAGGGTGAATTGAAGCGCCCCCGCATGCTCCGTGCTACAATCGCCGACATGCCTCACAACCAGATTTGCCTTCGAAAGGAGCCCGCGTGGCGAACGCCATCGATCAGCTCACGGACCGCGTGCTCGTGCTCGGCCGCCTTACCATCGTCCGCCGCGCCATTACTGCCGTGGCGGTCACGATTTCCGCCGTTCTCCAGACATTTCTGATCCAGGCGTTCATCCAGCCCGCCGACCTGCTTCCGAGCGGTCTTACCGGCGTCGCGGTCCTGCTCGATCGCGTTACCTCGCTCGGCGGCGTTCACGTCGACATCTCGCTCGGTATGCTCGCGCTCAACATTCCCGTGGCGCTCCTATGCTGGAGCGGCATTAGCAAGCGCTTCGTCATCTTCTCGATGATGCAGGTCGTGCTCTCGTCGCTGTTTCTCAACGTCTTTCACTTCGCGCCGTTTTTGGGCGACAAGATCATGCTCATCATTTTTGGCGGCGTGGTCTCGGGTCTGGGCGCTGCCATCGCACTTAAATCCGGCGCATCCACCGGCGGCACCGACTTTATCGCGCTGTGGGTCTCCAACCACACGGGCAAGACCATCTGGGGCGTCATCTTTGGTTTCAACTGCTTTATCCTGGCGATCTTTGGCTTTATGTTTGGCTGGGACAAGGCGGCGTATTCCATCGTGTTCCAGTTTATTTCGACCAAGACCATCGACAGTTTCTATCGTCGCTACGATCGCGTGACGCTGCAGATCACGACGCGCAAGGCAGACGAGGTCATGACCGCCTATGTTGACCATTTTCAGCATGGCATTAGCTGTGCCGAGGTCATTGGCGGATATAGCCGCGAAAAGATGTATCTGCTGCACGCCGTTGTCTCGACCTACGAGAGCCAGGACATTATCAAGCTGGTGTGCGACGTTGATCCCGGCGCCGTGATCAATGTGTTCCACACGCTCAACTTTGTGGGCGGCTGGTGGGGTGGTCATGTCGACGAGCCCATGCCCACGGCCGTTCCCGATCCCGACAAGCCCGCACGCATGGCCAGCAGGCAGGCGCGCCTCAGCGAACAGGACAGCCTGCAGCAGGACGACGGCAAGTAGGGTATTGGCATTTTGCCGGTCCTGCGCAACCCATCCGAACGAGCCCCCCCGAAAGCCCCGTTGCTTTCGAGAGGCTCTCGTTTGCCCAGATAAAACCTACCAAAATGAAGCTGTCGCTTTTTGGTAGGGAGGGCGTATCGTTTTATCATTATGAGGTAATATGAAACTAGACGTTATATACGTATTAGTTATTTCGATATTTCGATAAGAGTGATTAGATATGCCTGCGCCCAAAAATGCACCGCTTTACCAGCAGATTTACGACGAAATCAAGGATGCGATCGAGAAAGGTGTTTATGCACCCAAGGAGCGTATTCCGTCCGAGCTTGAGCTAGCCGAGCAGTACGACGTGAGCCGTATTACGGTGCGCCGCGCCGTCGAGGAGCTGTGCTCCGATGGCTACCTGGTTAAGCAGCAGGGCCGTGGCACCTTTGTCTCCACGCCGCACATCAACCGCCAGTTTCACGCCTCGACGCTGCAGACGTTTACCGCGCTGTGTGCCGGCAACGGCATGAAGGCCGGTGCGCACGTGATCGATCGCCAGATCGTTCCGGCGCGCCAAAACGAGATGGAGTTCTTTGGCCTGCAGAAGGATGCGCTGCTGCTGCATATCAAGCGCGTGCGTACGGCCGACGGCGAGCCCATCTTTGAGGAGAACATCTTTGTGCCGTTTGACGCCTACCGTGAGCTGTTGACGGCCGATCTTGAGGACAAGTCGATTTTTGCCGAGGTCGAGCGTGTTGGCGGAACGCCGATTGTCTCGGTTGGCTACCGCACGGTCGAGGCCGTTCGTGCCAATACCGAGCAGGCGGCCGAGCTGGGCATTGCTCCGCACGATCCGCTGCTCAATCTGCGTGCCGGCTTCACGGGCCCCAATGGCGAGCCGGTCCTGATGGGTAAGCAGTACTACGTGGGATCGCGCTACGTTATGGTCATGTAGCTCTAGTTGCGCGGTTTTCCAAACCGCGCAACGGCTCGACGCTGCAAGCCCGCCAGAGCGGCAATCTGCCTTTCAACTTCGGCGGCATGACCAGAAGGTCAATGCCGCCTCGTTTCAAGGCACCTTGCTCGCTCTGGCGGGCTTTCGCTGTCCGCGCCAAAACATCGGCGTTGCCGGGCCGGCACTTGGGGACGTTCCTTTTCTGCCGGCACCTGGGGACACTCCTTAGCCGTTGGGGGCGTTCTTAAACGACTAGTCTGGGCGGCGGCCGTGTGCTGCTGTCCGCGTGGCGGCGTATAATCGGCGGCAGATGACTTGGACGTTAGGAAACCATGACCGATAGCATGCAGCAGATGGCGCTCGACACGCTCGGCGCCTATTTTGGCTACACCTCGTTTCGCCCGGGGCAGGACCGCATGGTCGATGCGATTCTTGCCGGTCGCGATGCGCTGGGTGTTATGCCCACGGGCGCCGGCAAGTCCATTTGCTACCAGGTGCCCGCGCTCATGCTGCCCGGCATCACCTTTGTGGTGAGTCCGCTGCTGTCGCTTATGGAGGACCAGACCCGTGCGTTGCTCGCGGCGGGTGCGCGACCCAGCTATCTCAACTCCAGCCTTACTCCGGCCCAGCAAAACACCGTGCTCAAGCGAGCGCGCGAGGGCCGCTACCAGCTTATGTACGTGGCGCCCGAGCGCTTGCTCGAGCCGCGTTTTTTGGCCTTTGCGCGGGAGGCCGCGGCGGACGGCGGCATTGGCGTGCCGCTCGTGGCCATTGACGAGGCCCACTGCGTGAGCCAATGGGGCCAGGATTTCCGTCCCGCCTATCTGCAGATTCGTGAGTTCATCGATTCCCTGCCGCAGCGCCCCATCGTGGCGGCGTTTACCGCTACGGCGACCGAGCGCGTGCGCGCGGATATTCAGCAGATGCTCGGCCTGCAAAACCCCGCGACGGTGGTGACGGGCTTCGATCGCAAGAACCTCTACTTTGGCTGCGAGGAGATGGGCGACAAGGCCAAGGCCGCGTGGGTGCGTGACTACGTGATCGCGCATTCGAGCGAGAGCGGCATCGTGTATTGCTCGACCCGCAAGACGGTCGATGCGCTGGCAGGCGAGCTTGCCGAGGCACTGGGCCCCAGCGGCATTCGCGTTGGCCGCTACCATGCCGGCATGGGCAACGACGCCCGCCGGCAAAGCCAGCGCGCCTTTATCGACGACGATATCCAGGTGATGGTTGCCACCAACGCCTTTGGTATGGGCATCGACAAGCCCAACGTGCGCTACGTGATCCACAACAACGTGCCCGAGAGCATCGAGGCCTACTACCAGGAGGCGGGTCGAGCCGGCCGCGATGGCGACCCGGCCAGCTGCCACCTGCTGTGGAACGGCAACGATTTTCGCATGCGTCGCTTTCTGATCGACCGCGGCGATGCTGCCGATGGGGCGCTCGACGACGAGCAGCGCGCATGGGCGCTCCAGAACCGCTACCGCCTGCTCAGCCAGATGGAGGGCTACTGCAATACTACCGGCTGCCTGCGCGAATACATGCTGCGCTACTTTGGCGACGAGGCCGCGGCCGAGCATGCTGCTGCGGCTGGTGCGGGCGCCACCGCCACGGATGACGCCGAGGGCTGCGGCAACTGCAGCAACTGCCTCACGCAGTTCGAGGTCGAGGACGTCACCGATATGGCCCGCGCCGCCGTGCGCTACGTGGCCGCGCGACCCATGCGCTTTGGCAAGTCGCTGATCGCCGACGTGCTCCACGGCGGCAACACCGAGCGCATTCGCCAGATGCATCTGGACGAGGACCGTGGCTACGGTGAGCTGTCGAGCGAATCGGTCGGGCGCATCAAGGACATCATCGGCCAGCTGTGCGGCCGCGGTTATCTGGCTACCTCGCAGGGGCAGTACCCGGTCGTGGGGCTGGGTCCGCGTGCCGTCGAGGTCGAGGATGAGGCGTTTGCCTTTACCGTTAAGCGTCGCGCGTCCAAGCGCAAGGCCTCGGCCCGCGCCCGCCGCGCCGTCGATCTGCTGCGCGAGGAGGCCGAGCTGGATCAGCGCCCACGCGTGGGCGACGATGCCGAGTTGTTCGAGCGCCTGCGTGCCCTGCGCAAGGAGATCTCGACCGAGCTGGAGATGGCGCCGTACATGGTCTTTTCCGACAAGGCCCTGCGCGGCCTGTGCCGCCTACGCCCACAGACGCGCGACGAGCTTATCCAGGTCAACGGCATCGGCGAGAAAAAGGCCGACGCCTTTGGCGAGCAGTTTATGGCGGCGATTGAAGAGTTTGAGTCCGAGCATGCACGGAATGGAGCATAACGATGGCATCCGATGATAAAACCGAGCGCACTGAGGTGTCCGCTGTGCCGCTGTACCAGCAGGTTATGGACGACCTAAAGGGCGAGATCGCGCGTGGCGTGTACGCATTCGGCTCGCGCATTCCTTCCGAGATGGAGCTCGCGAAGTACTACGGCGTGGGACGCATCACCGTGCGCCGCGCCATCGAGGAGCTGTCGCGCGCGGGGTATCTCAACCGCCAGCAGGGGAGGGGCACGTTCGTGTGCGCGCCCAAGCTCAAGCGCAAGATTGTCCAGAAGGGTGACGTTCTGAGCTTTTCCGAGGGTTGCGCTGCCAACGACATGGTGCCGGGTGCGCGCCTGGTATCGCGCACGGTGGTTGCGGCGACGCGCGAGGACGCGGCGTTCTTTGGCGTAGAGCCCGGCTGCGAGCTTATCGTGGTCGAGCGCGTGCGCACGGCCGACGGCATCCCCGTCATGCTCGAGAACAACGCCTTTGTGCTGGTTGACCATCCCTATCTGCAGACACTTGCCGATAAGGACCTCACCGATAACTCGATCTTTGCGCTCGTTGCCGAGCATTCGGGCCGTGCACCGCTCAAGTCCGACCCTTGCACCGTGGAGATTGCGCTTGCCGATGCTCAGGCGGCCCCGCTGTTGGAGGTGCCGGTCGGCGAGCCGCTCTTCTATATGGAGGCCTACTTTACCGACGCTGACGGGCGCCCTCTACTGCTCGGCCGCCAAAAGATCGTGGGCTCGCGCTACGTCTTCGACATCTAACGTCCATAGATAGAACAATATAGAACAAGTTTGGTGGAATGGCTTCACGGACGTCGTCGTGCGTGCTATAAATAGGACAACATAGAACGACTGCAGGTACGAGCTGCAGTCGTTCAAAACCGCCACACAAGAAGGGGCATCACCATGAACGCACACGATCTGATTCAGGAAATCATCGAGCGCAAGGGCAAGATTGAGAACGTCTTTTGGATCGCCTGCGGCGGTTCGATGATCGACCTGATGCCGGCCAACGAGCTGCTCAAGCGCGAGGCCACCACGTTTACCTCGACGGTCTACACGGCACGCGAGTTTTGCCTGATGGCCCCCAAGAGCCTAGGGCCGAAGTCGCTCGTTATTGCCTGCAGCCACAGCGGCAACACGCAAGAGGTCGTCGACGGCTGCGAGATGGCGCTGGCGGCCGGTGCCGAGGTCGTTGCCCTCACCGACTGCGAGGGCTCCAAGATCGATAACGGCAAGTGGACCACCTGGGTCTATCCGTGGGGCGAGGGCGTGTCACAGGTCGAGGTGCCGCAGGGCATCGGCGCTCTGATCGCCGCCGAGCTGCTCGACCAGCAGGAAGGCTACGAGGCACTCGCTGACATGTACGAGGGCCTTAAGCAGATGGATGCGCTGCTGCCCGCCGCCCGCGAGAAGGTCAACGCCGAGCTGGGCGATCGCTTTGCCGAGCTCTGCCAGCAGCACAAGTTCTTCTATATCCTTGGTTCCGGCCCCAACTTTAGCCAGACCTATGCCATGGCCATCTGCTCGCTCATGGAGATGCAGTGGCAGCACTGCTGCTACATCCACTCCGGCGAGTACTTCCACGGCCCCTTCGAGGCCACCGAGCCCGGCGTGTTCTACTTTGTGCAGCTCGGATCGGGCGAGTGCCGCCCCATGGAGGAGCGCGCGCTGGCGTTCCTCAACACGCATACCGATACGGTAATGGTGCTCGATGCACTCGAGTACGGCGTGGGCGAGGTGCCCGCCAGCGTGCGTTCGTACCTGGAGCCGATCTTCTTCTACAACATGAGCTGCGAGCTGCGCGCCGCCCGCGGAAAGGTGTTCGACCACAGCCCTGAGATTCGTCGCTACATGGGCATCGAGCAGTACTAAGTAACGGGAAAAGTATTCACCTTCGATTCGCAGGGGCACTGCGTGAGTCAAAAAGCGGGCCGCGCCGGTGGGTTTCCGGCGCGGCCCGCTTAGTATCGCGCATAGATTCGCAAGGTTGCGGCAGCCAGCGGCTTACTTGGCGTCGTAGGCCTCGGTATCCCACCAGTCGAGCTGGGCGATGTTGTCGCGGATGTGCTGGCAGCTCTTGTGGAAGCCCTCGAGCTCGTGCTCGGAAAGGTCGAGTGTGTAGACCTCCTCGACGCCCTCGGCACCGATCACGCACGGCAGGGAGGTAAAGATACCCTCCTCGCCATACTGGCCGGTCATAAGCGTAGAGGCCGAAAGCACGGCGTGCTCGTTGTGCAGCACGGCGGCGCAGACGCGCGCGGCGGAGTTGGCAACGGCGTACTCGGTGCACTGCTTGCCCTGGTAGGTCACATAGCCGCCCTTGCGTGCAAGCTCCTCGACCTCCATGTGGTCGAAGGCGTACTTGTCGGGGTTCTCGGCCTGAAGCTCGTTGAGGTTTTTGCCAGCGATGGTTGCGGCCTTAAAGGCAGCAAGCTGGCTAAAGCCGTGCTCGCCGATCATGTAGGCGTCGATGGACTTGGGGCTCACGCCGACCTTCTTGGAGATCTCGGTGCGCAAGCGGGCGGAGTCCAGACCGCAGCCCGAGCCGATGATCTTCTTGGGATCGTAGCCGGTCAGGTGCCACAGCTCGGTGCACACGACGTCGCAGGGGTTGGAGATGCTCACGAAGATGCCGTCAAAGCCGGCGTCGACGATGCGCTTGGCAAAGGAGCGGGCGGCGTCGGTGGTAAAGAACAGCTCGCCGTCGCGGTTGCCGGCGGCCAGCGCGACCTTGCCGGCAGCGTTGACGATGACGTCGCAGCAGGCAAGCTCCTCGTAGTGGTCGTAGCAGTTGACGATCTTGGTGTTGTACGGGACAAACGAAAGGGAGTCGCGCAGGTCCTGGACCTCGGACGTCACTTTGGCCTCGTTGATATCGCACAGGTACAGCTCATCGGCAATGCCCTGCATGAGCAGGCTGTTGGCGACATGTGCTCCTACGTGGCCCTGGCCGACCACACCGATCTTACGCGTCTGGTACATATACGTATCCTTTCGGCCGAGTTTTTCGCGTCGAACCATTGTAGCGTCCTGCTGCCACTTTGCTAGGCTAAAGCGCCGTAGATTTTTGGACATGCCTTAATCTCTACTTTTGGAGTGATTTGGGCCGCTGACGGCATCGCTGGGCGATGTGCTCGCGCGGATGGGGCCGGTCGTTGTACCATAGCTGCAACTGACTCGTAAGGAGCATCCATGCCCATTCGCATCCCCGACGCCCTCCCTGCCGCCGCGCAGCTCGAGAGCGAGAACATCTTTGTCATGACCGAGTACCGCGCGCTGCACCAGGACATCCGTCCGCTGCGCGTGCTCATCCTCAACCTCATGCCCACCAAGATTGCCACCGAGACGCAGATCATGCGCAAGCTCTCCAACACGCCGCTGCAGGTGGAGGTGGACCTGCTGCGCACCAAGACGCACGAGGCCACGCACGTGAGCGCCGGCCACTTGGAGACGTTCTACCGCACGTTCGACGACATCCGCGACATCCACTACGACGGCCTGATCATCACGGGCGCGCCGGTGGAGCAGATGCCGTTCGAAGAGGTCGACTACTGGCCCGAGCTCTGCCAGATCATGGATTGGTCCACCACGCACGTGCACTCTACGCTGCACATTTGTTGGGGCGCGCAGGCTGGCCTGTACCATCATTACGGTATCCAGAAGTACGACCTGCCGGCAAAGGCGAGCGGTGTGTTCGAGCATTATCTGGTGAAGCCGCAAAGCCCGCTGGTCCGCGGCTTCGACGACCGTTTCTATGCCGTGCATTCGCGCAACACCGATGTGCGCCGCGAGGACGTGGAGGCCGAGCCGCAGCTTGAGGTCGTGGCCGTGTCCGACGAGGTGGGCTTGTACATCGTCAAGTCGACCGACAGCCGCCGCTTCTTTGTCTTTGGCCATCCCGAGTACGATACCGACACGTTGCGCTTGGAGTACGAGCGCGACGTGAAGCGCGGGCTCAACCCCCAGGTGCCGGCGCATTACTTCCCAGGTGACGACCCCACCGCCGAGCCGCGTAACGTCTGGCGCAGCCAGGCTCAGCTGTTCTACACCAACTGGCTCAACTACTACGTCTACCAGACCACGCCCTACGACCTGGCCCGCGCCGGCGAGGAGCACTAGGCTGTGATGGTACTGCTGTAGCCGTGGCTGATATGGCGGCGATTAGGCGCTGATGATGTGGGGTAGCGGCAGGTCGTGAGCGTCGGTGGGAACGCGGTCGACACGCTGCTCGTCAAAGGCGATGCCGATGATTTGGCATGCGGGCGAGAGCATGGGCAGGTAGCGGTCGTAGCAACCGCCGCCGTAGCCCAGGCGCGCGCCGGTTTGGTCGAAGGCCACGAGCGGCACGACGATCATGTCGAGAGCTTCGGCAGGCACGATAGGGAAGTGGTTGCTGTCGATGTCCGTGGCCGCAAAGGCCCGCGTAGGGTGGGCGATAAACGGAGCCGCGGACGCATCGTCGGCGGCAACTGCCCGCATACACATGCGCTGGCCACAAGCCACGGTGTCTGTTGCCGAGAGCATGCACGGATAGGCCACGCGCCAGCCGCGCGCGGCGGCCGCAGCGGCAAACGCGGCAGGGTCTGCCTCGGAACCCATCGCGGCATAGACGGCAACGATGCGCGGCGCCGCGGCATCTAAGCGGCCCAGCAGCTCAACCAGCCGCGCACAGATATCAGCAGACTTCGCCGCCCGCAAGTCCAAATCAAGAGCATCGCGCTGGGCAATCACCGCCCGCCGCAACTCAGCCTTGTCCATCCCAACCTCCTCTAGCAAACCTGCCAAAAAGTGACAGGCTTATTTTGGCTGGTTTTATCTGGGCAAACGTCGAAGCCGCCACAAAGGCGCCCTGTGTGGCGGCTTCGACTCGACGTTGGCTTCACAGCGCCGCAGCGATCGCTTCAGTCACAAACTTATTGAGTGACTCACCCTTCTTTGCCGCTGCCAGCGCTGCTTGCTTGTGGAGCTCAGAGCCCGTTCTTACGTTGAACGAGCCCTTAAAAGCCCGCTCGGGTTCCTTGCCCTTCTCGGCGCAAAACTCAAGGTAATCGTCGACGGCGTCGTGGAAGCATTGCTCCACTTCTTCAGCCGTGGAGCCTTCAAATACGATTGCGTCCCTAATGCCGGCGACCATACCTGTTAGCACATGCTGTTCGGCATCGAACTCGACCGGGGCGAAATAACCCTTGTATGCCAAAACGTTACTCATGACTACCTCCGACATCTTGCAGAAAGCGAACGATGTTTCGAATGGTCCCCGCTGTCAATTCGTCAGATGGATGAGGCGCGTGCATTACGAACATCCTGCCATCTGATGGCCTGTAGAAGCGAACGCGCGATCCGGACGTCTTGCCTTTGCTGTCCATTTCAAAGCCATATGAAGCCATAACTTTAAGAAAGTCAGCAAATCTATACGTTGAAGGACAGCTAAGCAGCTGGGCGATGAGTTTATCGGATCGAGTCATCCCGCCTCACATTCTGCAACTATATTCTAGTTGCAATTTCAGTTCGATGCAAGCACCTCTACTATAGAACATGTGTGCGTATAGAACAAGTGTTCGAACTACCACGAAGGGCGCCTGTGAACTGCGCCCTTCGTGGTAGTTTTGCTTGCCGTGCCTTAGCCCAGCAGGTCGATGACGTTGAAGCCGGCGTTGCTCTTGGCGATGACGTCGCGGCCGCCAAAGACGCAGGTGGGTGACTCGGCTGCGATGCGCGTTACGTCGGCGCCGAGCGAGCGAAGCTCACCGGGCGTGGCGGCGAGCATCTGGGCGCGGCGCTCCTCGCGCGCATGCGGATCGAGCCCGGCCAGGTAGGTCGTGTTGCGGCGCTTGGTGAGCGCGTACGGCTTCACCGGCGCGTCCATGCCGCTCACGCAGCTCACGATAAAGCCCTCAAAGGCGGCCTCGTCGGGATCAAAGCTGCCGAGCCATTCGCCCGCGCGCGCCACGCGCTCAATCGAGGGGTCGATTGCCGGGTCGCGGTAGGTGTAGAACGCCGCCTGACGCTCGCCGGCCGCGCGGAATCCGCAGCCGTACGCGCCGCCCTTAACGCGGATCTCGTTCCACAGATAGTCGTAGGAGAGCGCGTTGGCGGCAACCGCCCAGGCGCCCGTCACGTCGATGCCCAGGCGACGCGGGTCGCACGCGCTTGCCGCAAAACAGATGTCGCTGGGGATGACAAAGGCCTCGTGGCGGTCGCACGGCGTCGGCACCACGAGCGCGTTGCGGCCGGCATCGGCGCCGTCGCCAGCGCCCAGCTCCAGGTCGCCCGCGGCGGCCCAGTATGCGTTAAAGTCCTCGTCGCTGCCGGTAAAGCTCGCCAGGCAGCCATCGGCCACAAAGATGCGGCCTGCCAGCTCGGCAAGCTTGGTACGCAACCCGTTCACGCGCTCGTCAAAGTGGTCGAGCAGGTCGCGCAGGAACAGATAGAAGTCCACGCCCGAAAGCTGCTCGCGCACCACGGCCGAAGGCGAGCTGTAGCTCATCGCGCGACCGAGCGCCGCCGAGTGGCCGTTGTTGATAAAGCCCTGCTCAAGCCCAATGCGAATCTGTGTGAGCACGTCGCGCACGCGGTCGGCGTCGGCATCTGCCAAAAGCGTGCTCGACCATACCTCGCGCGGCAGACTCGCCAGCGCATCGATCTTCTCGGACAGGGCGCCGGCGCTCACCAGCAGGTAGGGGCGCACGCCGTCCACTTCGGGCTGCGTCATGACCTCGGTCGTAAAGCTCAAAAAGCCGAGCTTGCCAGCGAGCAAGTTGTCGAGTTCCTCGGCCGAGTGCTCGCGCGTGGGCAGCTGCTTAAGCAGGCGGCAGAGCAGTGTCACATAGGGCAGGTCCTCAAACGCGACGCAGTTCAGGTCGAAATACTGCATGGCGTAGGCCAGACGGTTGGTGGGGATGCCGTGGCGCAGGCAGGGGATGGGCACGGTCGTGTCCACGATCAGTGGCGGCTCGGGGCGCGCCTCGCCAATGTCGGACACGCGCAGGCGCGGCAGCGTGGCCTTGGCCTCGGGTGTGTCTTCCGCCTCCTGCGCGGCACGCAGCGCGGCCGTGCGCTCGACCACGTCGGTCAGCTCGGCATCGGTCATGGCATCGCGCTTGGCTGCCAGCTCGGCGGCCTCGGCACCCTCCGAACCCTCGGCGGCGTCCACCGGCACCAGCTCGACCAGTGCCATGTGGTCGTTTTCCAGCACCAGCTCGCGCAGCAGGTCCTCAAAATAGCTGCCGTCCAGCTCGCTACGCAGCTCCTCGTACACCGGGCCGTACTTGAGCGCCAGCGTCGCGGCGTCGTCATCGTAGAGCCAGGTGCTCAGCGCGTCGCACGCAATGGCCACGCCGTCGGCGATGCCATAGTCACGCTGGCGCAGGTCGTACTCGTTGCTGCTGATGATGGCTTCCAGACGCTCGCGCGGAACTCCGTGCTCGCACAGGTCGCGGCAGGCGTCCTGGAACACGCGACGCAGCTCGCGCGCCACACCGGGCTGTGCGTTTTGCAGCATGATGAGCTCGTAGGGCTGCAGGCTCTCGGCCGCGGTGTAGCTCACCACGTTGCCGCCCAGGCCGGCGGCCAGAATGGCCTTCTTAACCGGCGCTTCGTTGGAGCCCAGCAGCGCCTCGAACAGGATATCCGCCGCGATCGTGCGCTTGCGGTCGAGCGCGCTGCCCAGCACAAGGCCCAGGCCCACCAGGGCGTTCTCGGGTGTGGTGGCCATCTCGATGCGCTCGTACTCGCAGGTCACGGGCGCCTGCGCGTCCAACGGATTGGGCGCCAGCGTGGACGGGTCCTCGCCGGCGGCAACGGCAGCGTCCATGCGGCGGCTCGCGGCACTCGGCTGCGACAGATAGCGCTCGTCCAAAAAGGCCAGTGCGCGGTCCACGTCCAGGTCGCCGTAGAGCGTGATGTAGGAGTTGGAGGGATTGTAGTGTCGCGCGTGCGTGTCCAGGAACTGCTCGTAGGTGAGCGCGGGAATCGCGCGCGGGTCGCCGCCGCTCTCGTGCGCATAGGCGGTGTCGGGATAGAGCGCGGCGTTGACGGCATCGTCCAGCACGCTCATGGGATCGGACAGCGCGCCCTTCATCTCGTTGAACACCACGCCGTTATAACGCAGCGTGCCCTCGTGCAGGCTCGCGGCGCTGCTGTCGCCGTCGCCCTCCGGCAGGTCCAGTTCGTAGTGCCAGCCCTCCTGCTCAAAAATGGTGGGCTTGGTATAGATGGCCGGGTTGAACACCGCGTCCAGGTACACGTCCATCAGGTTGTACAGATCCTGCTCGTTGGTGGTGGCAACGGGGTAGATGGTCTTGTCGGGGTAGGTCATGGCGTTGAGGAACGTCTGCATGGAGCTCTTGATCAGGTCGACAAACGGCTCCTTGACGGGAAACTTGGCCGATCCGCACAGCACCGAGTGCTCAAGAATATGGAACACGCCGGTGGAATCGGCCGGCGGCGTCTTAAAGCCAATGGCAAAGGACTTGTTTTCGTCGTCGCACGCCAGGTACAGCAGACGAGCGCCCGAGGCAGTGTGTCGCAGCACGTAAGCGTCCGAGTCGAGCTCGGGCACGGTCTCGCGGCGCTCGACGGCAAAGCCGTGGCAGGTAGTGCCGGGCACCAGCAGTGCAGCGGCTGCGGCGCGCGGGTCGGTTGAGGTGGTGGGCATATGCAGTCTCCTTTGACGCCCCAGCGGGGGCGAATCGAGTCGAATCCTCGAGAGTATACCCATATGGGGCCGTGACCCTGCGGCGAACTGGAGACGATGCCAGCGGATTGGGCGAAGGGCTCGCGTGCCCGCCGCACGAGCGTGGAAAATTGGACACTCGCCAAACGAGAGTGGATATTCGGACGGACGAGCGAGGATTTCCGGATACCTATCGAACGAGAGTGGATATTTGGACGGAATTTGCCGCAAAAGCCCCAAAAACCGTCCAAATATCCACTCTCGATATCCGACCGTCCGAAAATCCTCGCTCGTCCATCACTCGCGTATCTCTCGTCTCTCATTCGTCTCTAATATGAGAGATGACAGGAAGATGAGAGAAAAATATGAGAGATAACTGAGCAGCAAAGAGACAGGCAATCATGGTATTGTCTCAATACCGATTGTTCTACCAGCAAAAATATGTATAAATGAAGCAAATGGTAGACATTCCATCTCTATCTATCTCTTATCTCTAAGCCGAGAGATAGAGAGATAGATGAGAGATAATTACGAGAGATAACTGAGAGACGAGGGAAATCTATCCGTGGCATTCTCCGCGGGACCGAGCGAAAGGACGTGCAGATGAACGAAAACGAGCTGACCGGTCTGCTTGAGTCTTTAAGGCGTATGGGCTCGGATGATCTTAACGTCGAAGTGAAGGAGAGCGCCACGACGCTTTCCCGCGACGTGTGGGAAACGGTGAGCGCATTCGCGAACACTGCCGGCGGAATCATCGTGCTCGGAGTGAGTGAGCGCGCAGGTTTTGTCCCGGTTGAGAACTTCGAGACCGAGAAAGTGCTCAACCAATTTGTGTCAGGCATGGGTGATGCGGGCGGTCGAGGAAAGCTGGCCAATCCGCCTAAATACACGATCGAGCGAGTGGAGCTTCAGGGCGTCATCGTTCTCGTCATTACGATTGAGGAGCTCGATCCGTCGAGCAAGCCCTGCTATGTCATAGAGCGGGGCGCCCAGGGCGGCAGCTACAAGCGCATCGATGACAAAGATGTGCCGCTTTCATCGACCGAGGTGCTCGCATTGGCGTCATGCGGTCGAGCGACTCCGAGCGATCGCGACGCGGTGGCGGGTGCGGGCGCGGACGATCTCGACGAGACGCTGGTCGACCGTACGATAGATCGGGCTTTCTCGTTGACGCCCCGGGCAATGCGCGGCGCGCCGGACAAACAAACGAAGCTGGAGCGCCTAAATATCCTTGATTCCCAGGGCAATGTCACCAAGGCTGGACTCCTAGTTGTGGGCACCTACCCTCAGCAGTTCTATCCCAAGCTCTTCATTGACGTGGCTGTCCATGCGGGAACTCAGAAGGGCATGGCGGGGTCGCTGAGATTCATGGACCGCACAATCTGTGAGGGAACGTTGGGCGAGATGATCTCGGATGCCGTCGCAGCCGTCGCCAAGAATTTGCGGCGAACCTCGACCGTCCAAGGCGTCTCGCGTGTCGACTCGCTTGAGATTCCCGAGGAGGTTCTGCGCGAGGCAATCGCCAACGCCGTAATCCATCGAGAATACGGGGATCGGTTCTGTGGACAATCGATTGCCGTCGACGTCTTTGACGATCGTGTCGAGGTGACGAATCCTGGCGGCCTTTACGGGGGAAAGACTCGCGAGAACTTGTTTGACGGCAGCTCCCGATGCCGTAACGCGACGCTTGTGAAGCTCATGTCGATTGTCCCGCTGCCGGATGGCGCAGGTTCGCCGGCTGAGGGCAATGGCTCGGGCATCCCGATGATGATCGATGCCATGCGCGCGCATGGTCTGGCCGAGCCCCTGTTCTGCCCGGGATTCGATCGGTTCAAGGTCGTACTTTACCGTTCAAAGATCGAGCCGGTCGATCATGGCGGGGGCTTAATTGTGACGGCACTCAAACACTACGGCGAGCTGGGGACGCGCGAGCTGGTAGAGCACACAGGGCTCACAATTTCCCAGGTTAGGTCGCGCGTCAACGCGCTCATTGCTCAAGGCGAGCTTGAGCCCACGGCGCCGGCGACGAGCCGCAACCGCAAGTATCGACTGTCGGAGCGCGTGGGATAGATGCGTTAGTGGACGAGGCGACCCAATAATCGACCCTCGATTGGCGTCCATTAAGGTAAAGCGGTTGTCGCCCAGTCGACGGTGATGCTAAAGGCTCGGCTTACGCCGGCATGGCCCCGAACCCGTCTATCAAGAACAGCCTAAGAACCAGCTTGATGACATTTCCCGGTTTGACTTCAGCCGTGCCAAAAACGCTGCGCTCGGCGAGCTCGCTGCAGTATGCGTAGATATCGCGGATGAGTTCCGCGCCCGAAAGCGTAAACATGTAGCCTGCGTCCGAAAGCGCATTGGGCGCGGCGGGCAACTTGGCCATGTGGCAAAAGGTCAACAGGTCGGGTGCCATAGCGTCCTGGTAGCCAAGATGGCTGCCGTCTTCTTGTGCGGCGAGTTCCAGCTGGCGTACTCGATCCAGCGCCACTGCCAGCACAAAGCTCGGCGTAGGCGCATTGACGTCCTGAGTGGTCGCCACAAGCCTGCCTGCTGCCTGCGTGACAAGCCAGGCGACCTCGCGCTGGCAACGCACGGCCTTGCGCGTCACCGGCTTGATGGACGAAGAAGAAACGCTCCCCTTAGGCGGATTCGAAGCAGCCATAAGACCCTCCCATGAACAATCCGGCCCAACAAGCCCGGATGAAACACGTGCTACATCAGTATACAGGGGAGTGGGATGAAAAAAACGGAGTCGACAGCGTGAACTGTCGGCTCCGGATTGCTTGCCTTAGAGGCCGTACACTTCGACCATAGCTTCGCCAATGCGATGGGGCACGCCGGTGACGAGTGCGTTGCCCATGCAGAAGGCTCGATGGCCGTCGGTCATGCCCGTATCGGTCCAGCCTTTCGGGAATCCCTGAAGCTGATCGAGCTCGTCGGGAACAAGACGGCGGAAACGGCCATCGGGACATTCGATGACGTGCTTGAAGCGGCTCGCTCCTGTGCCGCCTTCTCCTGTGAGGATGGTGCGGCTCGGCTTGTCGGTGGCATCCGGGAAGCTCATGGCTCCCTCGGAATACGTGTACGTAAAGCCTGTCTTTTTGTTAGTGCGCTCTTCGCGCTTGCTGCCCTTAAGGTAGCGCCAGTCGGGAAGCTTTTCGTCGGAGATGTAGAACTGCTCCGGGACATCAGCTTCGTCGACAAGCACGTCGCCAAGCACGTGGCGCTTACCGTGATAGTCTTCGGCAAAGTCGCAGGTCAGAACATGACAGCCCTGCATGACGCCAGCATTCTTGAATTGAGAGGTCTTTTGGCCGACGCCAAAACGAGTTGAGTTCTCGTAGGGGTCGGGTAAAACGTCGAGCTCGGACATCTCGTCGGGATAGATGGCGGGGAAGGCTTTAGCCATGACGCCGTTGTGCATGCGATCAACGAGATCAACCTTGCCAGCGTCCTTTTCGCAGAAGATATAAACACGCTTGCGACGCTGGGGGAAACCGTATTCGGCAGAGTTGACCACGCGCCATTCGACCGTGTAGTCGAGGTCGGCAAGACAGCTTAGGATGATGGCGAAGTCGCGACCGCGTTGAGACGCGGGCGACTTGAGCAGGCGGTCGACGTTCTCAAAGAGACCGAACTTGGGCTTCTTCATTTCGAGGAAGTGATAGATGTCCCACCAGAGGACACCCTTCTTTCCTTCGATGCCGTGTGCCTGATTGAGCGGACGCGCGACAGAGTAGTCTTGACAGGGGAAACCGCCAACGACCATTTGGACATTGGGGATTTCGATTTCGCCCGCTTCGGCTTGTTCCAAGACCCTATTAATGTCTTCGTTGACAACGGAATCATCGCCGAAGCGATCCATGTAGCAACGGGCCGCGAACTGACGCGCTTTGGTTCCGGGCGGTTCCCACTGATTTGCCCAAATGGTGCGGAAGGGGCCGGCTGGTTTCATATAAAACTCGGGATGTCGAGGGTCGGCATAGCCTTCGAGACCTAAACGAAATCCACCGACGCCCGCAAAAAGCTCGGCAATATTAATCTCAGACACGTTTCTCCAATCGCTGCTGTGTCCGTTTATGGTGCTCACAACAATAGCCGATCGAGGGGACAAGATCAAGACCTCAATTTTCTGGGCGTTAGTAGTTGCTCTGAACTACTATGGGGTTAGTTGCGAGTTTCGGAGGTATCCCGTGTCCAAGAAGCGCCTCGATTTCAAGCGCATGCTTGACGATACTGATTTTTCTGACCCTTCAAGCATTGAGCGCTACGCTGCCAATCTCGACGGCATGACGTTCCGCGATATTCTCGAGCTCGGTATTGCCCCGGAAGGGGAGAGTGCGCCCAAGGACTTTGGCTCCAAAAAGTACAAAGGCGGTATGGGTACTCTTATCGAGGAGCGCTACTTTGGCTACAAGGCCAATAGCGACGACCGTCCCGATTTTCCCGAGGCGGGCGTTGAGCTCAAGGCAACGTGTTTCGATGTGCTCAAGAATGGCCGTAAGTCTGCGGGTGAGCGTCTTGTCCTGACCATGATCCCTTACGACCGTCCTGTTTCGCTCGACTATGACAATTCTCACCTCAAGACTAAGCTCAGCAATATTCTGTTGATTTATTACGGCCGAGATCGTTCTATCGACAAATATGACCAGCGTATCGAGCGCGCTGTCATGGTGCGTCTTCCCGAAAAAGACATGAAAATCATTCGCGCCGACTACGAGAAGATTATTTCCTATATTCAGGATGGCCGTGCGGACGAGCTTTCAGAAGGCATGACGACTTATCTGGGTGCTTGCACGAAGGGCGCAACTGAGGCCACGATGTGGGCGGACCAGTATTATGAATACTTCAATACCGATACGGGTGAGATTGAGCGTCATCGCGCAAAGCGTCGCGCCTTTTCCCTCAAGCGCTCGTATATGGACTATGTGCTCCATACTTATGTCCTCGGTGCTCCGCGAGTCGGGGAGAGCATTGTTCAGGACGATGGCAAGTCTATCGATTTCGAAAGTTACGTAACTGGACTTATCGAGCAACACTATGGCGAAACTGATCGTCAGATTGCGGAGCAATACGGGTTGGAGTACACGGGCAATAAGGCGCAATGGACAACGCTCGTCTATCGTATGCTCGGAATCAAAAACAATGCTGCCGAGGAATTCGTCAAGGCAGGCATTTCCGTCCGAACCGTTCGAGTTAACAACAGGGGGCACATCGAACAAGCTATGTCGTTCCCACCGTTTGAGTTCAAGCGTTAAATTGAGGAAGACTGGGAAACGTCGCCTTTTCATGCATGCCTTGAGACTAATCGCTTCTTCTTCGTTGTGTTTCGCGAGGACCACGATGGCGTGCTGCGTCTCGACCGTTGTTTGTTCTGGGCGATGGGAGAAAACGAAATCGAAGGCCCTGCGAAAGCTTGTTGGGATGAGACGCGAAAGGTAATACGTGAGGGCGTTGAGCTCAATCCGTATCGGGATGCGAGCGGAAAGCTCAAAGTGACTAACAATCTGCCCGGTATGGCGGACAACCCAATTGTTCACGTTCGTCCGCATACGTCAAAAGCGGCTTACAAGTTTGCCGATGGAACAGAGATCGGTGACATCGCAAGGAATGCTTACGAACTGCCCGACGGGCGTTGGATGACGAAGCAATCGTTCTGGTTCAACAAGGGCTACCTGGAGCATATTCTGGGGCTGTAGCGTTTTCGCATGGGATTCTCAACGGCGTTCTGTTCGTAACGTCGCTATTTCTGATCGCGGCTCCGCCTCGCCATTACCTATGACGAGGCGGAGCCGTAGCTTTGATGACTAAATTGCCAGTCAAGATAATCAAATGAGCTGAGATGCACCGCCCTACGCCCGCAGCGCTCCAATGGGGAACGCGTAGACATCGTGCTCGGCGCGTTATGCTTCGCACTTCCTCATTTCTATAAAGGGTTTTCTCCAACTAATTTGAAAATGGTGACGCATATGCAGCTGACGGAAAGTCAATACATGTAATATTACAAGTATCAGACTGTCAGGAGGTAATGATGGATGAAAAGCCGCTATATCTTCAGGTTGAAGACCGTTTAAAGGCGAATATTGAATCGGGTGCCTGGGGGCCTGGTGAGCAAGTCCCGGGAGAACAGATTTTGTGCAAGCAGTTTGGCGTCAGCCGCGTGACGCTGCGACACGCATTGGCGAATCTTGTAAATGAAGGCCTGATGGTAAAAGAGCATGGGCGAGGCACATTCGTTGCAGATAACGAGAGTACGTCTGCTGCTTCTGACGGACATGCACGTTCTTCTGTCAGCTTTTCCGATCTTTGCCGATTGCAGGGAAAGGAGCCGTCTGCACGGATTGTGTCCGCCTCTCTCGAAGCGGATTGTCCAAAGGAAGTGGTTTCATTTCTGGGCCTAGACAATTCGCCTGCTTTTAAGCTCTGTCGCGTTAGGTTTTCTGATGGTAGGCCGGTACTGTCCGAAACCAATTACTTTCGAGCTTCCTTCGCGTTCTTGGCCGAACACGATCTCGAAGGGTCTTTATACGAACTTTTGCAGCGCCATGGCGTGATGCCGGGGGAACTTACTCGTCGTATAGGAATTGTCTATGCGGACGATCGAGACGCTGAGCTCCTCAAGGTCGACCTTGGTTCGGCTCTGCTATTCAATAGGTCCTTCGTTAAAGATTCGGAAGGGCATCCGCTGCATGTTGCCGATCAGCATGCCATTGCCGACGATCCGGGTCTTTATCAGTTTTACGCATAGAAGCGCTTGCCGCTTACGACTCTAAACTGCCGTTCGCGGGAAAACGACAGTTTTTTCTTGACTACGCTGCAGCGTGGATTATTCTCTAATTAATACATGTAGTAGGACATGTATTAATACAAAGGAGTAGCGATGAAAGAAGAGAAAATCGTCCAGGACCTGCTCGCCAAGGATTTCCATCCCAAGAACGTTTACTTCGTGGCTTGCGGAGGGTCTCTCCTTGCTCAGTATCCGGCCTTCTACTTGATTCAGCGCGAGGGCAAGGGTATCGACGCACAGATGATTACGAGTAACGAATTCGTGCACGCCACCCCGAAGGCCCTGGATGAGAACTCCATTGCCGTATTCTGCTCGCTCTCGGGAACCCCCGAGACCATGGTGGCGACCGAGGTCGCGAAGAATGCCGGGGCGATTACGATTGCCTATTGCCATGATCCCAATGCCAATATGAGCAAGATTGCTGATTACCACGTCCCCTTTAACACAATCTTTAATCCCGAGACTAAATATATGGAGAGCAACGCCGCTCCTATTCTCAAGCTCGCCTTTGAGATCCTCTCTGCTTTCGATGGCTATGAGTATCTGAATGACGCTAACGCGGCGTTTGATATGCTGCAGGACGTTGTGAATGAGGTCGTTCGTTATATCGAGCCCCGCGCGCAAGAGTTTGCCCGTTCGCACAAGGACGATAAGATTATCGTACCGCTTGCTGGCGGCCCTGCCCTGGGTGTCGGCTATGGTTTCTCCATTTGCAGCTTGATGGAGATGCAATGGGTCCATGCGCCCCTCATCAATACCGGCGAGTTCTTCCATGGGCCGTTTGAGATTGTGGACCGAACTACTCCCTTCGTTCTGTTTATGAGTGATGGCCGAAATCGTTCCAACGATGAGCGTGCAAAGAAGTTCCTTGATGAATATGCCGACCGCGTCACGGTGCTGGATGCGAAGGAGCTCTATATCAATCAATTCCCGGCAAGCGTCTGCGAGTTCTTCAATCACTTTGTGTTTGATGCGGCACAGCGTAGGCTCCTGTCTGCACTCGGGGATATCAGGAAACACGATCTGATGACGCGCCGTTATATGTGGCATGTCGAGTATTAAACGCCTGGTTTTATCGACTCGCTTTTAGGAATGGGTGACAATTATGATCGTCGCAACGAGGGTGGATGAGAGACTTATCCATGGACAGGTTGCCGTATCTTGGCTGTCTGCATTAGGGGCTGATTGCATTCTTGTTGCAAATGACGAGGTTGCTGCAGATGATGCCCAACGCGCAATACTGAAAATGGCAAAGCCTTCTGGATGCAAGCTTGTAATAAAAGGACTTGATGATTCGATTGCGGCGATCAGAAGTGGCATAACGGACAAATACCGTCTGTTTATAGTCGTCAAAACCGTAAAAGATGCTTGCCTTCTCGCTCAAGGGTGCCCAGATATTAAGGCAATTAATCTGGGAAACGTCATACCGAGAGAGGGAACCCGACAAATTAGTCGGTGCGTTTACGTTTCTCCGGACGAAGAGAAGAGCCTTGTTGCGCTTGTTGAGGCGGGAGTCGATATCGTAATTCGGAGTTTGCCAGGAGATAAGGCATTGCGACTGGCGGAGGCTCTGTAGGCCTTTAGCGCAGACAGATATTTGTGCTAAGGAAAGGAGATGCAATGGACATTCTGTTGATCTTTCTTATTTCATGCTTTAGCTACTCGAATTGGTTTCTTGGTAAATCAATGCTTGATAGACCCCTGATAACGGGAACAATTGTGGGTCTCGCATTCGGTGATTTGGCAAGTGGCTGTATTATCGGCGCCACGATTGAGCTGGCCCTTATGGGCGCTCAGGGAATCGGAGCGGCTGCGCCTCCTGACGTGATTTCCGGTGGCATTTTGGGCACTGCGTTTGCGATCATTTCCCATTCAGATGCTGGCGCCGGCGTTGCTTTGGCAATCCCAATTTCAATGCTCGGAATGGTAATCAGGAATTTTTGCTACATCGTTCTGATTCCTCTTATTAATCGCGCCGCCGATGGATATGCCGAACGAGGAGACGTTGACGGGGTGTGCAGGACCCATCTTATCTCTAGCTTCTTCGGGTTCATTATTCCCCAGGCGCTGTATGTGACCGCAGCTTATGCGCTGGGTGCTCCGGTTATGGAAGGCGTACTTGCGGCTATTCCCGAATTTGTCCAGCATGGCTTGACGGTTGCCGCAGGCATTTTGCCCGCCCTCGGCTTTGTCATTCTGCTTAGGACCATCATGGACCGGAAATTGTTGCCTTATTTGATCTTTGGATTCGTTCTCAGTGCGTATCTGGGCTTGCCAATCTTGGGTGTTTCGCTCATCGCCGCCGGAATTGTGCTGTTGATGGTATTTAAAGATCGCGAATCCGCTGTCGCTGTTACGGCTTCTGTGGAAGGAGACGACGATGAGTTCTAAAGAAGGTGGATCGAAAATCACCAAGTCCGATCTCAATAAAATTTTCCTACGCTCAATGACATTCGAGGGGTCCTGGGATTACGAGCGGCAAATGTACCTTGCGAATGCATTTACGCTTGGCCCAATTATCAAGAAGCTGTATCCGTCGAAAGAAGATCGCGCAGACGCATTGAAGCGCCATCTTGAGTTCTTTAACATCACTCCCTATCTCGCGACACTGGTTTGTGGAATTGTGACAGCAATGGAGGAGGTGAAGGCGAACGGCGGAGAAATTGGTGGAGAAGCTATCAGCAATGTGAAGACTTCGCTTATGGGCCCGTTGTCCGGCATTGGCGATTCGTTGTTTCTAACAACTTGGCGTACGGTTACTGCCGGAATTGGCTGCTCCATCGCAATGCAGGGGAACCCGCTCGGCGCTGTCCTATTTTTCTTACTGTTTAACATACCTGCACAAGCCGTGCGCTACATTTGCGCCATTAAAGGTTACGAGATGGGCAGCAAGCTACTCGTTAAGCTGTCCGAGACAAATATCATGAAACGTCTGACGAGACTGACTGGCGTCGTCGGCATGATGGCGGTGGGAGCAATGATTGCCTCAATGGTGAGCGTTACAACTCCGCTGGCTTTCGGTTCGGGCGATGAGGCCCTTGCCATTCAAGGCGTGCTGGATCAGATTATGCCATGCCTGCTTTCGGTAATCGCAACAGCTGTGATTTATTGGGTTATGGGAAAGAAGCCAAATACTGCGGTCGTTCTTGTCTCGATAGTCGTCTTTTCGATTGCATGCTCTGCGGTTGGAATTCTCTAGAGTTGATATCCTTGCTTAGCGTGAGCTGATTGCCATCCGGCTGAGTTTTGATTCAGGCACTGCCCATTACAGTCTGAAATAGGC
>NZ_JBBNLM010000022.1:0-31339 GCF_040092475.1 Collinsella sp. CLA-ER-H10
CAGTCCAAGTTTCGGGGCGCAGTTCACTGTCCCCTTTGCGGTGGTTTTGGTGGTGGTTATTTGGCGCCTCGCATGACCTCGTCAAGGGTAACGTTGACGGCGTGCTGCGTCGGCACCCAGTCGACCTTCAGGAACAGCGCGGCCACCGTGATGGGGATATAGCTGAACATAAAGATCGGGAAGGTAAACAGGTTAGTCACCAGACGCCACTTTTGCGCGCAGTGAATGTGCTTGTACTCAAAGATAGTCGTGAGCAGCGCCAGGATAAAGAAGGTCTGATACATCATGGCGAAGGTCATAATGAGCGAAGCGGCGCACGCCTGCATCTCGACTTCGGTAGCCAAGAAACCATGCGAAAGGCCACCCACAATCAAGAACGTCGCATTAGCGAGCATCGAGATCAGCGATAGCAGCATACCCGGGGCGATCGTCATGAACATGTCGTAGGCGGCAAAGCGATGATAGCGGAACGTCGACTTGACCAGATGCTTACCGTAGGTAAAGAACACCTGGTAAAAGCCCTTGGTCCAGCGCATACGCTGCTTCCAGGATGCCTTGAACGTCACGGGTTGCTCGTCAAAGAACTCCGCCGGTGCATAGCCAATGCGAATACCGTGAATAGCGCAGAACGTAGTGAACTGAATGTCCTCGGTCAGCGTGTGGAACTGCCAACCGTGCATGCCCTCGATAACGCTTGACGAGATAAGGTAACCCGAACCCGAAACAGCGCAGGACGTCTTGCAGATATTACGCGCGTTGTTGAGGAAGCGCGCCTCGCGTAGATACCACGTGGCATTAGCAGCCGAGATCCACGAGCTGCCGAAGTTCTTGGAATTGCGATAGCTCGTGACCACATGGAAGCCCTGGTCAAAGGCATCATTCATCTTGGAAACGTAATCGCGGGAGATAACGTTATCGGCATCGAAGATAAAGTAGCCCTCAAACGTGTCGGGATACTCGTTGAGAATGCGGTCGAAGCCAAAGTCCATGACCCAGCTCTTGCCCTTGCGGGCCAGGTCATTGCGCTCGTAAACAATGGCACCGGCCTCGCGCGCGAGCTGCGCCGTGTTGTCGGTGCAGGCATCGGCGACCACGAAAACCTCGATGAGCTCGGACGGATAATCCTGGTCCTTGATGGAGCGAACGAGGTTGGCGATCACGGCCTCCTCATTATGCGCCGCGATAAAAAAGGCATAGCGATGGAGTTTTTTGGCCTTGGGAGGCGCGACCTCGCCACGAAGAGCGCCAATGACAAAGAAGACCACCTGGTACAGAAAGCAGACCGTGAGCAGCGTGACGACAATCTGGTTGAAGATCACGATGGGTGTGTTGGTTTGTAAAAAGGCGAGCATGCAGGCTCCCAGCAACGCGTAACGTAAACAATTGTATATCTTACCGCAGGCTTACCGAGTTCAAGAAACCACCTAATACTGGCTAGGCTTCGAGAAGACCGAGCTGCGGAACGATTTCATCTCCAACGGCCGTGCGACCGAGCGAGCGCGGAGCCAGATCGTCGAGAACCGCAGCGAGATCCCACGGCAACTCGTCGCGGCACTCAATGCGCTCCCCCGTCACGGGATGGTCGAACGCCACGCGCCAGGAATGAAGGAACTGCCTGGTCAGGCCCTGGTCGGCGCGCGCATCGCACTTGCCGTAGAGTGGATCGCCCACGCAGGCGTGGTTGATATGACGCATATGCACGCGAATCTGGTGCGTGCGACCGGTAAACAGATGGCACTCAACGAGCGTATAACCATCGTCAAAGCGCGTGGAATCAAAGCGCTCGAGGACTTTAAAGGTCGTAATGGCCTGACGGGCAAAGGGGTCGTCCGAAACCGCCATCTTGACGCGGTCGCGCGTAGAACGGGCGATACCGGTATTGATGGTGCCCTCGTCCATGGCGATGTGCCCGTGGACAAGCGTGATATAGCGGCGGTCGAGCGCACGCGTGCGAATGAGATTTTGAAGCGCGCGCTGGGTGTCGTCGTCTTTTGCCGCGAGCATAAGGCCCGAGGTATCGCGATCCAGGCGATGCACGATGCCGGGGCGGTCCTCACCCTGCACGGTACCAAGATGATCGATACCGCAGTGGTAGACCAAGGCGTTCGCAAGCGTGCCGCTCTCGTGGCCGTGGGCGGGATGGCACACCAGCCCGCGCTGCTTGGAGAGCACAATGAGATAGTCGTCCTCATAGCGAATGTCGAGCGGGATGGCCTCGGGAATCACATCAGTGGGATCGTGCGGCTCGGGCAGGTCGACCGAGATGCGGTCACCGGCGCGTACGGCATACTTTTTTGACAGACAGGTCTCGCCGTTCACGATTACGGCGCCGCCCTCGATCAGATACGCGCAGGCAGAGCGCGTGGGGCAGCCGTCGTTGGCACCCAAAAAGGCGTCGAGACGCTGGCCAGAGCAATCGTCGGCAACAAGAATATGGATGTCGGCCATTAACGATCATTCCTTTCGCGAATCTTGCGGGCACGCTCCCCACGCTGCTTGGCTTTGCGCTTAGCGCGGGCCTCATCACGGGCATTGAGCTCAGCAGTCGCATCGACCTCGCGAGCGGCGGGACTCAAGAACATGTAACCGATAAGCGCCAGCACAACACCGACCGTAATGCCGATATCGGCCACATTGAAGACGGGAAAGTCGATGAAGGTGGTGGCAATAAAATCGGTCACAAAGCCAAAGGCCAAACGATCGATAGCGTTGCCGATAGCACCGCCCGCGACCATAGCCATGCCCACAACCTCCAAGCGAGCAAGCTGGGGCGCGCGAAGCAAGTACACGGCAATGGCGACAATGACCGCAAGCGCCAGCAAAGCAAACGCAACGCCATGTCCCTCGCCCATGCTAAAGGCAGCACCGATATTGCGGACAAACAGGAAGTCGATCACACCGGGGATAACAGTCACATGCAAAGCGTCGCCCACGGCACGAACCGCAAGCTTGGTCAGCTGATCAAAAAGCAGCACAACCAGCACCACCCCACCAGCAACACCTAACCGCCAGCGCAAAGGCGGCGTCATATCCCCAGCACGACCCAAAGAAATCCCCTACCCTCAAGATCATCGAATTACGTTTAATACAAAGAACTATCTTATATTGCCATACGCAGAACGCACGACATATCCACCAACGCAAGCGAAATAACCAGCTAAAAACGAAAGCGACATTCCGAATAACGGAATGTCGCTTAATAGCTTTCGACTAAAAACGCAAGTCGAAAGAAAGCCTCTAGATCCAGCAATGGAAACGCCACGTTATCGTCACCAACAGCGAAAACGTCCCTAAGCGAGCAAGGTGACGTGAAAGAGGAGGGAAGCGTACTTTGGTACGCGACCGACGATTGAACGTCAGATTGCCGCTTAGGGGCGTTTGCAGCGTCGGTAGGTTACGGCGTTCTACGAACGCCGTAACCTACAAAGCATCGGCGCAGCGCTTGCAAATATGAGCGTGGCCGTTGTACTCGCCGACGGTGGTGCGGTAGTTCCAGCAACGGTCGCAGCACTCGCCCTCGGCAGCATCAATGCAGACGGAAAGCTCTTCGCCCTGGGTCAGCTCAACATCGGAGACGATGTAGAACTCGGCCAGGTCGACCGCTTTGTCACCAGTCAGCAGCGCGTACATCTCGGCGGGAACGACCGCCTTGACGCGAACCTGCTGGCTCTTGGTGAAGGTGCCGGCAGAACGGGCATCCTCAAGGGCCTTGGTCACGGCGCTACGGAGCTCAAGAGAAGCCTCGAGCACGCCCTCGAACTCATTGGCCTCGTCGACCGTGATGGGCGACTTGTACCAATCGAGCAGCGCGGCGTACTTCTGGTGATCGACGCAGCCAGCGGGCGCATATGCCATGGCCTCGTCAACCGTGTAGGACAGGATCGGCTGCAGGTCGCGCATGAGCATCGAGAAGAGCTCGGCCAGCACGGTCTGGGCGCTGCGACGCTCGAGCGAGCCGGGCTTGTCGCAGTACAGACGGTCCTTCAGGGCGTCGAGGTACACGTTGGAGAGCTCGGTAACCACGAAGTCATAAAGCGCACGGTAGGCGCGCGGGAACTCGTAGCTGGCGTAGGCGTCGTCGACCTCGGCCTGAACCTGAGTCAGGCGGGCAACCATGAGCTTATCGAGCGGCAGCAGGTCGGCAAAGGCGACGCCGTCGGTCTCGGGCTCAAACTGACCCTCGAGCTCGGAGAGCAGGAAGCGCAGCGTGTTGCGGAAACGACGGTAGGCATCGGACGTACGAGCAAGGATCTCGTGGTCGATGGACACGTCGGAGCTGGTATCGACGGATGCAACCCACAGACGGATGATGTCAGCGCCCATCTCGTCGCAGACCTTATTGGGGTCGATGACGTTGCCGAGCGACTTGGACATCTTACGGCCCTGGCCGTCGAGGGTGAAGCCCTGCGAGACAACCGCCTTGTACGGAGCGTGGCCGTTGGCGCCCACCGAGGTGAGCAGCGAGCTTTGGAACCAACCGCGGTGCTGGTCGGAGCCCTCGAGGTACACATCAGCCGGATACTCCAGCTCGGGACGGTACTCGCAGACGGCCTTCCAAGAGACGCCGGAATCCCACCACACGTCGAGGATGTCCTTATCGGCCTTGAGGTGATGGCCGCCGCACTTGGGGCAGACGCAGGCCTCGCCCAGGTAGCTCTCGGGAGCGTCGGTGAACCAGGCGTCGGAGCCCTTCTCGTGGAAGAGCTTGATGACGGCGTCGAGCGTGGCGTCGTTCATGACCTTCTCACCGCAGTCGGCGCAAGTGTAGCTGGGGATAGGCACGCCCCAGTTGCGCTGACGGCTGATGCACCAGTCGGGACGCTGCTCGACCATGGCGCCGATGCGGTTGGCCGCGTGGGCCGGATACCACTTAACGTTCTCGCGGACCTCTTTGCCAGCCTGCTCGCGCAAGCCGGTCTTGTCCATCGAGACAAACCACTGGTCGGTAGCACGGAAGAGCACCGGGTGCTTGCAGCGCCAGCAGTGCGGATAGCTGTGCGTGATCTTCTTCTCGAGGACCAGGGTGCCGCGCTCGCGCAGGAACTCGATGATGTGCGGGTTGGCCTCGTCGGTATCCATGCCGCTGAAGGGGCCGCCGGTGCCAAACTCCTCGCCGGTGTAGAACTTGCCGTCGTCATCGACCGGCATGCAAATGTCGGTGATGCCCTCCTTGAGGCAGGCGAAGTAGTCGTCGACGCCGTGACCGGGCGAGTTGTGGACGATACCGGTACCGTCATCGACACCGACGTAATCGGCCAACAGTGCCACGCCCTCAACACCGTCAAAGATCGGCTGCTTATAGTGAATGTGATGGAAGGTCTCGGCGGGAACCACATAGGGCTTGCCGTCGACCACAACCGGGGTGTACTCCCAGCCAAACTCCTCGCAGCACTTGGGAGCCAGGTCCTCGAGCATGACCTCGGCGCGGTCGTCGTGCTCAACGGCGACGTAGGCGGCACCGGGCTTGAGAGAAACTGCCTGGTCGGAGGGGATGGTCCACGGCGTGGTCGTCCAGATGATAAAGTCAACCGGGCCGTCGAAGTTCTCGAGGCCGACGGGCTTGGAGGTCATCTCAAAGCGCACGAAGATGGACGGGCTCGTCTCGTCGGAGTACTCAATCTCGGCCTCAGCAAGTGCGGTATGGCAGTGCTTGCACCAGTGGACGGGCTTGTGACCGCGATAGATCATGCCCTTGTCGAACATGGCCTTGAAAACCTCGATGTCGGCGGCGTCATGCTGGTGATAGAGCGTCAGATAGGGGTTGTCCCAATCGCCGAGCACGCCCAGGCGACAGAAGCCGGCCTTCTGCAGCTCGATGTTCTCGACAGCGAACTTATTGCAAAGCTCACGGATCTTAGCCGTGGAGGTCTGGTTGAACTTCTCGGTGCCGAGCTTCTCCTCGACCTTATGCTCGATCGGCTGGCCATGGCAGTCCCAACCGGGAACATAGGGAACCTCATAGCCCTGCATCATCCAGTAGCGGTTGATCATGTCCTTGGAGATCTTGTTCATGGCGTGGCCGATGTGGATCGGGCCGTTGGCGTACGGAGGGCCGTCGTGCAGCACGAACTTCTTGTGACCCTCGTTCTTCTTCAGAACCTGCTCGTAGACCTTGTTGTCCTGCCAGTCCTTGAGTCGCTTGGGCTCGGACTTGGAAAGACCGGCACGCATGGGAAAACCGGTTTTGGGCAGATTCATCGTCTGCTTGTACTCGTTTGCCACGGTACCCCTTTCATGTCGTGGGCGCGCACGCCCGTTGGGCACCAAAAAAGCGCCCGTCCCTACAAGCTGGGACGAAGCGCCACAAAAACGGGCTGTATGCCCGCAAAAGCTCTTCGTTTAACCACCCAGCTTAGATGCCCTCGCCCGCGTATTCGCGCGCTCGCATCCGTTACTCGGCTGGCCTGTATCGACGACCATCTCGGCGATATCTACTAAGACGTGCCTGCGCGGCACGTCCGTTGGGACCGCAGCTCCGGGGTGATTTTCATCGGTCGCATGCACGGGTTCTCAGCGCTCCCCGCTCTCTGTGGCATGCGGACGGCCGACTACTCGTCCCCATCAACGCTTATGCGGAGTATGCTAGCACGTTCCGCGCCGGCGAGAAACCCTCAACACTGGTTTCATACGTAAGAAATTTCTCGTGGTCGTTAGCCTTCTCTAGGAGCAAAATACCTGAAAGCACTTTAACTAACGAAAGAAGGCTGCCATGCGCACAATCGGAATGAGCGACTACACCGTTGGCGAGGATTGCTTTACCGAGCTGCCCGCCGCACTGGCGGAGTACGGCGCGAAGAAAGTCGCCATCATTGGTGGCAAGCGAGCCCTAGCTGCGGCGCTGCCGGGCATCGAGGCGGCGCTTGAAGGTACCGACGTCGAGATTCTGGAGACGCGCGTCTACGGCACCAACAGTACGCGCGCCAATATCGCCAAGGTCGTGAACTCCCCCGCTTGCCAGCAGGCAGACGTGCTTATCGCCTGTGGCGGCGGCAAGGCACTCGACACCGTCAAGACAGCGGCAATCGAGCTCAAGAAGATTGTCTTTACGGTGCCGACGATTTGCTCTAACTGTTCCGCCGCGACCGCCATTGCCGTCGTCTACAACGACGATGGATCGCTCGAGGGCTATTCGTACCCCAACCGACCGGCGCACATCTTCATCAATCCCAAGATCATCGCCGAGGCTCCGGCGGAGTACTTCTGGGCCGGCGTGGGCGACGCCCTGTCCAAGCAGCCCGAAGTCGAGTACGCCACGAGCGCCGGCGACCTGGAGCACACCGCCGGCCTTGGCCTGGCTCTTGCCCACACCTGTTCCGAGCCGCTGTTTACCTACGGTGTTCAGGGTCTTGAGGACGTTCGTCAGAATCTGTCGAGCGAGGCCGTCAAGCAGATCGCGCTCGACATCGTGGTCAACACGGGCTATGTCTCGAACCTGACCAACCAGAACGATTACTACTACAACTCGAGCGTGGCGCACGCGTTCTACAACGCCACCTGCAGCATTCCGCGTGAGGGCACCTACCTGCACGGCGAAGTCGTAAGCCTGGGCGTGCTGGTGTTGTTCGCCTACACGGGCGACACCGAGAACCTTAAGCGCTATGCTGACTTCAACAAGCAGATGGGGCTGCCCGTAACGCTTGAGCAGGTCGGGCTTTCCGAGACCGATATCCCTGCCCTGTGCGAGCACGCGCACGCCACCAACGAGTGGAAGCAAGGCAACCCGGAGCCCTTCACCGACGAAAAATTCGCCGCCGCCATCAAGGCCGCCAACGCCTACGGCCACACGCTCTAGACCCAGGCCAAAACCACTACAAGGGAGCAGCACCTTTGTGGTGGTTTTTTATTGCTCCAGCATGCTGGGGTCGAACTCGCTAGCCGGGATCACGCGATAACCGTGGCGGAGCAGTAAATCAACGAAGACGCCGTTGCCCGCCGTAAGGGTGCCGCTGAATGTTCCGTCGTAGATGCGACCCGCGCCGCACGAGGGACTACGGTCCTGCAGGATGCACGCGGCGATCTCTTCCGGCCCGCCCGCCTGCTCGCACATATCGAGCGCTCGTTGGGCACCCAGGCGAAATTCGCGATTGACCGATATGCCCTCGCAGGTACGAACCTCTCCGTTCACAATCTCGGACGGCTTGCGCGGCGTGGGCAGGCCCCCAAAGACCTCAGGGCACACCAAGAGGACCTCGGTCCCTGTACGCTCGCAGGCCTCGACCAACTCGCGATGGTAGTTGTCGAGCCCGTTATACTTGCAGCTCTCGCCCATCAAGCAGGCGCTCACCACGATCTTCATTTCCATCCCTCTCAAGCAAAACGCCCCATTTGAGAAAGCTGCTCAAATGGGGCGTCGGCGTTTACTGGCTCGACCGCGGCGTTACTGTTGCTTGGGCATCAGCGGATTCTCGCGCGTGAGGAGGTTCATGAACTCCTCACCCGTGATGGTCTCCTTCTTGTACAGATAACGAGCCAGCTCATGGAGCTTGAACTTGTTTTCCTTGAGGATCTGCAGGGCGCGATCGTGCGCGTCCTCGATCAGCTTAGCGACAATCGCGTCCACACGCTCGGCCGTACCAGGGGCGCAGGTGAGCGACGTGTCCTGATTGAGATACGCGTTCTGCACGGTACCGAGCGCCATCATGCCAAACTCGTCGGACATACCAAAGCGCGTCACCATGTTACGGGCAAGCTTGGTGGCCTGTTCGATATCGTTGGCGGCACCGGTCGTCATCTCGCCAAAGATGAGTTCCTCGGCCGCACGGCCGCCGCAGTAGACGGCGAGCTTGTCCAAGACCTCCTGGCGTGTCGTCAGGAAGCGCTCGTCCTCCTCGACCTGCATGGTATAGCCAAGAGCACCGCTCGTGCGCGGCACGATGGTGATCTTGGTAACCGGCGCGGAACCCTTTTGGCGGGCAGCGACGATAGCATGGCCGATCTCGTGGTAGGAAACGACCTGCTTCTCGTGGTCGGAAAGCACCGTGGACTTACGCTGTTGGCCGGCAATGACGACCTCCACCGACTCCTCGAAGTCGTCCTGGGTTGCACGCTTGCGACCCTCGCGAACGGCGCGCAGGGCGCCCTCGTTGATGATATTGGCCAGGTCGGCGCCCGAGGCACCGGGCGTGGCGCGGGCAATCGCGGTCAGATCGATCGGCGGCTCGGTCTTCACACTCTTGGCGTGAAGCTCGAGGATGTTCTTACGGCCGGTCAGATCGGGCAACTCGACGGGGATGCGGCGGTCAAAACGACCGGGGCGCAGCAGCGCCGGATCGAGACTGTCGGGGCGATTGGTTGCGGCAAGGACAACGATACCCTTGTGGTTATCGAAGCCATCCATCTCGGTCAGCAACTGATTGAGCGTCTGCTCACGCTCGTCGTTGCCGCTAAAACCGCCGCCATCGCGCTTCTTACCGATGGTATCGATCTCGTCGATAAACACGATGCACGGGGCCTTTTCCTTGGCCTGCTTAAAAAGGTCACGCACCTTGGCGGCGCCACGGCCGACGAACATCTCGACGAACTCAGAACCCGAAATGCTAAAGAACGGAACACCAGCCTCGCCGGCAACAGCCTTGGCTAGCAGGGTCTTACCGGTACCCGGAGGGCCAACAAGGAGAGCACCGCGCGGCAGCTTGGCGCCAATCTCCTCGTAGCGCTGCGGCTTCTCCAGAAAGTCGACGACCTCCTTGAGGGACTCCTTGGCCTCTTCCTGGCCGGCGACGTCCTTAAAGGTCACGCCCACGTCCTTGGAGGCGATCACGCGCGCGCCGGACTTACCCAGTCCGCCGCCGCCAAAACCGCCGCCGCCAAAGTTCATCGACGGGCCGTCATCGCCCATAGCCTTCTTCATGCGGCGGTTGAGCCACCAACCGATGAGGAAGAAAATCGCCATGGGAAGAATGAGCGTGAGCAGGTAGTAGGTCATCAAACCCGAGTTTTTATCGGGAACGACCGACTCCAGCGAAGCGCCAGACTCAAGCACGCGATCGGTAAAGCCCGCATCGTTCGGCACACCGGTCGTCTTATAGGCGATGTTCTCGTCCTCGCCCTTCTTGGTGTAATAAATCGAGTAATCGTCCGTGTTGTACTCGACCTTGTCGACACTCTTCTTATCGAGCGCTTTGACAAACGTCGAGTAATCGGTCTTCGTAATCTGCTGCGTGTGACCGATGTTAGGGAACAGAACGGTCGAGAGCACGAGGTAGACGACGAAGGCGATGAGCACGTAGAGGATCATATTCCGTCTACGCTTGTTGTCATCCATCTCCATCTGCTTGAACTCCATCTACTGGGGTTGATAATGCTAACTAGAATACCCAACCCGGCCGGCGATAAACCGACGCCGGGCACGAAAGGACAGAGATGGCATCACTGTAAGTCGGCAAGGTTCAAATCTATACAGGCGACGGCAAGGGCAAGACGACGGCTGCGCTGGGGCTCGCGCTGCGCGCGACGGGCTACGGACTCGACGTTCTTAGGCTGCAGTTTGCCAAGAAACTTCACTGCGCCGAGCATGATGCGGCGCCCCGTTTGGGTCTGCGCATCGTACAAGCCGACCGCGACACGCCCGAGGCCTGCGCGGCACAGATTCTGGAGCTAGCACGCGAGCAGATCTCGCAGGTCGATGTGCTCATCCTGGACGAACTCGGCGAAGCGATGCGCCGCGGCTTTGTAACGCGCAAGGATGTGGAGGGGCTGATCGCGCAGAAGCCCGCCACCACGGAGCTCGTGCTAACCGGCCGCGGCCTGCTGCCCCTCGCGAACCTCGCCGACCTTGTCACCGAAATGCGCCCCATCAAACACTACTTCGACGAAGGACTCCTAGCCCGCCAAGGCATCGAATACTAGCCATTGGGGACGTCCCGAATGGCTAGGCGGTGGCGCGGCCGAGCCAGTTGCCGCTGTGGTGGTAGATGGTGAACATCGTGGCCGTAATGAGCCACGTTACGGGGTAGACCAGCAGTAGATGCTCGAGCGACGGATCGAAGGGCATGATCGCAAACACCCAGATCACCCTCAAGACAACGGTGCCAAAGATGGTGAGCATCATAGGCTGCAAACTCACGCCGGCGCCGCGGATGGAACCCGAGGCGTTCTCGATAATCGAGAAAATCGCATAGAACGGCGCAATGAAATGGAGGATAGTCGTGGTGTACGCCGAAATCAAAGCATCGTCGACAAACAAACGCGACAGCGGGCCCGAGAACACCAGCAGCACGGCAGACAGGCCACCAATGAGCATAAACGACAGCGCGAGCGACGTATGGTAGCCCTTGCGCATGCGCTCGTAGTTGCGCGCGCCAAAGTTCTGCGCCGAGAACGTAGTGATCGATACGCCGAGCGCCTCGGTCACCATCCAGATAATGCCATCCAGGCGCCCAGATAGACCCCAAGCAGTCGTGACATCGGCGCCAAACGAATTAACCGATACCTGGATCAGCACGTTCGAGATCGAATAGGCAGCCGATTGAAAACCGAGTGGCAGACCACACGAGATCATACTCTTGCAAATACCGCGATCGATACCGAGCTTAGACAGCGAAAGACGCCATGCACCCGGAGCGCGCATCATGCGCAACACGATCATCGTTGCATTGGAGCAAATGGTCAGCGCCACCGCGATGCCGCAGCCCAGCGCCTCCATATGCAACACAGCGACAAAAATGATATCCAGCACCACGTTAACCAGGCAGCCAGAGGCAATGATCACGGCGGGGCCGCGCGTGTCGCCCACGGCACGCAGCAGTGCGGTTCCCATATTAAGCAGCAGTGCCGCAACCATCGCGGCAAAATAACAGCGAGCATAGGCCACGCCCTCGGCCAATAGTTCATGCGGCGTGTTCATAAGCACCAGCATGGGCTCAACGAACACTATGCCAAGAATCGAGAAAGCGATACCGCCCACCAGCGCGAGCGTCATGGCTGTATGGACCGAACGACTCAGTCGCTCATCATCGTGCTGGCCAAAATACTGACCGGTAATGACCGCGCAGCCGGCGCCGACGCCAACGCAAAAGCCAATGCAGAGCTCGGTGAGCACCATCGTGGCTTGAATGCCACCCAGCGCGAGCTTGCCGCCAAACTGGCCAACGATATACGTACCGATAAGCATGTAGGCCTGCTGAAAAAACGAACTAAAAAAGATGGGAACGCACAGCGACAGCAGCTGTTGCCAAATGACACCCTGCGTTACATCGATAGCCGTAGATTTCTTAGCCACACGCCCTCCCCGCCAACGTATGTTAAACAACAAAACGGCAATTTAAGACCAAAGCAAATACCAGCTTAGCACCGACCGGCGTCGACCGAAACACCCCGAATCAGAGCCCAGTGCAAAATATCTGCCTAGTGATACAAACCCGGCTGGTAGTGATACTCATTGCTCACGTGCGGGCACAGCTGCCAAAAGGCGACGGCGCTCGCCGCGGCCACGTTGAGCGAATCGACCCCGTGCGCCATCGGAATGCGCACCGCGTGGTCACAGCCGGCAATGGTCTTGGCGCCCAAGCCGGCACCCTCGGTGCCCATAAAAATCGCCAAGCGATCAATCTTCCGCAGTACAGGATCATCAAGCGAAACAGAGTCGTCCGTCAACGCCATAGCGGCACACGAAAAACCGGCATCGTGCAACGCGCTCAGACCATCATGCGGCCACACACGAGCCTCGCTGCCAATGCGCGTCCACGGCACCTGAAACACGGTGCCCATGCTCACGCGGGCCGAGCGACGATACAGTGGATCGCAGCACGTCGGGCTGACCAAAATACCGTCAACGTTCAATGCGGCAGCCGAGCGGAAAATCGCGCCAACATTGGTGTGATCGACAATACCCTCAAGCACGCACACGCGCACCGGACGACCCCCCGCCGCCTCGACAACGCCGCCCAAGAACTCATCAACCGGAATCTGACGCGGGCGACGGAACGCCGCCAGCGCGCCGCGCGTCACGTTAAAGCCCGTCAACTGCTCCATGAGCTCCATGGAGGCCACGAACACGGGAACCGGACCCGCTCCCTCGCGCACGACAAGCTGGTCAAACAGCGGCATCATCTGGTCGAGCCAGCGCTCGCCCAGAAGAAAGCTCACCGGCTCATATCCGGCGCGAACCGCACGCTCGATGACCTTGGCACTCTCAGCGATAAAAATGCCCTTCTGCGGCTCCAGCACGCAGCGAAGCTCACGCTCGGTCAGTCGCACGTAGGCATCGAGCCGCTCGTCCTCGAGCGAATCAATTCGCAGAACCTCAACGGCATCAGTCATAGCAGCCAGCCCGCACCCTTCTTTACAGCACATCTATACCAAACGAGGCGACGCTAAGCGCCGCCCCATGCATTCAATCAACCCGATGATACCGTTCACGCCAGACGATTTACGCCTCGATGCGACGATACGTCACGAACTCATAATCGACGCCCTCGTCACCCTCACCGGCGGCAATCGTCGCGACCCCGCTACGCTGCGCAATCTCCCACGCAGGATCGGCTTCCAAATCGGGAAAGTACGTATCCACGACATGGACGCAGTGGTTATGCGTGACCTCGGCCTCGACGCAATACGGCAAAAAATGCCGATAGACATCGCCGCCACCGATCACCCAGGCAACGGGCTCATCGGCAACCGCGGCGAGCGCCTCGTCGATACTATGCACCACGTCGACGCCCTCGGGGGCAAAGCTCTCGTCGCGGGTGAGCACGATATTGCGGCGGTTCTTGAGCGGACGCCCGCCGGGAAAACTCAGCAGGGTCTTGCGTCCCATGATAACCGGGCAGCCCTTGGTGCAGGCCACAAAATGGCGCATATCGGCGCGATTGGACACCACCATGTCGCCCTCGCACCCAATGCCCCAATCGTCACACACGGCGACGATAGCAGATAGCTTACACGTCATGAGCACCACCTACACCGCAATGGGAATGTTCTTGACCCGCGGGCCGTGCTCATAGCCCTCGACGATCAGGTCATCGGTCGTAAACGCATAGAAGTCATGCACATCGGGGTTGAGCGTTACCTTGGGTGCCGCAAACTGCGGACGCTCGATAAGCTCGCGGACGATATCGACATGACGATCATAGATATGGGCGTCGGCGATCACGTGCAGCAGCTCACCGGGAATCATATCGACCGACTGCGCGACCATCATCAGCAAAATGGCGTACTGGCACACGTTCCAGTTGTTCGCGGCCAAAATGTCCTGGCTGCGCTGGTTGAGAATCATGTTGAGCGTCGGCTTGTCGTCCTGAGGACGCTGCGTCACGTTATAGGTCACGCTATAGGCACACGGATAAAGGTGCATCTCGGACAGATCGCTAAACACGTACGTATTGGTCATAATGCGGCGACTATACGGCGTGTGCTTAAGGTCGTACAGCACACGGTCCATCTGGTCGAAGTCGCCCTCGGCGTAATGGCTCTTCTGACCAATCTGATAGCCGTAGGCTTTACCGATGGAACCGGTCTCATCGGCCCACTCATCCCAGATATGGCTGTTGAGATCATGCACGTTATTGGACTTCTTTTGATAGATCCACAGAATCTCGTCCATGGCAGACTTAAGCGCCGTACGACGCAGGGTGAGCGCGGGGAACTCCTCGCGCAGATCATAGCGCGCCGTGACACCAAAGTTTTTAATGGTATAGGCAGGGGTGCCGTCCTCCCACACCGGACGGACCTTTTGGCCCTCGGTGGTGGTGCCATGGTCCAAGATATCGCGGCACATGGTTACAAACTGCTGATCAGCTTTGCTCATTGACCCTCCTGTCAGTCGCCTATAAGCGAGATTTATTGTAGCCCAGGCGCGCGAGTGTCGAATTGGACACTTAGTCCGGCACACGCAATGCACGGCAGCGCGGCTCCGCATGCGGCAACGAGGCATCTTAGCCTTTTTCTGACATATGACAGAAATGCCTTGCGCCCAACGACTAACGCGTTATCCTATTGTTGACATATGTCAGATAAGGAGTGTGCATGGCAGGAAGACGCGAAAAACTGCGCCGCGTCGGGATCATCCCCGAATACCGCGGCTTTACCCCCGATGGCCTGGCCAGCGGTGATGCCATCGACATGACCGTCGACGAGCTTGAGGTGCTGCGCCTGTGCGACCTGGAAGGTCTCAACCAAGAGGCGGTCGCCCAGCAGATGGGCATCGCCCGCGCAACGGTGGCGGCCATTTGCAGCCGCGCGCATCGCAAGGTGGCCGAAGCGCTGGTCAACGGACGAGCGCTCGTCATCGCGGGCGGCAATATCGCGTACTCCCCCATCGCCACGACGACGGCCGCATGGCCAGCAAAGGAGGTCGGCACCATGAGGGTGGCAACGACGTACGACAACGGCAACATCTTTATGCACTTTGGCCGCAGCGAGCAGTTCAAGATCTACGACATCCAGGATGGCAAGGTGCTCAACGAGCAGGTCGTAGGCACCGGTGGCACCGGCCACGGCGCCTTGGCGGGCCTGCTTGCCAACGGTGGCGTTGACACGCTCATTTGCGGCGGTATCGGCGGCGGCGCTATCAACGCGCTTGCCCAAGCCGGCATCACGGTCTATGCGGGCGCCCAGGGCAGCTGCGATGCCTGCGTCGAGGCCCTCATTGCCGGCACGCTCGCACAGAACGACGAGGCCACCTGCGACTGCCATGGCCATGACCACGAGCACGCCCATGAGCACGGCGAATCCTGTGGTTGCCACGGCCATCACGAGCACGAGGGCCACGAGGGCTGCGGCTGCCACTAACGGCAAGCATCTCAACGTCAACACGCTTCCGCGCGTGCGACAACCTGCGAACGAACGGCGAAGGCCGCCTGGAATACGATCCAGGCGGCCTTCGCCATACACGACTCAACCAGTCGTTATTTCTTATTGCGCATCTGCGCTTCCATCTGGCGCAGCAGGTCCATATCGGACTTGGGGCCGCCCGTACCCAGGCCGCCCATGCCGCCCAGACCCATAGCGTCCAGGCCAGGGATATTGGGCATGCGCATCTTCTTGCCCTTCTTGCCCTTTTTGCCCTTCTTGCCGCCGGCCTGAGCCTGATTGGCCATCGTGCGCATGCGGCCCATCATCTTGTTCATCTCGCCCCACTGCTTCATAAGGCTATTGACCTCGGTGGGAGTCACGCCGGCGCCCTTGGCAATGCGGGCACGGCGCTGGCCGTTAATGATGGAAGGACGCAGACGCTCCTCCTTGGTCATCGACATGATGATGGCCTCGTTCTTGTCGAAGATGCCCTCGTCCAGGTTGCCGCCCATCTGGTTGAGCGCACGCTGGCCGCCGGGGAGCATGCCCAGGATGCCCTTCATGCCGCCCATCTTCTTGACGGCCTTCATCTGGTCGAGCATGTCATTCATGGTGAAGCCCTCGCGCAGCATGCGCTCGGCGGCCTCGAGCTGCTCGGCATCGGCGGCCTCCTGGGCCTTCTCGATAATTCCGACAACGTCGCCCATACCCAGAATGCGCTTGGCCATACGATCGGGGTAGAACGGCTCAAGCGAATCGGGTTTCTCGCCCATGCTCACGAACTTGATGGGCTTGCCGGTCACCTGGCGCACGGAAAGCGCGCCGCCGCCACGAGCGTCGCCATCGAGCTTGGAGATGATCACGCCGTCAAAGTCGGTGCGCTCGGCGAAGGTCGAGACGACGTTGACGATATCCTGGCCGGTCATGGCATCGACGACCATCAGCACCTGATCGGGCTTGACAGCCTTCTTGATATCCACGGCCTCCTGCATCATCTGCTCGTCGATCTGCAGACGACCGGCGGTATCGACGATGACCACATCGCGCAGGTGGTCGACGGCCTCCTGGATGGCACCCTTGGCAATGTCGACCGGGTGCGCGCCGTCACCGCGGAAGACTGGCACGCCGATCTCGCCACCGAGCGTGGCCAGCTGGTCGGCAGCGGCGGGACGGTAGACGTCGCACGCGGCGAGCAACGGCGAGCGACCCTGCTTCTTGAGCAGGTAGGCCAGCTTTACGGCAGCCGTGGTCTTACCGGAGCCCTGCAGGCCCACGAGCATGATGACATTGGGAATACGGTTGCTAAAGACGAGCTTGCTCTCGGTGGAGCCGAGCATCTCGGTAAGCTCGTCGAGCACGATCTTGACGACGTTTTGCGCCGGAGAGAGCGACTCCATGACCTCTGCGGTCATGCAGCGCTCCTTAGTCTTGGCGACGAACTCCTTGACAACCTTAAAGTTAACGTCGGCCTCGAGCAGCGCCATGCGAATATCGCGCATGGCCGAAGTAATATCGGCCTCGGTCAGCTTGCCCTTGCCGCGCAGGCGGTCAAATGTGTCGTTGAGGCGATCGCTCAGGGAATCAAACACTAGTCACTCCTTAATTGGACTCGCCCACCAGGGCGCGGCAGAAATCTTTGGCATTGAACTCCTGCAGGTCATCGACCTGCTCGCCCACGCCGATGCGCAGGATCGGGAGCTTGAGCTTCTCGGCCACGGCCATGGCGATGCCGCCCTTAGCCGTGCCGTCGAGCTTAGTCATGATAATACCGTCCAGGCCCAGCGCCTCGTTAAACTCGAGCGCCTGGTTCAGACCGTTTTGGCCCGTCGCGGCGTCGATCACAAGCACGACCGAAACCGGCATGGGACCGGCGGCCATATTGGCGGCGCGCTTACGGGTCACATTGACCACCTTGGCAAGCTCGCGCATGAGCTCAGGGCTCGTGTGTAGACGGCCGGCGGTATCGATAAGCACCAGGTCGCTGCCGCGCTTGTCGGCCTCGTCGAGCACGTCGTAGCAAACACTTGCCGGGTCGGAGCCGCGGTCCCGCTTGATGACGGGGACGCCAGCGCGCTGGCCCCACACATCAAGCTGCTCGATGGCGGCGGCGCGGAAGGTGTCGGCCGAACCGATCACCACGTTCTTGCCGCGGGCAGCCATGGCGCTCGCGATCTTACCGACCGTCGTGGTCTTGCCGGCACCGTTAATGCCCACAAACAGCACGCAGCTCGGCGTATCGGAGAACGGATCTCGCTCGATGGGCACAAAGTGCTGCTCAAGCTGCTCGGCCAGGGCGCGGCGAAGCTGCGGAGCGGTCTTGAGGTTCTTCTTGGCCGCGGCATCGCGCAGGTCATCGGAGACCTTGATAGCGACCTCGGCGCCCATGTCACCCATTACGAGGGTGTCCTCCAGGTCCTCCCAAAAATCCTCGTCGACCTCACCGCCAAAGTAGAAGACCTCGTTGAGGGCCTCGCGGCTGCGCTCAAGTCCGCGCGAGAGAGCATCGAAGAATCCCATTATGCATTCACGACCTTTCCGGTTTCGCGATCGAGTTTTTGCGAGACGACGCGACTGACGCCGTCGGCTTGCATCGAGACGCCATAGAGGACGTCAGCGTCCTCCATAGTACGGCGCTGATGCGAGATAACCAAGAGCTGCGTATCGGAACGCAGCACATCGAGGGCTCCGATGAGCTTGGACAGGTTAGCGTCATCAAGCGCCGCCTCGACCTCGTCCAGCACATAGAACGGAACCGTACGTGTGCGGTACACGGCAAAAAGCAGGGCGAGCGCCGTCAGACTCTTCTCGCCGCCCGACATGAGCATCATCTTGGTGATGCGCTTGCCGCGCGGCTGCGCCACGACCTCGATACCCGTCTCGGCAGGATGCTCGGGATCGGTCATCTCCAGATGAGCCTGGCCGCCCGGGAAGAGCATAGCGAAGATCTCGCGGAAGTTCGCGTCGACCTTCTCAAACGTCACCAGGAAGGCCTTCCGCATCTTGCGATCAATGGCCACCGTGATCTTGGTGAGCGCCTTGCGCGCGCTCTCCAGATCGGCCAGCTGTTCCTCGATGTAGTCGGCGCGGCGCTTGAGCTGCTCGTACTCCTCCATGGCAACTTGGTTAACGGGACCAAGGTTGTTGATCTGGCGCACAAGCTGGTTGAGTTCGCGCTCGGCGGCATCGCGGTCCGTGGGCACCGGAAGCATGAGCGCTTCCTCGAGCACCGTCGTGCCATCGGCGGTAATGGCCTTGATGGCAGCCTCGACCTGCACCTCGAGCTTGCCACGCGCGACCTTGAACTCGTTTTGCGCGGCGGAGGCGGTATCGACTCGCTCCTTAGCGCGGGCAACCTCTGCCTTGGCATCCTCGATGGTCTTCTTGAGCGAAGCGGAGTCCGCCTCCTCCAGAGAGGCCTGGTCACGCAGGCGCGCTGCCCAATCCGACGCGCGTTCCAACAGGGCAGAATAGCGTTCGTGCATGGGGTCGACGCGCAGGCGCAGCAGCTCGAGCGAGCGCGAAGCCTGGCGTGTTCCGCGGATACGACGGTCGATGCCCTCAAGACGATGCTCAAGGTCGGGCACGCGGCCCTTCAGCGAACGCAGGCGCTCGCTCGTCTGGGCCAGGCGCACCTTGGCATCGGCGAGCTTACCGGCGGCCTCGGAATCGTCACGGCGAACGCGATCGAGCTCATCGTTGGCCTCGGCAATCTGGAGACCCAGGTCGCTTGCCTGTGCACGCGCCTCGTCACGCGAACGGGTGAGCTCGTCAACGCGCGGGCGCGCGGCACGAACGGCCTCGGCAGCCTGCTCGCGGCGCTTGGAGATGCGCACGCGCTCGACCTCGGCATTGTTGGCGCTTTGCTCCAAGCGGCCGATCTCGGAGAGCAGCGAGCGGCGCTCGCCCTCAAGACGGGCGATCTCACCGGCGGCATCGCCCTCGGCGGCACGGGCCTCCTCGACGGCAACGTTGGCCTCGACGACTTGGTCCGAAGCATGCTCAAAGATGGCAGCCAGATCGGGTTCCAGGCCCTCGAGCTCACGGATGCGGCGCTTGCGCTCCAAGGCACCCAAAGCCTCGCCGGCATCAAGCCCCACGCGCACCAGGCCGCCGCAGGCGACGCGGGCGCCATCGGGGGTCACGTAAGTCACGCCTTCAACGACCGGCGCCGACAGCGCGGCAGCAAGATCGTCAACGACGTAATAGCCGCCGAGCAGCGCCTCGACGACGGGACCGTAGCCTGCGCGCACGGACAGACGATCAACCAGACGGGTACCGGAGGCGCCCTCAGCGGCGGTAGAGCCGCTCACGCCGCGCGCCACCAGCAGTGCCTCGCCCGAGGCCTTCTTTTGGTCCAGAGCCGCACGACCGGCACGCTCAAGCGTGGCGGCGTCATCAAACAGCAGCGCATCGATATCGCCGGCGAGCAATTGCTCAACCAGGCCCTCAAGCTCGCGCGGGGCCTCCAGCACGTCGCCCAGACGACCCAAGACATCGTCGCCCAGCGCACCCACCAGACGGCTCACGAGCGGCGAGCTGTCGGCCATGCGGGCATCGAGTTTCTTTTGGCTGGCAAGCTCCGAGCGCACCTCGGATAACTTGTTGCGTGCCTCGCTCTCACGGGCACGCAGGTCCTTCAGGGCCGCGCGTGCCGTCTCGGTGGCCTCACGCGCATCGACCTGAGCCTGGCGCGCTTCCTCAAGAGCGCCCTCAAGCTCCTCGGCGCGGTCGCGACGGCTCTCGAGCGAAGCCATGACCTCCTCGAGCTGCTCGTCGATCTGCTCCAGGCGCGAGGCATACATGTTGTCCTCGACCTCGGCATTGCTCAGCGAGTCCTTCACCTTGGCGAGCTCGAGCGCGGCGTTGTCGGCCACGCGCTGCACATCGCGTTGCTCACGCGTAAGCTGCGAAATCTGATTGTCGAGCGCCACGCGCCGCTCGTGGAGCTCTGCGGCGGCAGGACCAGCGGCGTCAACGTCCTCCTGGGCCTGCATGTGCGCGCCGGTCACTTCCTCAAGCTGCGCACGCGCGTCCTCGAGCTCCTCGACCACGCGACGACGCTGATGCTCGGAGCTCGAAATCTGCCCGCGCATGTCAGACAGGCGCGACACCATGTTGTGACCCTTTTCCTCGAGCAGGCGCATGTCGGAGTTAATACGGCCGACCACATCTTGCATATGGCGGCGCTGCTCGCCCAAGTCGCCCACAAACAGGCCCTTTTCCTCAAGCATAACCTGGAGCTTCTCGAGCTCGCGCTCTTTCTCACCCAGGCGGTACTGCGCAAGCTCCAGCTCGGCAGCACCTTCCTTGGAGCGGCTCTCCAGGTCGTTCCACTGCGACTGCAGCGAACGAAGCTCATCGACAGCCAGCATCTGCGTAAGCTCGTTCGCGCGCGAGGACAGCTCTTTGTACTTGCGCGCGCGATCGACCTGACGCTCCAGCGGTCGCAGCTGACGGGCGATTTCCTTATTGATGTCGCGGGCACGCATCAGGTGCTCGTCCATCGACTTAATCTTTTTGAGCGCTCGCTCCTTGCGGCGCTTGTGCTTGGAAATGCCGGCGGCCTCCTCGATGAGGGCGCGACGCTCCTCGGGGCGGCTCTGCAAAATGGCGTCGAGCTTGCCCTGGCTGATGATGGAATGCGTATCCTTGCCCAGGCCCGAATCGTGCAGGATGTCCTGAATGTCCATCAGGCGGCACGGACTCGAGTTGATGAGGTACTCGCTTTCGCCCGAGCGATACATGCGACGGGTGATGGCGACCTCGTCAAAGTCGACGGGCAACATATGGTCCGAGTTATCGAGCACCAGCGTGACCTCGGCGACACCCACCGGCTTGCGCGCCGACGAGCCCGAGAAGATGACATCCTCCATGGCCTGGCCGCGCAGCTGCTTGGCGCTCTGCTCGCCCAGGACCCACAGAATCGAGTCAGAGATGTTCGATTTTCCCGAGCCGTTTGGACCGACGATGACGGTCAGGCCCGGCTCAAACGTCATATGGGCGCGGTCGGCAAACGACTTGAACCCCTTGAGCGTAAGGGACTTGAGATACACGGTTCCTCGCTTACACGTGCTTCTTGTTCAGAATCACGCCGTTGGTGGTGTAACCCATGCGGTCGAGCGCTTCAAGCGCGGCAGCCCCCTCGGCTTCCTTCTTTGAGGAGCCGGAGCCGCGACCCTGGCGAATACCATCGATCAAAACCACAGCGGTAAAGGTGGGCGCATGCGCCGGGCCCTCGGAGCCAACGAGCTTGTACGCCGGGGGCTCGTGACCGTCGGCTTGCACGCACTCCTGCAAAAACGACTTGGGGTTCGCAGGATGCTCGGCACGCTCGGAAGCCAAATGCGGCTTAAGCGTACGGTGAATGAACTCCGCCGCAACGTCCCAGCCGGCATCCAGGTACAGCGCGCCCACGAGCGACTCATAGACGTTCTCGAGGGCCGAATGCAGGCCGCGCGCACCGGTACCGGTCTCGGAGGCACCAAAGATAATGATGTCGTCGATGCCCAACTCGTGAGAAACCTCGGATAGCGTGGCGCCCGAGACGAGCGACACCTTCAAGCGAGTGAGCTTGCCCTCGTCAAACTCGGGATAGGACTCAAACAGGGAGCGTGCGACCACAGCGCCCAAAATGGAATCGCCCAAGAACTCAAGGCGCTCATAGCTGGCAGAAACCGGCTGGCCCTCGACTGCCGAGGGATGCGTAAGGGCCGCGCGCAGCAGCACCTTATTGTTGAACTCGTGGCCCAGGATTTCCTGGGCGCGCGTAAGTCGTTCGGATAAAGCCAAGACTTAGGCCTCCTTGGCAGCTTCGATAGCGTCGACGGCGTCGGCGACAGAGTTGAGCGAGAGCAGGGTCTCGTCATCGATCTCGAGGTTGAACTCGTCCTCGATAGCCGTAACCAGCTGCAGGCGCTCGAGCGAGTTGGCATCGAGGTCGTCAAAGGTGGTCTCCTCGCTAATTTCGGCAACATCGACGCCCAGAACGTCAGCAGCGACCTCGGCGATCTTGTCGAAGATTTCGGAGCGGTCCATAGCGCTTCCTCTCATAGTACATGAATACCAAAAGAATGGTACCGCCCGGGCGGTACCAAGACACGGTTCTGATTCTACCCCACGACGTGCGCCGCGAAGCACATAACAGCGCTCTAACTCGCTCTTACAAGACGATACTGTCCATAGAGTTGGCGACATTCTCGACCAGCCCGGCGCGCACGGCTTCGGCCGCCGCGAGCGTACCGTTTTTGACAGCCTCGACCGAGGTGGCGCCATGGCCGATCAGGACCACGCCGCGCAGGCCCAGAAGAATCGCGCCGCCCTTGGCGTCGCCAGAGAGCTTGGCCTTAATCTCGCGCATCTGCTTTTTGATGAGCAGCGCGGCGATCTTGGTGCCGAGCGAGGCCATAAAGGCGCCCTTGAGCTCCTGCAGCAAAAACTTGGCAGCGCCCTCGGTAGCTTTGAGAGCGATATTACCCGACATGCCATCGGCAACGACGACATCGAAGTTACCTGAGGTGAGGTCGGTGCCCTCGCAGTTACCAACAAAGCCGGGAACGGCGGCCTTCATAGCAGGGAAACAGGCCTTGGTAAAGTTGGAGCCCTTCTCATCCTCGGTGCCATTGGCAAGCAGGCCCACGCGAGGATGCTCGATGCCCAGGACGACGCGGGCATAGGCGCTACCCATCTGGGCAAAACGCACCATGTCATCGACCTCCACATCGGGGTTGGCACCCATGTCGCACAGCACCGTCAGACCGCCGGCGCGATTGGGCAGCGCATTGGTCAGACAGGGGCGCACCGGCTGCTTCTTGCCTTCGGCCTGATACCTAAACGGCGTCACATAGGCGGTGGCGGCGGCGGTCATGGCACCGGTGGAGCCGGCGGAGAAGAACGCATCCGCGTTGCCCTTCTTAATGGCGCGGCAAGAAAGCACGATCGACGACTTACGCTTGGTCATCACGGCGCGAATGGGATCGTCATCCATGGCGATAACGTCAGGCGCCTCAAGGGCCTCAACACGTGCATGGGAAGCTGCAAAGGGATTGACGATTTCGGCGGGACCAGCTGCCAAGACCTCGATATCGGGATCGGCGGCAAGCGCAGCTTCGATACCATCGAGAACAACCTGAGGTTTCTCGTCTCCGCCCACAACGTCTACACAAACGCGAACGTTACTCATATACATGCTCCTTATACAAAAATGGCCGACTCATTGAGCCGGCCATTGTGGTTCCATTTGGAACGGCATCGCATCCAGAGTATACCGTTACTCGGTAACGATAACCTCGCGGTCCTTGTAGAAACCGCAGCTGGGGCACACGTGGTGCGGAAGCTTAACAGCGCCGCAACGGGGGCACGTGGACTGAGCCGCAGCCGAGATCTTCATGTTGGCGGAACGACGGGTGTGAGTGCGGATACGACCCTGCTTTTGTTTAGGTACGGGCATAGTGACCTTCCTTATGAACTATCCAGTGTGGCGATTACGCGCAAGTAGCGATACTACCACAGTTTTACTCATCAAGCTTGAGATTCTTCAATGCTGCAAATGGATTTTCCGTGGCAGCGGCCCATTCTGCCTCTGCCTGGGCGGCGCAATCGCATTGCTCGACGTTGAGATTGCAACCGCAAGTGGGGCAAAGGCCGCGGCAATCGGGCTTGCACAGGACAACGAACGGCGTGTCCATGACGACCGCGTCGTTGATGGGCTCTCCCAGATCGACGATGCGATCCTCGCCCAGGAGCTCGTAGCCGTCTTCGTAGGCCTCGGGATCCTCGGGCTCCTCAAAGAGGTAGAACTCCTCGATCTCGCCGGCGATATCAAACGAGGCAGGTTCCAGGCAACGGTCGCACTCGCCGGTGGCGTGCGCGCGGACCATGCCCGTGAGCAAGACACCGGTACCGGCATTGGTAAAGACAACGTCGTAGTCGATGCCGTCCTGAAGCTGGTACTCCTTCTCGCCTACCGTGTAGGTGGCGACATCGACCTTACCGGTCAGCGGATACGAATCTCCAGGAAACTCGAGCTGCTCGGAAAGATCGACGGTAACGCTCGGGAACTCAGCCATTACCACTGACCATTCTGTTGGGCGGCACCCTCGTTGAGCTGCTGACGGCAACGGGTAACGGTGCCGGTCAGGCTCTTGAGGTTCTCCTCCAGGTGCGTAAAGACCTGCTCTGCGTAGTCCTCGGCAGCATAACGCGTCTCGCGCTCGTACTGCTGGGCACGATCGCGGATGTCGTCGGCCTGCTGCTGCGCAAGGCGGACGATCTCCTGCTCACCGGCAATGGTGAGGGCCTGCTGCTGAGCGTCAGCGATGATGGAATCGGCCTGAGCGGCGGCGGAAGCCATAAGCTCCTCGCGCTCCTTAAGGATACGGCGGGACTTCTGCCACTCCTCGGGATAGCTCATGCGGATCTCGTCGAGGATGTTGAAGAACACGTCGGCGTCGATGACCTTGAACTGAGCGTTCTTGCCGAAAGGCGGCTTGGCTTCCTCGATCAGCCCTTCGAGCTCATCGACCAAGCTGACGATCCTATCGCCAGGAAAATTCTCGCCCGGCATCCGGTCTCCTTTCATAGGTAACATATCATCGTGCTAGTTTACCACATGCCACCAGGCAATAAGAAACGTCACGAAAAGCGATGTTTGAGCGCTTCGACCACGTTGGACGGGACAAACGTCGATACATCGCTGCCGAGCGAGGCGATCTGGCGAACAACCGAGCTCGAGATATAGCCGTACTGCGGCGCACTCATGACAAAGATGGACTCCAGCTCGCTATCCAGGCGATAGTTAAGGTCGGCCTGCTGCAGCTCATATTCAAAGTCGGTCATGGCGCGCAGGCCCTTGACCACGGCCCCCGCCCCCTGCTCGCGAGCGAAGTCGACCAAGAGGCCGGTAAAGGGCAGGACCTCGACGCCGTCGATATCACCGAGCGCCTCGCGGGCCAGCGCCACGCGCTCATCGAGCATAAACGTGGTGCCCACGCCGTTTTTACCCTGCGACTCGGCAACAGCGACGATCACGCTGGGAAAGATGCGGCGGGCGCGGCGAATCACATCGATATGGCCAAACGTGATGGGATCGAAGGTGCCCGGGACGATCACGCGGTTGATGGTGTCATTCATGGGCGTCCTCCTGAAACGTCGTGGCATCGTTGTTGTCGACATCTGCGCCGGCGCTGTCGCCCCCACCGTCGTCATCGCCGACCCAACGAAGCAGGTCGACCGAGGTAATGCCGTAGCGCTTCTTACGTACAGTCTCAAAGCCTACCGGATGCGCGCCCGCATCGGCGGCGGCATGCTCAAACAGGGCAAAAGCGCCAGGTGCAAGCAGACCCTGCTGAGCCAGGTTCTGCAGCAGTTCCTCGACCGGCTCGGCACCAAAAGCATAGGGCGGGTCAAGCAGGACCAGATCAAAGGGGGCGCCCGGTACACGACCGCGCGAGGCACTCGCCAGCATGTCGCCCGTGACCACGCGCCAACGCGCACGGTCACGGCAGAGCGACTCGATATTCTTGGTAATGAGCCGCGCGGCGTTGCGATCAATCTCAAACGTCGTGAGCAAGCGAGCCCCACGAGAGAGCATCTCTAACCCTAAGGCACCGGAGCCGCCAAAGGCGTCCAGCACACGGACCTCGTCCAGATCGAAGTCGAATGCCGACATGACCATAGATGCGCACGCCTCGCGTACGCGATCAGTCGTGGGGCGGGTGACATCGCGACCACGGGGCTCCTCGATCTTACGACCGCGCCATTCGCCGCCGATGATTCTCATCCTCCGCTGACCTCCTTAAAAATGTGTCGATATCGCATGGCGACCGCATCGCGCAGGGGGCGCGTCGCCACGGAGTCAAGGGTGCAAGCATACCGCAAGAGCTCGACCGCGTCCAAATGGGCCCACTCGATCAGTTCCTCGTCGGCATCCAGGTCGACAAAGCGCAGGGTCACACCACCATGCTGGCGATAACCCAGGATCTCGCCTTCATGGCGCAGGCGCAGGTCCATCTGGGCGAGCGTAAAGCCATCCGAGGTTTTTTCGAGCGATTGCAGACGATCTTGCGCCGCCGATGCGCCGCCGTTGCCCTTGGAGTGCGTCATGACCAGGCACGTGCCCGACACGCCGCCACGGCCCACGCGGCCGCGCAGCTGGTGCAGGGCAGCCAAACCAAAGCGCTCGCCGTTCTCGATGACCATGACGGTGGCGTTGGGCACGTCAACGCCCACCTCGACCACCGTAGTCGAGACGAGCACGTCAATCTCGCCACGCTTGAAGGCCTCGATAACCTGGTCCTTCTCCCCCGCCGGCATGCGGCCGTGAAGGCGCTCGATGACAAGACCCGGCAACGCCAGACGCAGGCGATCGAGCTCGGTTGCCGTATCGTGCAGCGGCACGGGGACCGTCACGCGGCCCTCGTCGTCGCGGGCGATACCAGGTACGTCTTCCAGCTCATCGGCCGAATCACTCGGCTCCACAAGTGGGCAAATCACGTAGGCCTGCTGGCCCTTTGCATGCGCCTCGCGGATGGCGCCATAGGCGAGGTCGCGGCTCGACTCGGTGAGCACGCGTGTCGTCACGCCAGCGCCAGGGACGGGCCGATGGCGGATGATACTCGTGTCCAGATCGCCGTAGACCGAAAGCGCCAGCGTACGCGGGATTGGCGTTGCCGTCATAACGAGCAGATCGGCACCGGGGCCCTTCGCGCGTAGGGCGTTACGTTGGCCGACGCCAAACCGGTGCTGCTCGTCGATGACGACAAGCGACAGATGCTTGAACGCAACGTCATCCGAAAGCACCGCATGGGTGCCAAAGAGCACGTCAAGCTCGCCCGATTCCAGCTGTGCATGGATGCGCTCGCGCTCTGCGGCCGGCGTGGCACCCGTCAGAAGCGCCCAGGACATGCCGGCCTGAGAGAGCAGAGGGCCGGTCTTATCGGCATATTGGCGCGCCAGCACGCCCGTGGGCGCCATAACACAGGCCTGCGTGCCGCTATCGGCAGCCACAGCCAGCGCGCAGGCGGCAACGGCGGTCTTACCGGTACCGACATCGCCCAGCAGCAGGCGGTTCATCACACGCCCGCCATCACACATATCGCGCAGGATATCTTGGAACGCGACCTCCTGCTCGTCGCTCAGCGAAAACGGCAGGGCTTGCTTGAGTGCGGCCAGGTGCTCGCCCGCGGTGTGGGCATAGGGCACCACATCGACTAGGCCGCCATCGTTGCGCAGGCGAAGCGCCAGCTGAAGGTAAAGGCACTCCTCATAAGCAAGGCGACGTCGCGCGATATCCCGCTCAGCCATACTCGATGGAAAGTGGATCGATCGAAGCGCGCGGGCATTGCTCATCAGGCGGCGCTTGACGCGCAAGCGTGCGGGAATCGGGTCGAAGGGATTGACGACGACCTCGAGCGCGCCGCTTACGATGCGGCGCATCCACGCCTGGCTCACGCCGTCACTCACATAATGGACCGGCAAAATGGTACCCGCAGCACGCCCTTCCTCGAGCTTTTCAAAGTGCGGAGAGGCCATCTGCTTAAAACCGTAGGCAAACTCAACCTTGCCCATCACGGCCAGGCGGTCGCCCTGCTTAAGCTGCTGGGCAATCCAGGGCTGGCGGAAAAAGGCGACCTGCAGCACGCCCGTCTCGTCAACGAGTGAGACCTCGGTCACCTGCATGCGCGGACGCGGCTGTTTTTGGACGATACGGTCGACCGTGGCGATGATGGTGCACACAGTACCGATGGGCGCCATCTCGATAGACCAAGAACGGGTAAAGTCCAGGTATCGATGAGGGATATGGAGAAGGAGGTCCCCCACCGTCCGAATTCCCAGACGGCGAAGGGCCTCCTCACGTTTACCCGAAACATATTTGAGTCGCGCGATATCCTCGTCGAGCGCATTGCTCTGGGCAAAGCGCTCCGAGACGCGCGGCACGGAGCACAGCTCGGACATAGGCAGAGCCTACTCGATCGAGAAGATCACGGGATAGAGCGGCTGCTCGCCACGATGGGCGTCGATCTCCAGATCGGGTTGAGCCTCCTCGATGGCGTCGACGATCTCCTGGAAGGCCTCGTCGGATAGCTCCTCGCCGGCCAGAATCGTCAGCGCGTCGCCTTCCTCTTCCTCCTGCATGCGGTTGATGCAGTCGAGCGTGACCTGCTTCACGTCGGAACCGACCACGTCGATTGAGCCGGCGATGATGCCCATGACGTCACCGGAGTGAATCGGAGAGCCGTCCGAGGCGCTGGAGTCGCGCACGGCGCGGGTGACCTCGCCATCGCGGACCTCGCTGATGGCGTCAACCATGGCGGCAACGGCGTCCTCGAGCTCAGAATCGGGCAGGACGGCGAACAGCGCGGAGAACGCCTGCGGGACGGTCTTGGTGGGAACGACGGCGACCTTCTTGTCGGTGCAGGCAGAGGCTGCGGCCTCGGCAGCCATGCGGATGTTGCCGTTATTGGGCAGGATGATGACCGAGGTCGCGTTGACCTGGTCGACGGCGCCCAACAGGTCGGCGGTCGAGGGGTTCATGGTCTGGCCACCCGAGACGATCACGTCAACGCCGAGGGACTTGAGGATGTCGGCCTCACCGGAACCGGCGGCAACGGCGACAAAGCCCAGGGCCTTCGCGGGCTCGGCGGCCTTCTCCTGATCCTCGTGAATCTTAGCGGTACGGTCGTGGGCCTCCATCTCCATGTTGTGGATAAAGACCTCATAGATCTGACCGAGCTGAAGCATGTGCTCGAGCACCAGGTTGGGGGTGTTGGAGTGCACATGGATCTTGTAATCGGGATAGGCGCCCACGAGTAGCTCACAGTCGCCCATGGAACCAAGGAACTTAAGGCACTCGTCCTCGTCAAACGGGGCGTCGGCCTTAAACAGGAACTCGTTGCAGTAGCGGAACTCCGAGCCCTCCCAATCGTCGTTGGCCTCGATCTTAACGCGACCGAGGGCCGCGTCGCGGGCAGAGCCAGCGGAATCAAACGTGGCGGAGAAATCCTCGACAACGGTGCTGCGGCCAAGCGCGGCGGCAACAAAGTTCTCAAGGAAAATAGCAAAGCCAAAGGCGCCGGAGTCAACCACGCCGTTCTCCTTCAGAACGGGCAGCAGGTCGGGCGTACGAGCGACGGACTGGTAGGCCTCGACGACGATGGCGTCGAGCGCATCCTCGGCAGAGAACTTCTTCTTCTCGCACTCGTCTGCCTTGGTCGAAACATCACGCAGAACCGTGAGGATCGTGCCCTCGATGGGCTTACGGACAGCCTGGAAGGCAACCTTGACGGCACGACGGAAGGCGAAGGCGATATTGGCGGACGTAATAGGCTCGTCGGCAGAGACAAGGCCCTCGGCCACGCCGCGCAGGATCTGCGACGTGATGACGCCGGAATTACCGCGGGCACCCATGAGGGAGCCGTGGGTGATGGCGCCGGCGATGGCCTCCATATCGGCATCGGCGGGAAGGGCGGAAAGCTCCTTGGTCACCGAGGCGAGCGTGAGCGACATGTTGGTGCCGGTGTCGCCGTCGGGTACGGGGAAGACGTTGAGCTTGTTGATCTCCTCGGCCTTGTCGGAAACGGCAGCCGCAGCGATCGGAAAACAGGTGCGAATGGTCTTTGCAATCATGGGTATTTGAATCTCCGTTTTCGGATGCTAGTTCAGACGGCTCTTGAGCGCGTCGATGTGAATGCCGATCTTAAGGCTGGTGGGATCGATCTGGGCGATCTCCTGCAGGGTAAAGGCAACGGAGCTCGAAAGATTGTGGCAGACGGACTTCATGTTGACGCCGTTCTCGAGCACGACGTGAAGATCGACCGTAAGGCCGTTCTCGTCGGCGGAGACAAGCACGCCCTTGCGGAGGCGCTGACCGGCAAGCAGGCGCACGCTCTCGGCGCCCTGGAGCTGTTCGGCCATACCGACGACGCCATAGCACGTCATCGCGGCATAACCGGCAATATCGGCAATAACGTCGTTCGAGACGCTCAGACTGCCGTTAATGGTCTCAGACACAAGAATCTCCTTATCTGGTGCTCGCGGCACCATCTCGTGGGAGCAATCATCGCAATATTCTACAACGACCGCGCCATGTTGAGGTGGTGGGTCACGGGATTACATCCTCGACACGAAATGTTGATATGGCAACGTTCGTGCCAGGCGATCGCGGCATGAAAAAACCCGCCGCATAAGCGGCGGGTTTTACAACCTGGCTCCCCGGGTAGGACTCGAACCTACAACAGCGCGGTTAACAGCCGCGTGCTCTACCATTGAGCTACCGAGGAATTTAAAGCCCAACAGAAAGGGCTGGAAAATTCTGGCTCCCCGGGTAGGACTCGAACCTACAACAGCGCGGTTAACAGCCGCGTGCTCTACCATTGAGCTACCGAGGAATAGGTGCGTGCTCTCAAGCAACGAAGATTATTATACGGACGAATCAGCTCAGGGCAAGAACTTTTTTAAGAATTTTTCCGACCCAGTCATTGGGGACGTTCTTAAACGACTAGTCATTCAAGAACGTCCATTACAGTCGAAATTGTCAGCCCGGGACCGTCTCGGGCTACGATTGAGGCGCGCCCAGAACGGGCCGCCGACCGGGCGCCCGCGCACGGCCGAA